>DAGU01000040.1:1309-3166 GCA_002498285.1 Methanomassiliicoccus sp. UBA386 | reverse complement strand
AATCCCGCCGGGGGGCTTCATCATGCCCATCCCGCCCGCGCTGCCGGCTTCTGCGTGTTCAACGACATCGCGGTAGCGGTGAGGGCGCTCCAGAGGGAGTTCGGCATTGGGCGGGTGGCCGTGGTGGATATCGACGCCCATCACGGGGACGGCACCCAGGCGATATTCTATGACGAGGACGTGTTGACGATATCGCTGCACCGCTACGGCGACGACTTCTTCCCCGGCAGCGGAGAGGCGGACGAGATCGGGGAGATGGAGGGAATGGGGAGCAACATCAACGTTCCCCTGCCCGCCGGCACCGATGACAACCTGTTCCTGCACGCCTTCCGCTCGGTGGCGATCCCGGCGCTGCGTTCGTACCGCCCGGATGTGATCATTCAGCAGTTCGGGGTAGACGGCCATTACAGGGACCCGCTGGCCGACATGGGGTACACCACCCGAGGTTATGCGGAGGTGGCGAAGCTGACCCATGAGGTGGCCCATGAGCTGTGCGAAGGGAGGTACCTTGTTCTGGGCGGCGGAGGATACGACCTCGATGCCACCAGGCGGGCATGGAGCATCATGTACTGCATCATGTCGGAAGCGTCGGTCGATCGTGGACGGATCATGGAGCTGCATGATCAAGAGGCCCCTCTGGCCGATCGCAGGACAGCGGACAGGGTGCTCGAAGTCATAGAAGAGGTGAGGCAGCGATCGCTCCCCCTCCTAGAGAGGGTGATACGCTACGCTTGACAGCGGAGAGTTGAGAATGGCGCCCTGGTCGGGATTTGAACCCGAGTCGGAGCCTCGACAGGGCTTCATGATAGGCCGCTACACTACCAGGGCGTACTTCCACCCAAATATGTAGGTCCTATATATGGCTTTTCCAGACCACGCTCTCACTGGGGTCCCTAAATGTCGCGCCGCGGCATCGACTGGCTGCCTTACAGTTACAAATGATCGCGAGCCGAGGCATGTTTAGGTGAAGAAAACATCACCTTTATGATGATGACCCGGGATAGCGGTGAGATGGCAGATATGGACGGTAAGCTCAGGGTGAGCGACTACATGGTCCGGGACGTCATATCGATCCCGTCGGACTATACCGTGAAGCAGGCCATTGAGAAGCTCATTTCCACCGAGTTCCACGGCCTTCCGGTGGAGGAGGATCGCCGCATCCTCGGCTTCGTCACCGCCAAGGAGCTGCTCAGAGCGATCAATCATCCGGAGGCCAAGATCACTGAGATCATCAAGACTGGCACCATATCGCTGTCGCCGGGAATGGACATCGATGACGCCTCCCGCGTGCTGTTCCGCTACGGCCTGCGCAACGCTCCCGTGCTGGACGAGGACGGGTACGTGGTGGGCATGCTGAGCAATATCGACATCATACGCTCGCATATCGAGAAAGCGACGCCGAACAAGATCAACATGCTCAAGACCTTTCTGGAGAAGAAGCACGGGGTCAATATCACGGTCAAGAGGCGCATCGTCCCCCTCGAGGACCTGAGGCCCACGCAGCACGAGGTCTTCGCCGACGAGCTCCGCGGACGGCAATATGAGATCAAGCGCGGGCTGGTGGAGCCCCTCATCGTCATCCAGAAGAACACCCACTATCTCTTGGTGGACGGCCACCATCGAGTGCTGGCCGCTCGCAACATGGGCGTGAGGCAGTTCCAGGCGTTCGTCCTCGAGCCCGACCGGGAGATCGAGCTAGGGATGGAAAGAACCGCGGAGGAGCTGGGGGTGAGGTCGCTGGACGACATCAAGATCATCGAGGGGCAGCACCATCCCCTGGTGCGGGTGGCCACCAGGCTGCTGAAGGACGAGGATCGCTATGCCGGCCGTCACATGCCGTGACGCCCGCGCTCGCTT
>DAGU01000040.1:0-1215 GCA_002498285.1 Methanomassiliicoccus sp. UBA386 | reverse complement strand
TCGCTTCGCTGATCGATTATAGTAAAGTATCGTAGTATATTATAGAAAAAAGGGGAGAGGGGGGTGTCGCCTCCCTCTCACTTTTTCTTTTTCTTCTTGCCGGCGCGGACGCCTTCCAGCAGAAGCCTCTGCTCGGCCGCGGCCACATGCCTGATGGTGCTGAGCACGGTGTCCGGGTTCAGGGAGATCGAATCGATGCCCTCCCTGACCAGGAACTCCGCGAACTCCGGGTACACCGAAGGCCCTTGTCCGCAGATCGAAACTGGCACGCCCTTCTTGTGGGCCGACCTGATGAGGTGGGCGATGGCCCTCTTGATGGCCTCGTTCCTCTCATCGAAGTAGCCCATCTTGCCCAGCACGTCGGAGTCGCGGTCGGCTCCCATGGTGAGCTGGGTGAGGTCGTTCGAACCGATGGAGAATCCGTCACAGCGCTCGGCGAACTCCTCCGCCATGAAGATGATGACCGGCACCTCGGCCATGAGGTACAGCTTGAAGTCGTTGCCGCGGTACAGCCCCACCTCTTTCATCATGGCCTCGATCTTGTCCAGCTCATCAAGGGTGCGGACGAAGGGGAGCATGACCCAGATGTTCCTCAGGCCCATCTCGTCCCGGGCCTTCTTGACCGCCCGCAACTCGCACATGAAAGCCTCGCGGTACGACTCGGACACATAGCGGGAGCAGCCCCTCCATCCGATCATGGGGTTGGACTCCTTCGGCTCGTACTTGCTCCCACCCTTCATGTCATGGTACTCGTTCGTCTTGAAGTCGGACGTCCTGAGGACCACGGGCCGGGGGTAGAATGCCTTGCCCACCATGGCGATGCCGTTGGCGAGGTTGTCGATCAGCTCCTGGGAGCGTCCCTGCTCGATGAGGGCGCACGGGTGTTCCTGGATGTAGGAGGTGAAGAGGAACTCGATGCGCATCAGCCCTACGCCCTGCACGGGAAGCTGGGCGATCTCCTCGGCCTTCTGCGGGACCCCGATGTTCACCATGATCTTGGTGGCGGTCACGGGCACTGATGCCACGGCCGCGGCCATGGGAGCGGGGGCGGGTGTCTCCTTCTTCTCCTCCACGCCCTCGTACACAACGCCCATCTGGCCGTGCACGGTCACCTTCATGCCGTTCTTCAGCACCTTGGTGGCATCGCTGGCGCCCACAATGCATGGAATGCCAAGCTCCCGGGCCACGATGGCGGCGTGGCAGGTCATCCCGCCC
>DAGU01000033.1:17108-17617 GCA_002498285.1 Methanomassiliicoccus sp. UBA386 | reverse complement strand
GTCAGCTTGTAACTTGGCAGACCTACGAAGATACCGTCTACAACATCCCCGATCTTCTTGCCGATCAAGGAATTGGCATGGTGCCCTGCGACCGGCACCTGATAGGACTTGCCGGACTTCACATCATTGATGACCGCTTTAAACTCAACCATCGTTTCACCTGCTGTGGGTGAACGCCTTAAGGTAGTCTTAAATAAATAACTATTGTTCGGCGGTTCTGCGCCGGAGCCTTGGATGGACCTGTCTGGACCCTCCCCTTTCAGGCGTCCAAGGAACGATGGGGCACTCCCTAATTAACCTTATCATTTCTTGCCAGCCGCTCAGGCCTTTTTGCCTCGTGATGCGCCCGCTCATCTAGGACGATGGGGGCGGCCCGCTTCCTGCCGCGCGCATGCCCGCGCCGGTTGGAAATGTCTTTACTGGCATCTCCGCCCCCATTGATTCGAGGGGCTCCATCCCCATTATATTCGCCGCGGTGCGATACAGGCGCGATAATATGGAGGAGTATA
>DAGU01000033.1:4376-16985 GCA_002498285.1 Methanomassiliicoccus sp. UBA386 | reverse complement strand
ATAATATGGAGGAGTATAGAGTGATCACCACCGCGGAGCAGCCTTCCGCGGCCATCCGGGAAAGGGTCAGGCATGAGGACATCGCCCCAACCATCGGCAGGGCGTACGGCGAGCTTGGCGAGTTCATAGCCCGCCGAGGACTGCGAGTGGTCGGACCGCCCTTCGTCTACTACCACTCCTGGGCGGGGGAGGATACCGATCTGGAGTGCGGATTCCCGCTGAAGGAGCCGTTCGAGGGGGAGGGGCGCATCAGGCCCTTCACGCTGCCATCGGTGAGAGCGGCCACCGGCGTCCACGTCGGCCCGTACCGCCGGCTGATGGAGACGTACGCCGCCATGGAGAAATGGATGCGTTCCCAAGGATACGAACCGGCGGGACGCATGTGGGAGCGATACCTCAACGAGCCGGGAAAGGTCCCGGACGAGAAGCTCATGACGGAGATCTTCTGGGAGATTAAATAAGAGGTTTGAGGGGAGTTCAGCCCTTCCTCCCCGGCAGGACCAGGCCCATGGCGATCAGGATGATGGCCAGCATGGAGAGGCCGGCCACAAGCATGATGACGGTCATGGGGCCAACCCCCACAGGGGTCAGGCCTACCGTTGCCGTTTCTCCGGGGCCCAGCCTGAGCGACACCATCACGCTCTGGTACCCGTCCCTGGACACCGTGACGTTATAGGTCCCAGGATCGACATCCAGAAGGAAGACGCCGTCACCGTCCGTCACGGCCTGGTCGCCGGTGCTCAGCGCCACCACCGCGCCCGCCACCGGACGGCCGCTGCTGTCGGTGACCACGCCCTTGGCTGGCGGGACCTCGGCGATGGTGAAGGCCCATGACGCGCTCATCGCGTTCCCGGCCAGGTCGACGGCACTCACCGTTACGGTGTAGTTCAACCCCCGCAGCAGTCTCGATGACGGAACGAACTCCACGGCGCTGCCCACCCATGATGCCGTTCCGTCGACACCGTCCACAACCATGGTGGCCGACGACAATGCCTCAGAGAGCGTGGCGGCGATCACGCTGGGCCTCTGCTGGACGGCGCCCTGCGGAGAGGCCGACTCGACGACGGGCGCCGCTGTGTCAATGAATACGGTGATGCTGTCGACATAGGTCCGGCCGTTGGCATAGGTGCCCCGGACGCTGAGCCGGTGCTCTCCGTCCGACAGCCCGGCCAATGTTATCCTCTGGGACGCGACGTCATATAATGTCCAGTCGCCGCTGTCCACCTGAACCTCCACACCTACAAGGGACGCGGGATCGTCGGAGGACCATTCCACCGCCATCGAGGTCGCGTTGATCCCCGCCCCGTCGGAAGGCGATAGGATGTCGATCGGCGGCACCGAGGTGTCGACGATGAAGGATACCGCGACGGTGCGGGTGTTGCCGAGCATGTCGGTCGCCTCCACCTCCACGGTGCGCGTCCCGTCCGAAAGGTCCGAGAGCAGCGCCGAGGTGGCCGTGGTCTCGGACGACCATGCGCCGCTGTCGATGCGGTAGCGGAAGTGAGAAACACCGGCCGGATCGGACGCGGACCACGCCACGTACGCAGATGTCGTGTCAAGTCGAGCCCCTGCCGCGGGAGCGGTGAAGGACGCCTGGGGGCCGGTCCGGTCCACGGTGAAACGGACGACGGTCGTTCCCACGTTGCCCGCCGGGTCGGTGGCCGATACCTCGAAAGCATGCTCGCCATCGGACAGGTCGCCCATCGTCGCCGAGGTCGCCGCCGACCAGGAGGTCCACGGACCGCCATCCAGGCGGTAGCGGTATCCTGCGATGCCCGAAGCGTCGGAAGCGCTCCACTCGAACGCCCCCGGCTCCCTGGTCAGGAGGCCGTCGGCCGGCGAGGTGATGGAAACGGCGGGCGGCGTCCCATCCACCGGCTCCGCGGGCGTCTGATGGACGTCCACCAGGGAGCCTCCCCGGTACGGATATCCGGGCGTGCCGGTGAGCACCATCGACGTGATGGCCTGACCGCCGGCGTTCCAGATGGCCTGCTCGGCGAAGTCGTACCGCACTATGGGGTACTCCTTGTTGTAGGCGAGCTCGCCCCAGAAGAGGGGCTTGCCGTTCTGGCGGGCCCAGCCCTCCGGCAGCTGAAAGTTGTAGGCATCATAGTTCGAGCCGTAGTAGTGGACGTGAAGGATCTCCACCCCGATCTTGCCTACCGCCAGGTCGAAATCGGCCTTGTTCCAGCCGAACAGCGTCCCCAGGGCCGCCACGCCCATCGTGCGCGGGTGGGTGGACGCCCCCTCGGTGGCCGCCACGGCGGCCCTGGCCCAGTTGTGGAAGCGGACCTTGTCCCCGTTCCAGTACGACTGCGACACGAAATTGTGGTCCGGCTCGTTGAAGAGGTCGTACCAGCAGATGGCGTTCTCGCTTTCCAGCTCCGCCATGACGTCCCGGCAGTAGGCAGCGTACCGGGCGAAGGCCGAGGAGGAGGGATCGAACACCGAGCCGGAGCCTCCGAAGGTGAAGGTCGGGTACTCCTGGGAGCCGGCCAGCACCAGGGACACCCACACCCCGTGGGCCTCGGCCTGCTCGCACATAGTGCGGAGCAGCGCGATGTACGCGTCATGGTGGTTCAACCACGCATTGTACTGCAGCGAGGTGCCCCAGGTGTCCCCGCACCCGATGCGCACCAGGTTGCAGTCGTAGTACCTCAGCAGGGCAAAGTACTGATGCCAGAAGTTCTCCGGTGTGTCGTTTGGAACGATGGGGCTGCGGACATAGTTGTTCGTATCGGGGGTATTGAATACCGATGTCCGGCCCCTTACTCCCGCCTCACCGTCGATATAGGTCATGATGGCGAACTGCAGGGCGGTGGTATCGACAACCCCGTAGAACTTTTCAGAAGGCATGTTGCCGTCCACAAGTATGTTCGCCCCCGACACCGTCACCCGCCCGTAGGTGGGCGAGGCGGACGCCGAGGGGACCTCATACATGACCATGGCCCCGGGCAGGAGCAGCCCGAGCATGATCAGTGCCGTCGCTGTCTTGGCTAATGGGCTTCGCATAGTGCATCCCCAGATCTTTGAATCAGGATGCCGAGCGGGAGGAGCATATATTGGGATTTTCAGTCAATTATCAGCTCAAGTTACTTTTTTAGATAATAATAGTTCTGCAGGCATTTCGGGGCAGGAGCGTGGCGGTCGAAGAACAACACCCAGGCGTCCCGGCGGCGCCACGGTCATCCCTGGCGGATGATGGGGATGACTCGTTATCATCTCGGGGAACAAGGCGCCCTCCTCCGCCCTTTATCATGGGGCCCATCACATCGTAATGCTGCGCGATCTGGCGATCGCGCGCCGTGATCCCTTCGTTTTTGGACGTGCCAAGACAGGGAATAGTATTTCTACAGGTTGTCCATGCGACGTGCCGTTCCCGAGAGGACAGGATGATTCGATATGACAGATGAAAGCGGCGAGATGACAACGGAGATGATCGAGGCCCTCGCCTTCGTGGACAGTGCGATAAGGCTCGACAAGGAGAGGTTTCTGGAGATGACCCGCCACGTCAACTCCCTGATCGAATACCTTGAGCGTTCCAAGGCCAATCCCGTGACCATCTATTATGTGACGAGGGCGCTGGAAGGCTACGCCACCGACAAGATCAGGTCGTTCGGCCAGGTGGTGGAGAGGGAGCGGTCAGAAGAATCGGCCATCACCGCAAAGGACATCAAGGCAGCGGCGGACAGGCTGTTCTCGATCGCCCTGGAGGACGCCACCAAGCTGACCAGAGAGGAGCAGCAGGCCCTAGTGGAGCAGGCGATGGCTCGCAAGCGGGCGGCCGAGATAGGGTACGTCTGACGCTGGCTTCTATGCTACCGAGCTGGACCCACAGGACTTTCATTAAATATCACGAAACCGCCTGACCATCCAGTTGGTGCGGGAGTTGACCCGCCTCTCGGATGGGGGCAATGAACGAGCGGAATGGAGATGGCCCCGACGTCAACGTCACGGACATCGGGGACTACGTGGACAAGAACTGTTGCGGACGCGACCTGAAGCTGCGGCTGATGATCCGCAAGGACCCTGGCGCGCTGGACCGGATGTTCCCCCATCGCCACACCATCAGGGGAACACTGGACCCTGTCCTAGCGACGTCTGGACGGCTGAGGGAGGAGGAGACCGAGGCGGCCCTCTCGCAACGGATGCGATGCCTCAATCCGTCCAAGGAGGACGAGGAGAACAACATCCGATGGTCGAGCCTGATGTCCGCCCTCCGGACGTTGGGGGACGGGGAGGAGATCTTCGCCCGGGAGGTGGAGATCGGCCGCCGCATCGGCCGCTATCTGGTGGCGGGCAGGATGGACTTCGTCATCCTCACCTGGAAGGACGGGCGGCCGGTCCTGCGCATCGCGGAGTGCAAGGCCAGCAGGAAGGACAAGACCTATCACCGCATCCAGCTGGCCGCCTACCGGCTGATGGTCGAGGAAGAGCTTCTGGAGACGTCGCCGGTCATCGCCGGCAAGGTCCGGGAGGTCGTGCTGGAAACGGCGGTGGTCCGCATCGACAAGGATTCGCGCCGCACGCAGGACGTGCTGAACGTACCGTCGCTGCCGCTGCGGGAAGAGATGGACGATATCCGCCGGCTGCTCGCTCCCGGCGGGCCGGTGGAGACGATCGATGACTCTCCGCTCGACGAACTGAGCTACTGTCTGGAGGAGAAGTGCGACACCTGCATGCACGATACGATATGCATGCCGGAGAGCGAGCGGCAGGCGCGCCTGGAGCTGCTGGGCCTCGACCCCGTCACGGTGCGCGCCCTTCGTAAAGAAGGCGTCGCCGACCTCCTGGCGCTTTCCGAGCTCGATCTGTCGTCCCCCCAGGCCTCGGCGGTGCGCAACACCCCGGCCTTCGGCGCCGACCTGGACGACCTGGTGAGGCGCGCCAAGGCGCGGCGCTCCACCCTGCCCCAGAGACGGAGGGATGACTACCAGGTGATCAACCTGGGCCACCACGGCGTCAGCCTGCTGCCGGCCCATCAGAACGATGTGGGCTTCCGCACCATACGGGTGTACCTCGACGTGGAATACGATCACGTGGAAGACCGCCTGGTCGGACTGTGCGCCCACCTCACCGACAGCGAGCGCGTGATATCCACCGTCATGGACGGCGAGGAGCCCTACCCGAGGCCCATGGAGGAGAGCGAGGAGGCGGCAGAGCCCATGCAGGGCGTCTACGTCCTCAGGATCAATGAGCATGGCTGGAGCGGGGCCGTCGAGGACGATGATCTGGCCGAGGGAGAGATGGTTGCCTCCTTCTTCGACGGCCTGGGAAGGGCGATAGCGGCCATCGCCGGCAAGGACGAGTTCCGCCCGGTGCACTTCTACCTATGGTCATCGAAGGAGATGACCTATCTCATCGAGTCCTGCTCCCGGGCGGGCGGGCCGCTCCTGCGCAGCCTCACCGAGCTGCTGGGCTGCCGGGAGAAATGCCGCGGCGACCTGGAGCAGCTGATATTCACGTCCATCAGCGACGAGATCTCCAGGAGCAAGGCCCTGGGGTACACCTCCTTCAGCCTCCCCCTGGCGGCGAGCGTCCGGTGGTACGGAAGGTCCTTCCACTGGTACCGCGAGGTCGACGGCGAGCCGGTCAACCTCGCCTATGCGTTCAAGCGGGACCTGTTCGACAACCGAGCGGCGCTCTACCTCACGGAGGACGGGGAATGGGCGCCCAAGGGCAGGAACACCCCGGACGCCCAGCGCCGCTACATGGAGGTGCACGCCAGGTTCCGCTCCGGCATACCGGTGCCGTATTGGCATGCCATGTGGGGCACCCTTCCGGACAGGGGCGAGTGGAAGGACAAGATGCTCCGCCGGGCCCTGGTCGACTACCGGCGCGGCGGCACTCCCAGCCTGATCCGGGCGTTCCTCATGGCCAAGTGCGAGGCGCTGAGGTGGCTGGAGGAGCGCTTCGAGGCCAAGAACAGCCGGCTGGAGAAGCCCATGGTGCCAGTGTATGAGCTGGAGAGCATGGAGAGCTACTTCGCCGACCGCTACGACCTGGTGAGGGCATGCCAGGACTTCCTGCGCCTGGACCACCACCGGGACAAGGGCGAGTGGCTGGCGGACCTGGCCCGCTCGCCGGCGGCCAGGGTGGCCGAGGGAACGTGCATCCCCCTCCGGAACGTCCGTTTCCGCAAGGAGGAAGGTAAGACCAAGCTTGAGGCGGAGATCGACCTGGAGCGGTTCGGCATCAGCGTTCCCTCGTTCCTCTCCATGTGCGGCCTGGACGCCGGCATGATGCGCCTCATCCCCTACGGGGGGAGCATCGAGCGCGGGCCCACGGGGTACCAGGCCCTGTACGAGGGCGTCACGGCGAAGATCACCGAGCTCGATATCGCCACAGGTATCTTCCAGGGGGAGGTCATACCCTACAGCGACAAGGACCGGGGCTCCGACTACATCCTCAGCTCCATGGCCCCCAAGGACGGCCTCATGCCCTTCGCGCTGGCCGGGGAGCCCAAGTCGGCGTACGTCCGCCACCGGGTGGACCGATGGCTGGATGCGAACCGGCAAGCTCCCTCGATCGGGTGGTTCGATCCCGTCGATCCTGCCGTGCCGGTGCGAGAGCCGCCGGCCCGGGAGCAGGTGGAAGCGTACCGCCGGGTGCTGGAGGACCTGCGCCTGCGGCGACATCCCCTGGACGAGGTCCAGGTCCAGGCGTGCCTGGAGGGATTGGGCTCGACCGTGCAGCTGATGCTCGGGCCGCCGGGCACGGGCAAGACCAACACCGCCTCGGCGGCCGTCATGCTACGTCTGGCGGCCAGGCCGGGCCACAAGCTGTTCCTATTGTCGGCCACGACGCATACGGCGGTGGACGAGCTGTGCGGGCGGCTGCGCGAGGCGGTGCCCGAGTTCAGGAAGGCCGCCGACGCGGCGGGCATCGACAACAACCCGGTGGCGGTGCTGAACATAAGGAGGGAGCCGATGGAGCAGGACGAGATCTCCTGCGGTGACGTCTCGCTCATCAAGGAGCGCCTGGGGGATGGCGACGTGGTGGTCTGCGGCACCGTCAACGACCTCCTCAAGCTGGGCGACAACTTCGACCGGTACCGCTGGCCCCGGGAGACCGCCCGCGCCGACGGCCTGGTAGTGGACGAGGCCTCCATGATGATCTTTCCCGACTTCCTGGCGTTATCCACACTGGTGGCCGAGGACGGGGAGATCATGCTGGCCGGCGACCACATGCAGCTGTCGCCCATCACCGCCCATGACTGGGAGCGCGAGACCAGGGAGCAGGTGGTGAGGATGTATCCCCATGACTCGGCGTACAAGGCCATGAGGCGCCTTGGCGAGGCTTGCTCTGAGGGCGCGATACGCCAGTCAGCGCTGACCATCACCTACCGCCTGACGCCCGAGCTCACCCACCTCATATCGTCGGTGTATCGCCGGGAGGGCGTGGAGCTTGTGTCCAAGAAGGGGTCGGTGCGGAAGAGCGGGGAGCTGGCGTCCCTGGCGGACGTATGGAGCTCGCCGGGCGTGTACCTGGCAGTGCACGGCGAGTCCTCCTCACGCAAGAGCAATCCCTTCGAGGTGGGCCTGATCCGGGACATCATCCTGGCGCGCGGCGTCGGCGAGGCCGACGTGGAGCCGGGGACGATCTCCATCATCACCCCGCACCGCGCCCAGCGGGGCCTGCTCAAGGGGGAGCTGAGCGACCTGAAATACCACATCAGACTGATCGACACCGTCGAGCGGCTGCAGGGAGGAGAGTGCGATACGATCATCGTGTCGGGCACGCAGAGCGATGCCTCGGCCATCAGCGGCAACGCCGAGTTCATCCTCGATCTTAACAGAACGAACGTGATATTCTCCCGGGCGCAGGCGCGGCTCATCGTGGTATGCTCCAGGAACCTCCTCGACAGCATGCCGGCCGACTTTGACGACTACGCGTCGTCCATGCTGTGGAAGCATCTCCGCGCGGTGTGCGACCGCACCATGCTTCATCTGGACGGTTACGCGCACGAGGTCGAGGTGCGGGTCCCGAGCCGCTTCTGGGACGGGGGGGAGGAATGAGCGCGTACCTCTGGGCAGCGTATGCGGCCGTCAACGTCGCCGTGTTGGTGATGTACGGCATCGATAAGTTCCGCTCCAAGCGAAGGAGGAGGAGAACGAGGGAGCGCACGCTGCTGGCCGCCGCGCTGGCGGGCCCCTTCGGAGCGCTGGCGGGCATGCGGCTGTTCCGCCACAAGACTCGCAAGACCAAGTTCCTGGCGGTGCCGGTGTTCATGGCGCTGCACCTCGTCATCATCGTCTCGCTGTTCCTGTAGAACAGATTGATGTACCTCCCGCTGCCAAACCTGACGCATGAGCGCTAAGATCGAGGTGGGCGACCGCGCGCCCACGTTCCGCCTCCCGGACCAGGAGGGCAACGATATTGACCTGGCCGAACGCATCGGGAAGGGGCCGGTGGTGCTGTACTTCTATCCCAAGGACTTCACGGCCGGCTGCACCATGGAGGCCCGAGAGTTCCGGGAGATGTATGAGGAGTTCCAGCGGCGCGGCGCCGATGTCATCGGCGTGTCGGGCGACACTGTGGAGACGCATCGCCGCTTCGCCGAGGAGCAGGAGCTGCCGTTCACCTTGCTGAGCGACGTCGATGACAATGTGCGAGACATGTATGGAGCGTGGAGCGCATTGGGCATGCCCGACCGCATCACGTACCTGATCGACCGGCAGGGCATCGTGCGCATGGTGTTCTCGTCGCAGATGCGGCCGCGGAAGCACGCCGCGGAGGCGCTGCGGGCGCTTGAGGATGTTTCGGCGGAGAGGGTGGTGACGTCAGCGAAATCATCATGAACCCGGGGGCGACGTAGTAACGTACGGTGGACAGATATGGAGAACTACAACCTGTTGGTGACGTACCATCCCAACCGGGCGGGCCTGGCAGAGAGGGAGGTGCGCCGGCGTGTCGAGGAGGCGGGCGGAAGCATCGCTGAGCTGGAAAGCTCCTGCATAAGCGGCGTGTTCTGCATCGAGGTATCGGGGGACGCCAAACAGATCGTGTCCAACATACGCGAGGAGTTCCGCGAGGACCCCGGAACGCTGACGCACACCTACCACTGGATGCCGGTGGACCGGTGGGTCAAGGCCACGGTGGACGAGATGACCGAAGCGGCCCAGGAGCTGGCCGAGGGCATCGGAGAGGACGAGCGGTGGATGATGCACATGCACAAGCGCCGCCATGACATGACCTCCGAGGAGCTCGTCCTGGCCCTGACGGAGCCGATCAGCAAGGGAAAGGTGGACCTGAGAAGGCCGGACAAGATAATCGCCGTGGAGGTGCTCGGCGGCATGGCCGGCATGTCCCTGGTGACCAGGGAGCAGATCATCGACGCCAATCAACTGAGGCAGCAGGTGGGAACGCCGAAGTTCTACTGATCCTCCATGGTGGACTCCAGTTCCTCCATGAAGGCCCTGGCCTGCTCCATCCCCTTGCGCCAGAAGCTCGGGCTCTCGATGTCCATCCCCAGCCCGGCGGCGAGCTCGGCGGCCGAGCGGCTGGAGCCGGCCGAGAGCAGCTCCTTGAACGCCGGCACGAACTCGGGGCCCTGCTCCTTGTACATGCGGTACAGGGAGAAGACGAACAGCTGGGCGAAGGTGTACGGATAGTTGTAGAACCTGGTGCCGGCGAAGTAATGGTGAGGGAACCGCGCCCAGTCCCATTCGGAGTCGTCCAGCCACTGCACGGCATCGCCGTACACGCGGTCCTGGGCGGCCCGCCACAGCTCAGAGATCCTCTTCCCGTCCAGCTCCACGCCGTTCTCCTGCTGCTCGTACAGGCTTGCCTCGAAGATGAAGCGGAAGCCTTCCTGGAACACCGACAGGGTGAACCCGTCCAGTATCTTCACCAGGATGTCCTGCCGCTCCTCCCTGGACGACGCCTCTCCTTTCAGCCGGTCGGCCAGGAGCAGCTCCCCCATGAGGCTGCCGCACTCCGCCACGCACAGCGAGACGTGGCAGTTGCTGTAGTTCTGCGCCCTGGTGTACAGGTAGGCGTGCACGGCGTGACCCATCTCGTGGGCCAGGGTGTTCACGTCGTTCAGCCGGCCGTTGTATGACTGCAGTATGAAGGCCGAACGTCCGGCCGTCCAGGTGGAGCAGAAGGCGCCGGTCCTCTTGCCCCTGCGCACCTGCGCGTCGATCCGGCCCCTCTCGAACATGTCGCCCGCCCATTCGCCCAGCTGCCCGTCGAAGTCGCGGTAGGTGGACAGTACCAGGTCCTTAGTCTCCTGCCAGGAGTAGCGCCGGTCGGGAGTGCTGGGAAGGGGGGCTCTGAGGTCCCAGCTGCCCAGGCGTTCCAGGCCCAGCAGGCGCGCCTTGAGGCCGAAGTATCGCTGGCACAGATCGACGTTGCCTTGGACGACCTCCATGAGGGCGTCGACCGCTCCAGCGCTGACGTCGTTGGCCAGCAGCGTCGGCTCGAGAGGCGATCCGTAACCGCGCAGCTTGAACATGGCCGCATGGTCGGCCACGATGGTGCGGAGGATGTCGGACCACAGCAGCTCGTCCCGCTTGAGCGTTGAGCCGATCGATTCGTAGACGGCCCGCCTCGTCTCCCGCTCGGGATCGTGCATGTACGCGTAGACCTCGCCGATGCCCAGGGACCTCTTCTCCCCGGCGATCTCCACCTCGAAGGAACGGGTGCTGAGCCACTTGCTCTGCAGCCTGGACATCACCTGGATCCCGTTCTGGTCCTTGGTCATGATGACCTTCTCCTCGGCCTCCGACAGCAGGTGAGGGGCGGCCCGGGCGCGCCTCTCCAGGTAGTGGCGGTAATCGGCCAATGCCGGATCGTTGATGAGCTCCGGGCGCGCCATCAGGAGCTGCCCCAGCTCAATGCCCACGGTCGCCATGGCCTTTCCGGCCTCGGTGCCCGCCCTCATGTAGGCGCTGTTGAGCTCGTTGGCCACCGGATCGGTCATGTCGGCCGTGAACAGCAGCGAGCAGTACTCCTCCACGCCCTCGTAGCGTAGCGCCAGCTCGTCCTTTCGCTCCAGCATCTCCCTCAGTCCCGCGGCGTCGAGGCTGGCGATCCGGCCGCGGTATCTGTCGGCGAACTTGCCAGAATCGTCCACCATGGCCTCGAGCTCGTCCTTCAGGCGCTGCGGGTCGGTCGATGCTACAAGCTCGGACAGGTTCCATTGTGGGATGGACATGGTCATACTCCTGCCATACGCCATGCCGGGCAGCTTATTTGGTTCTATTTCCAGCCATCGCGGCGGTGCCGGCCGAGGCCGACATGACGACCTCGTCATCGTCCGGGCGGTACGACACGTGCGTCCGGCGCCTGAACCTCTTGAAGAGGGTGAGCACCGGCCGGCCGAGCACGGCGGCGAAGATGACGTTGCCGATGACGTGCAGGATGCCGTACGGTATGCCGGCCACCATGGTAGGAAGGAACAGGTCCGGAACGGCCCGGTAGAACGTGAGCCAGCTGCTGAAGTCCATGAGGACGTTGTACGCCAGTCCGAGGATGACGCCGAGGAAGATCACGTGGGTTACGGTGACCTCCTCCCTGAGCCGCTTCCCCACCAGGGCCGAGACCATACCTACCATGGCCCAGGCCACCATCATCCATGGCGTCCACGGCCCGTGTCCGAAGAAGAAGTTGGACACCGCCGCGGTGGTCACGCCGGCCATGGCCCCGGCGAGGGCGCCGAAGACCAGGCCGGTGCATATGATCAGGAATGTGCACGGCTGTATGTTGGGCAGCGCGGCGAAGGGGATCCTGGACGCCGCGATTATGGCGCCCAGTATGCCGATGAGCGCCACCTCCTTGGAGCTGATCTCCGACTCCTCGAACCTGGCGAGGATGACCCCCACGACGAAGAGAAGCAGAATGAACGATAGAAAGGCCGCGTACGAGCTGAGGAGCTTTTGCTGGAACATTGCCAGATACAGCATCGCGCCGGCCATGGCCAGCGTGGCCACGATCATCAGGGTGCTGAGCTTTACGCGCATGTCAGGCCTCTGTTCCGCATACCTTGACCATCTCCATCACCGCGGCCAGCGGCACCTCCCTCAGGGCGCCGTCGTTCAGCGAAAGCACGCGGGTGGCGTGCTCGGCCACGAAGCGGTAGTCGTGGGTCACCATCACCGTGGTCATTCCCTGCTCGCGCAATGTGCCGAGGATGGATGCGAGCCTCGATTTGTTCCAGTGGTCCAGTCCGCGCGTCGGCTCGTCCAGCACCAGGATCCGGGGCCGGCCCACCAAGATGGACGCCAGGGCCGCGCGCTCCCGCTCGCCGCAGCTGAGGTCCCTGGGGAACGAGTATCGGTACCGCTCGAGATCGAGCATCTTCAGCGTCCAGTCGATGCGGCCGCTCCATTCGGGCTCCGGCACCTGGAGGTTTCGGAGGGTGAACTGCAGCTCCCTCTCCAGCGTATCCTCGAAGAGGTAGTTGTTGGGGTTCTGCCCCAGATATCCGATGTCGCGCGCCAGGCTGGCGGTCGTCGATTCTGAGATGTTCTTGCCCATCACCGCCACGGTGCCCTCCGCCGGGCGCAGCAGGCCGTTCAGCTGCTTGAGCAGGGTGCTCTTGCCAGAGCCGTTGTGGCCGATGATGGCCACCACCTCCCTGTCCCTGACACTAAGGTCCAGTCC
>DAGU01000033.1:3958-4182 GCA_002498285.1 Methanomassiliicoccus sp. UBA386 | reverse complement strand
TTGAAGTCGGCCATGAGACGGTTCTCTCTCATGAGCGGCATGACCGCCTCGGGCGTGCCGTCGGCGATCACGCGGCCCGACTCGATGAACAGGACGCGGTCGGCATAGCGCAGGCATCTCTCCAGGCGATGCTCCACCAGGATTATTCCGATCCCCTGCTCCTTGTTGAGCTTATGGAGGAAGTCCAGGTACAAGCTGGCCGACTCGTCGTCCAGCTGTGACGT
>DAGU01000033.1:2465-3782 GCA_002498285.1 Methanomassiliicoccus sp. UBA386 | reverse complement strand
TTCTCCCCGCCCGACAGCTGAGGAATGAACCGCTCCAGGAAGGCGTCGAGGCCGAAGTATTCCGAGTACTCGCTGATGCGGCCCTGTATCTCATCCCTCGGGAGGGCCAGATTCTCCAGGCCGAAGGCCATCTCGTTCTCCACGTTGGTCATGACCAGCTGGTTCTCGGGGTCCTGGAAGACCATGCCGACAACGCTGGCCATCTTGGCCGGAGGCGTTCTCCGGGTGTCCCGCCCGTCCACCGTCACGCGCCCTCCCACCTCGCCCCCGTAGAAGTGGGGGATGAGGCCGTTGAAGGAGCGTATAAGCGTGGACTTGCCGGATCCGGAGGGGCCGACGATCAGGAGGAACTCCCCCTCCCTTATCTCGAGGCTCACGTTCTCCAGGACCGGTTCGCTCTTTCCGGAGTAGGTGAAGGAGAATCGGTCCATGCGTATCATTGGCGGCCCCCCAGCAGAATGGGCGCGAAGAACAGCACCTCGATGGAGGCCACCGCCGCTCCCGCGGCCGTGATGACGATAGGTTCGCCGGCCAGATAGTCGGCGTTGCCGTAGCCCATGACGAACATGGCCAGGCCGAAGGGGATCGCCAGCAGGAAGGAGAGCATCATCAGCTTGTCCGCGGTGCGAAGGGGCGGGTCCTTGTAGCGGGTGCGCTTCCCGGTGCCGAACCCGCGGGCCTCCATGGCCTCGGCGATGTCCATGGACCGCTCCATGGAGTTCATGAGCAGGGGCATCATGACCGGCGCCCTCGCCTTGGCCCTACGCACGAGGCTGCCGTCGTCGAACTCCACTCCCCTCGCCTTCATGGCATCCGATATCGCGGTCGAATCGGCCGCTATGGTGGGGTACATCCTGGTGGCGATGGAGATGCCGGTCATGGATTTGAAGCCCATCCTCGACAGGATGCGGAGCAGATCGTCCGGATGCACCGTGAAGGTGAGGATGGCGAACGCCACCACCGACAGGATGAGCCTCAGAGACATGCTGATGGAGAAGAGCACGGGACCTTCGGTGATCTTGACGATGCCCAGGTCGATCAGCATGCCGCCCGCGGGGGGCGTGAAGATGATGCTGAACAGGAAGAGGAACGCCACCACGTAGATGGTGTACTTCAGCAGGCCCAGGGTCTCGCGCGCCACTTGGCCTCTGACGACCACTGCCAATGCCAGGACGAGCATGGCCGAGAGGTACCCTATGTCCGAGATCAGGATGGAAAGGAGGAAGAATGCCAGTACGAACACCATCTTGGGCCTGGCATCCAGCCGGTGGATGGGCGTGTCCTTGTCCTGATAGGGGAACAGCATGGGCATCAACT
>DAGU01000033.1:0-2185 GCA_002498285.1 Methanomassiliicoccus sp. UBA386 | reverse complement strand
GTGAAACCGGCGATGGTCGAGGCGGCCATCAGCATGTCATAGCTGCTTGTCACGTTGGTCAACCCTTTGAACACCCAGGTGGTGTTGCCGCCGTTGTCCGTGGTGGTGTACGTCCACTCCCCGCTCTCATTGGTCCACACGGTCAGGTTGCCGCGGTGGATGGAGGCTGGAGCATCGTATAGCTCGATCGTCATGTCACCGCTCACCGGACCAGAGGCGTTCCCCTGCATGTAGACCACGAGGAGAAGCCCCAGGACGATGACCATGACAACGGCCGTCAGGATGGTAGTGCCCTTCTTCATCACTCACCCTTCCGCTTTCCATTCCAGTAGACCAGGCCGATGGCTGCGATAAGCACAACGGCAACTAGGCCGCCGAGCAGGAGCCAAAGATTACCATTCTCATCATTCCTGATATCCTCGACGACCGAGAACGCGTAGACGTAGCCGTTGTTGGACGTCACGAACAGGAGCCCGTCGATGAAAGTCGGCGAGCATAGAGCATATTCGGACGGTTCGAGGACCACTTCGTCGATGAGCGTTCCATTCATATCGAGAGATATCAGTCGACTGGACTTTTCATTGGTAACAGTAAATATCTTGTCACCAAGAACGGTGGGTGCCCCACCTGCCTGACCTTCCAGAGAGCGGGTCCACAGATCCTCACCGTCGAAGTCTACCATAACTAATGAAGAAGCTGTAACAGCAACATATCCATTTGGAGCCATCGCTACAGATGCTGTGGAGCCACCAATATTGGTTTGCCAGATGATTTTTCCAGCCATATCAAGTGCAGAGATTGCACCGTCATCGCCTGTAGAGGTGACGATCACTTTACCTCTGGCCGTATCAACGAGAGGAGACGCACGAACCATTCCCTCCCCTACTTTCACGCCCTCGTGCCATATCTCTTCGCCACTTTCAGCACCATAAGCTAGGACGCGGCCAGACTCGTCTCCGATATAGATGACTCCATCATATATGGCAGGAGATGACGAGTATATCTTCGCACCCACGTCGAATAGTTCCTTTCCACCCCCATCAGAGGCGTTGATTGAAAATACTTTTCCGTTGCTCGCTGCAACTATGATGTTATCAAGATATGCAGCCGGCGAGGAGGTCATCCCACTGTCATATCCAATGGTTCGAGATTCAGTGTCGAAGACCCATGTTTCTCCTCCATCGGCTGCATTGAATGCAAGAACATATCCATCGGCGGTGGATATGATTACCATATCTTCATAGAGAAGCGGACTAGTTATCTGATAAGTACTTTTTCCGATTTTCTCCTGCCATACGATATTACCTGCTATGTCTAAGCAGAATAGGGTAGAGTTGGCATCATCGGCAAACATGTCACCGCCGTCGAACACATAAACTAAACCGTTCGCCCCCACTACTGAGCTGGATATGAACCCATTCTCAAGCTCCTTAGACCAGTTCAAATCAGATAGTTTGATGCTGCCCATCTCCTGCATGCCAGCATTCATAGGATCATGTCGGAAGCTGGTCCAGGGGTAGCGGTGATCTTGGGTGGCGAGAGGCGTGGGACCACCCCATGCATCATATCTCCAAGACAGTGCTTTGAAATCATCAGCAGATATGGTGGAAGCCCCATCGAGTGATTCTTTCCATGCGCTAGAGGCAGAGTCCCATAACCAAAGGTTCCAGGTCACGTCAAAATTACCGGGAACACCAACACCACCTATTGAATCGATGAAGTTTCCAAAATCATACTCTGTATAATGCAGGTCCAATCCAAGCATGTTAGCCGCCTCAACAGTCACATTGAAGGCGTTCATGCCCTCGGTCACGGGAACATCGGCCCACATGACGCGTCCATTTCCGAAGTCGAACAGGACCGCACAGGTGTCCTCCTCATCGGCGCCGCTCACCGTGCCGGCGATAGACGCCAGCACCATCATCCCCACAATAAGACCTGCAATGTACTTCATTAGTGAAACCCTCCTAGATAGTCAGTTGGATAATATATCCAACACAATGGTTATGTTTCCCTCGATTAATAATATTTCTGATTGATTTCATCTCCATCGATATTACTAGATAGCTCAATGCTAAATACGTTGCAATGCAAAGCCACGACCATGAAGAGCCAGAGCGGTGAGGTGAGGAGGGCCCTTGCGGTCAGTCCGGCCCATCCTACCATGGAAGGCGCCGGAGTACGG
>DAGU01000072.1 GCA_002498285.1 Methanomassiliicoccus sp. UBA386 | reverse complement strand
AGAAGAGTGGGCTCAGCCGGATTCGAACCGGCGACCTCCTCCGTGTCAGGGAGACGTCATAGCCACTAGACCATGAGCCCATTGTGGTTTTTCGTCCATATACTGTCCTTATCTAAATCCTTTTCGTTCGTTGCCAGGCCGTTCCACCCCTTCGGCACGCTGCTTCACGGATCTCTTCGACGCGATATTGCCGCCGCGCCGCCGGTCCGATCACCGGCCGCTACCGGGGTCGCGTCCGCTCTTAGATCCGTCGGTGTACAGCAGGAGCGCGATGCCCAGGGACAGCAGCACTGCCCCGGCAAGGGAAAGCCCAATGATCGAGGCAAGGCGGAGCATGGCATCGCCCGGCACTCCCGGGGCCTGCCCGGGCGCGGCGTTGAGGACCGAGAATACGATGGACGCCGCCCCGGCGGAGAGGAGGGCAAAACCGGTGAGCTTGGAGCCTGCCACGGATCACCTCATAACGTCGGCCATGGAGTAGCCCCGCATGGCCGGAAGGTCGTCAACCTTGACGTCCCCTCCGTTCGGTACCAGGTAGTTCCCGCGGGCCAGGTCGACGATGGCCTCGGCCACCAGCTCGGGCGGGTCGCCATGGAAATCGGTCATCCGCGTGGCCGTGGCCCGCGGGAAGACGTTATATGCCTTCCGCGGCTCGATCTCCTCGGCCAGCGTTCGAGTGAACGCGATGAGGCCGGCCTTTGATGCCGCGTACACCCCCAGCGTGGGATATCCGCGCAGGGCGGTCACGCTGGCGATGTTTATCACCATGTTGCGCAGGTGGGGGAGGCTGCTTCGCGTCATCTTGATGGCGCCCTCCAGGTTGATCCGCAACTGCCGCTCGATGTCCTCGAAGGTTTGCTCCTCCACCCTTCTTCTCTCGATGACCCCGGCATTGTTGACCAGAACGTCGATGCGCCCCATCTCTCCCACGGTGTCGGCGACGGCCTTCCGAATGCTGATGTCGTCCATAACGTCGAGGTGCAGCACCATGGTGCCGCGGGCCCCCTCGTTCTGACATTGTTCGGCGGTCTCCCATGCCGCCCCCTCGTCCTTGTTGTACGTTATGATGACCTTGCTGCTCTCTTGCGCGAACCGCAGGGCGGCCGCCCGTCCGATGCCGTTGCTGGCTCCGGTGATGAGGACGACATCGTCTCTCAGCACATGGTTCATGTTCGTTCGTTTGCCAACGCAAGCTATAAAAAGATGCGAACCGCCGGCAAGCGATCTCAGTCCCAATGGCCCAGGCGCTCGAAGACCAGGGCCGCCCTGAGGCATTCAGGACATACGTGCCTGCCCTTGGTCAGCCGATCGGTGGAATCCTCGGCCACCGTTTCGGAGTGCAGCGGATCGGGGAAGAACAGCACAGAGAACTGCCGGTCGCCGTAGAACACCACTTCCGTCTTGCATCTGTAGCACATCTGAGGAGGATGCCTCCGGTCCCTCAGCTTGAAGGAGAAGCACTTGGGGCATATGGACGGCTCCATGGAGTGGTCTCCCGCACCCTTGAACCCGAACCCCGTGTAGAGGTCCTCGGAGACGAATCCGCATTCTGAACAGATGGCCCTGAGCAGTTCTCCCATTCGCTTCGGGTATGGATGTGGTTCCATAAAACTCTCACGACCAGACGGGCCCGTCATAATCTTGACGTCTTTATCGGGGGCGGCCTGAAAACTTATAAAAACAAGTCCCCTCATGTCGAGCAGATTCCTATGCCAGAGATATTGCTTTTCACCAAACCGGACTGCCAGAAGTGCGAGTACGTCAAGGAGCGCATGCCTGTGGGGCTGGACATCGACTATGTCGACACCTCCACTCCGGAGGGGCTTGCCGAGGCCGCCTACTATGAGATACTGGGCAAGAACGTGCCCATCCTGGTCGTGGACGAGCAGGTGGTAGAGGGCGCCATCGCCATCATGTCCAGGCTTAACGAGCTGGCCAACGGGAAGGCCTGAACACCGGACCGACGAGGATGATAGCGCTCGGCATAGAAGGCACCGCCCACACCTGCGGCGTGGGAATAGTCGACGGGGACGCCAACGTCCTGGCCAACGAGCTGGACATGTACCGCCCGGAGAAGGGCGGCATACATCCCCGGGAGGCGGCCAACCACCATTCCGACGTCGTCGTTCCGCTGATCGTGAAGGCCACCCAGGCCGCCGGCGTGGACCTGGCGGACATCGATGTCATCTCTTTCTCCCGCGGACCGGGCCTGGGTCCGTGCCTGCGCACGGTGGCCACGGCCGCCCGCGCCCTGGCCATCTCGCTCGGCAAGCCATTGCTGGGCGTCAACCACTGCATATCGCACCTCGAGATCGGGGTCGCCAGGACCGATGCGGTCGATCCCGTGCTGCTGTACGCCTCTGGAGGCAACACCCAGGTCATATCGTTCAACGGCGGCCGCTACCGCATCTTCGGCGAGACGCTCGACATTGGCATAGGCAACATGCTGGACAAGCTCGGGCGGGAGCTGGGCATCGGCTATTATGCCGGGCCCACCATCGAGAAGCTGGCGCTGGGCGGGAGGAAGCTTCTGGACCTGCCGTACTCGGTGAAGGGCATGGACCTGGCGTTCTCCGGCATCATGACCGCCGCCCTGACCCACCATGCCAGGGGCGAGAGCCTGGAGGACATCTGCTTCTCGGTGCAGGAGACCTGCTTCGCCATGCTTACCGAGGTAACGGAGAGGGCGATGGCGCACATCGAGAAGGACGAGGTGCTTCTGGGAGGAGGGGTCGTTCAGAACAAGCGCCTCCGGGCGATGGTGAATACCATGGCTGAGGAGCGCGGGGCCCGCATGCATGTGCCAGAGCCGAAGCTGTGCGTCGACAATGGCGCCATGATCGCCTGGACCGGCCTGGTGATGCACCACGCAGGGGTCCGCATGGAAGTGTCCGAGACCAAGGTGGACCAGCGCTTCCGCACTGACGAGGTCGAGGTGCTGTGGCGCTGAACTAGGCCTCTTTCTTCTTCTGTTCTCCGATCATCGCGTCCAGCACGGCGAGGAACTCGTCCTCCCGGCCCTTGGGCACGGTGGCCCCGGCGGCGATGCGATGGCCGCCCCCGAAGCCTCCGACCTTGGCGGCGCTCTCCCGCATCGCCACGGCCAGATCGATGCCCTGCTCAAGCAGCGGGAACGTACCACGGGAGGAGATCTTCACTCCCTCGTCATGCTCGGACAGGGCGATGGTCGGCTTGTCGCGATCGCCGAGATACTGCATGGTCACCCCGCACAGGATGCCCGACAGCCCCAGGTTCTCGTTGACGAAGTACTGTATGTTCTCCATCGCCGTAACGCCGTCGCGGGCGATGCGCTCCAGGCCGGCCATGACCTCGTTCACGTAATCGGCGCGTAGCTTCCGGGCGCCCTCCAAGGCTTTCGGGTCGCCAAGCGCCAGCGCCAGTCCCATGCCCTCGTTGTTCGACCGGCCGCAGGCGTTGAGCAGCGAGGCCAGCTCCCCGGCCTCCATCCCCGCCCGGGGGAAGAAGTAGCGCTCGTGCACGGCCTCCTCCATGGTGGCCGCGGGAACGCCCTGCTCCACCAGCCGCAGGGCGATGAGGCTGGACAGCTTCCTGCCCTGCGCCTCGTCGAGGTCGCGGGACGAGGCGTCGACGTTTATCCCCGCCTCCTCCAGCAGCGCCCTGGCGCCCTCGCGGCTTCCGCTCACCCCCCTTAGGTATGGGTCGGTGGACGCATACAGGCCGTCGAGCAGCCGGCCGGGCCGGTATAGGGAGCCCGGGACGGCCTCAACAACGCCGCGTTGGGCGCCCTGCTCGAACAGCCATTGATTTATCCCGCTCAGCCCCCGAATGGCCTGCCTGTCGCCGCTTATCCCCGCGAATGCCAGATGCAGCAGGTCCCAGTTGCGCTCGTCCAGGTTGACGGCGAACAGCATGCACATGGCCGAGGCCGAGGCCGAGGTCATGCCGTCGATGTCCGCCAGGTGAGGGTTTATGTGCACGATCTTCTCGGAATCGCGCGGCGGCGCGTGGTGGTCGAGCACGATGGCCCGGCACCCGGTCGCCTCGATCTCGTCCAGGTGGGACGAACCCATGTCTGAGAATATGATAAGCTCGCAACCCTCGGCCGCCTCCTGCACCAGCTGGTCCGTCAGACCCTTGGTCATGGTGGCGTGGAAGCGCTTTCCAGCTCTCAACATGGCGTTGCACAGCACGCCGGCCGAGGATATGCCGTCAGCGTCGTAATGGGAGACGATGCGGACCTCGGAGTGGCGCTCCAGCTCCTCCTTCGCGATAGAAATACGGGAAAGGAGTTTGTCAGGGAGCAATGCCCCTGCTTCCATTCAGATCACTCGAGAAGGAGCTCGGCGGTCTTGATGGAATACTGCCAGTCAGCAGGAAGGTGTCCCTCGCGCTTGTAGTACTTGACAAGGCGGCGGATCTTGGACTCCACCATCTGCATATTCCTCTTGTTGGCGAGGTCCTTCTTGTTCTCGTTGAGGTGGTTCTGCAGGCCGATGGCCTTCCTCATCAATGACGACAGGTCGTCTGGGATGGCCGGCTTGAGCTCGTTCGCCGCGATGATCCCGCTGACCGTGCTTCCAGTGGCCAGCTTGACGTCGGGAACGGCGTGCTGGTCCCTCAGCACGAGGCCGATGCGGGCAGAAGTGGCGCCATCACGGGCCATCTTCACTACTACTTCCTCGATCTCGTCCTTGCTCATCGATACCCAGTCAGGGTTCTCGGTTATGAGGGGGCGGCGGGACGCCGACCTCCCCCTTCTCCTGGCATGCATACGCGCCATGTGAATCCTCCAATATGAATCGTAATAGGTTTATGGGTGGCGAATGGAAGCCAATTCCGGTCCGGATATATAACAGTAGTTACGCGGGGCGCTCTCTACAGAGCAGCGTGGCGCTCCCGCAGGGCCTCCCGGGCCCATGCTATGAGGGGCGCGTACTCGCAGAGCGGGAAGGCCAGCTGCTCCGGCAGTTCGTCGAAGAAACGCGCCTCCATCTCTCCCCGGCCTACGGTGCCAGTCACCTCTCCGCAGAACACCATGCCATCGTCCGTATCCTTGCCGACGACGATGACGACGTCCATCCCGCTCTCCTCGCGGAACTCCCTTCTCGCCGCGTCGATATGGTCCTCGCCCTCCTCGACCTTGCCGCCGGGCATCTCCCATCCTGCTCTCTTGGGGTTGTACACCATCAGGAAGCGGTCGCCGCGGAAGGCGATGCAGTACGCCGTCCTCATGCCTGCTCCACCACCATCATAGCGTGGTCCTTCTCCATGGGGTCCAGGGGCACGGTCTCGATGACCTTCAGACCGTCGGCGGACAGCTGCCTCCTCACCATGCCGTACACCTCGCGAGGCTCCCGGGACACGTCCTCGCTTCTGGACTTGACGACCAGCATGCCACGGGGGGCCGAGAACGCCTTCATGTTCTTGGCCAGGATGCCCGCCTGCCCCTTCTGGGCCACGTCCTGGTACACCAGGTCGACGGAGTCGACGGCGAACGCAAACTCCGCTGGACGGGTGGCGTCGGCCAGCAACGGGACCATGTTGGGCCTTTGCTCGCACACCGTCACCAGGTCGCGGAAGGAGCGGGGCGAGAACTCGATGCAGTACACCGTGCCGCGGCACGCCACGTCGGCCACGTGGCTGGCGGTGGTGCCGCTGGCCGCTCCCAGGTACAGGACCGACGACGTGGGCTCGAGGGGAAGGCGCCGCCCTCCGTTGCGCAGGTAGGCCGCCAGCTTGCTCCGGGTGACGCTCCATTCACGGTACTCGCATCCATCGAACGACACCAGCCTTTCGCCGTATACGGCGCTCCCGGGGGCCGAGTTCGTAGTGTATAGCCGAACGCCGTCGGTGAACACGCCCGAGAACTTGGTCGGCTGGATGGCGGGAGCGCTCATGGCCGACAGAAGGGCCGCCATTTATTTAACGGCGGCGGAGCGCCCAGGGGCAATCATATTATCACGCATCAGCGCGCTCCACTCAATCAGTGGACGAGGGGGACAAGGACCGCCGGATAGAGGAGCTGAGCCAGCGCATCGCCGAGCTGGAGGCCGCCCTCTCGCAGATCGTCCGGCCCTATGCCGAGCTGGTGGAGCGTCTCGATCGCTTCCAGGACGTCGTCCAGAAATACTTCCGCCTGCTGGACCTCTATCAGCGGCACGGGGGCGTGTCCATCGATGTCATCCTGCCCCAGCTCAAGGACCGCATCTCCAGGGAGATCCTGCGGATCCTCATGGACCGCCCCGGGCTGAACATCTCCCAGGTGGAGGAAGAGCTGAGGTCCCGCACCGGCACCTCATCGAGGCGCATCGTCCGGGGACGGCTGGAGGAACTGGCCAGGGAAGGTCTGGTCGTCGAGGAGAAGGGGCGCCGGGCGAGCTGCTTCCGGGTATCGGACGAAGTGGTCAGGAAGTGGGCAGATGTGCTCGGTCTGCCTAAATAAGATGACGACACAGATGATACATGCCGCGAGAGCGCGGCGGAAAGGAAGGTGAAGAGATGAGCAACGATATGCCTGAGCCGGAGAAGCTGAAGGAGATAATGCAGGTGATGTCGGACACCATCCCGGAGCTGCTGAACAGCATCACGAGGGTGCTGTACGGGGCCAAGGAAGGGGAGGAGTACGGCAAGGCGGTGGCCAACTTCTACAAGGCCCTCAAGGACGGGGGCATGAGCAACGAGGAGGCGTTCGCCCTCACCAAGGAGTACATGGGAAACTTCAACATCGCCAACGTCATCGGCGGCGCCGCCCGGGGGGCCAAGGGGCCTAGGGAGGATTGAGCATGTCCGCCCACGGCGAGGCGGTCCTGCAGATGGCCGCTCGCACTCCTTTCATGGCCATGCGCCTGAGCGGCTCATACCTCCGCATGAAGCGTCAGGTCAAGAGGGCCAGGCGGACGTTCTACCGCGAGCTTGCGGCCACGGGGATGTCGCCGCGCGACGCCGGCCGCCTGGCTGACGAGTACGCTTCGGCCGCCAGCCTCAGGACGGTGCTGCGCACCTTCGTCCGGTGGCCCGGCTGGCCTGCTCAGTAGGAGCCCCAGCCCTCCCGCATCTCGATCCTGCGGGGGTCCTCCTGCCCGATGTCGCTCGGACCCTCCCGTATCTCCACCCGCCTGCCCCGTATGGGCACCTTGAACGGTATGCTGATGTAGAGGAACCCCTCGTCCAGGGCGGCATCGACCCTGCTTATGTCCACCGGATGGGCCAGGAAATAGCAGCCCGCCATCTCGGCGTCCTCCCTGCTGGCTCTGATGCAGAAACTGGCCTCTGACACCTCCAGGTCGATATCGTCCTTCTCGACCCCGGGCATCTCCACCTGGATCTTGTACCTCTCCCGGTCGTGATCGATGTTCACGATCGGGGACAGGACCGGTTTGAACTCTTCCGCCATCCCATGCCTCCACTTCATGTTTGGGAGCCTGGATATTAAAATCGTTTCGTCGAGCATGTTAATTTATGCGTGCTCGACATTTGGTCGGAGGATGAGAGAGACACTGATAACGATCTCGCGGCTGGTCCGGGACGCCGTGCGGGACCTCCCTCCGTCCTTCGACCGGGGACTGGTGCTCGGCACCGGGGCGGACGGGACGCCCACCTCTAACATCGACAGGTTCGCCGAGAACGTCATACTGGAATATGTGAAGGAGAGCGACCTCCCGCTCAACGTGCTGAGCGAGGAGGCCGGAGCGCTGGACCGTGGGCGCGGCCGGACGCTGGTGATCGACCCCATAGACGGCACGCACAACAGCCTCCTCGGCATCCCGATGTACAGCGTTTCGTTGGCCGTCGGAAGGTCATCGCTCAACGACATCGAGACGGGGGTCGTCCTCAATCTGGTGAACGACGACCTGTTCGTGGCGGAGAAAGGCCGCGGCGCCACCTTCAACGGCCGCCCCATCAAGGTGCGGCAGGCCGACCCCGAGAAGTGCGAGGTCCTGGTATACATGGGCCACCACGCTGCCGTGGAGACCATGGACGTGGTAAGGCGGTCCGCGAGAACGAGGGCCATGGGATGCGCCTCGCTGGAGATGTGCATGGTGGCCCAGGGCAAGTTCGACGCCCATTACATGAACTGCGATCTCTACGAGAAGTCCATCCGGGTGGTGGACATAGCTGCCAGCGCGCTCGTCCTGAGGGAAGCGGGCGGCGAGCTGGTCGACCTGCGGGGGGAGAAGCTGGACATGCCGCTGGACCTGGCCGCGCGCTCCAACTTCCTCGCCTACGGCGACGTGAGGATGAAGGAGGTGCTGCTATGAAGATCGGCGTAACCGCCAATTCCGAGGTGCCCGAGGCCATACGGGTGGGCAGAAGGGTCATCAACGAGCTGGAGGGCGAGGATGTCGTCCTGGAGAGGGGCATCGCCCGGCTCTTCGGCCGGGAAGGGATGCCGATCGAGGACATGGACATCGACGTCCTGGTGACGGTGGGCGGGGACGGCACCATCCTGCGCTCGCTGCAGAGGACCTCGGCCCCCATATTCGGCGTCAACGCCGGCGTGCTCGGCTTCCTGGCTGAGGTTAACGAGGACGAGCTCGAATCGGGCATCCGCCGCCTGCTGGACGGACATTACTTCCTGGAAGAGCGCATTAAGCTGAAGACCGTGCTGAGCGGGCAGCGGCTGCTCGACGCCACCAATGAGGCCGTGGTGCACACCGCGCATGTGGCCAAGATCAGGCACTTCAACGTGTTCGTGGATGACCAGCTGGCCATGGACGTGAGGGCCGACGGCATAATCGTGGCGACGCCCACCGGAAGCACCTGCTACGCCATGGCGGTCGGCGCCCCCATCATCGATCCCAGAGTGGACGCCTTCGTCATCGCGCCCATGGCCCCCTTCAAGTTTGGGGCCCGCCCCATGGTGGTGCCGGCGACCAGCGGGATAAGTATAAAGATGGTGAAGCCGAAGCCATGCCTATGCGTCATCGACGGGCAGCAGGAGAATCCCATGGGCGGCGATGAGGGCATCTCGTTCAGCCTGTCCGAGCAGCGCGCCCGTTTCATACGCTTCGAGAGGGCGTTCTACAAGAAGACGCGCGAGAAGCTGGTCTGCATGCCATGAGCCGGCGCAAGGTGTGGGGGATCGAACGGGAGGTCCTGGAGATGATCAACCAGGCCTCCCGCCAGACGCATCCCCTGGAGTTCGTGGCGGCCATGAGGGCGGAGGACGGCGTCATCTATGAACTGGTGCTGCTACCTGGAAGCATCTCCAGCGGGGGTTCGGCGACCTTTCCTTCCTTCAACCTCCCGATCGACCTCTCCATCGTGGGGTCGGTCCACTCCCATCCCGGCCCCTACAACGAGCCGTCGGAGGCCGACCTCCATCTGTTCTCCAGCTACGGCAGCACGCACATCATCACCTGCATGCCGTACGACATGTCCTCCTGGCGGTGCTACGACCGCCAGGGCCGGCCTGTGGAGCTGCAGGTCGTCTAGAGGATCTTGCTGCCCGGGCCTATGCTGCCGCGTGCGCTGGCCCCGGGGCCGATCACCGAGCCGCTGTAGATCACCGTACCCGCGTCGATCATGGCGTTGATGCCCGTCTTGACGTCGTCGCCCATGATGACCCCCAGCTTCCGGCGGCCCGAGTCAACGAGCCCCCCCTGGTGCACCACCTTCACGTTGCGGTCGTCAAAGCGGAGGTTGGCGATCTTGGTGCCAGCTCCCAGATTGCACCTCTCCCCTATGAGAGAGTCGCCCACGTAGTTGTGGTGCGGGACGTGGGAGCCGGACATGACGATGGAGTTCTTGACCTCCACCGAGGCGCCCACCCTTACCCCCGGCCCGAGGCAGGTGGACGGGCGTATGTAGCAGTTTGGTCCGACATCACATCCGGACGAGATGTACGCCGGCCCCTCGATGTATGAGCCGGAGCGCACCCTGGCGCCTGGCTCCACCACCACTGGCCCCAGGAGGGTCGCGCCGTCTTCCACTGTCCCTTCGATGCGGCGCTCCAGGCGGGCCATGAGCAGCTCGTTGGCGCGCAGGAGGTCCCACGGCATTCCGACGTCGATCCAGTCTTCCTCCATGGGCTGCACCGCCACCCGGTCCTGCGAGGCCAGCGTGTTCAGCGTGTCGGTGATCTCGTACTCCCCGCGATCCGACAAGGGGGTGGCGCGTATCCGCTCGAAGATACCAGGCAGGAAGACGAACAGGCCGGCGTTGATGAGGTTGGTGGGGGGCGTCCTAGGCTTTTCATGGATCTTCTTCAGAAATCCGTCCTGTTCCTCGATCACTCCGAACCGGTGAGGGTCCGGGACCCGCACCGCGCCCATGACCGTGCACCGGTCCTCGGCGAATCGGTCCAGCACCCTCTTCAGGTCAGGCTCGAACAGCACCACGTCGCCGTTCACGCACACGAACGGCTCGTCCATGATGCTGTCCGCCATGCCGATGGCATGGGCGGTGCCCTTCCGCTCCTTCTGCTCCAGGTAGCTGATGCTCATCCCCATGGAGGAGCCGTCCCCGTAGTGCTCCTTGATCTTGTTGGCCTTCCAGCCCACTAGGATGGTCACGTCCTTGATGCCCTGGGACGACAGGGCGTCCAGCACATGGGACAGGAACGGCCTGCCGGCCACCAGCAGGAGCGGCTTCGGTATATTGGACGTCAACGGCCGCAGCCTTGTCCCCTCTCCCGCGGCCAGCACAAGGGCCTTCATGCCAGGCACCTCCCCACGATCTCGTCGACCATGGCGCTGAGCCTTCTCAGCTCCCCCTCGTCCCTCGCCTCCGCCGTGGTGCGCACCTTGGGCTCGGTGCCGGACAGGCGGACGAGGAGCCATCCATCCGGGAACTCCGCCCGGAATCCGTCCAGGGTCAGCAAGCGATCGCAGTCCAGGCCGCTCATCTCGGCCTCCAGCCGCCGCAGCAGGTCATCCCGCAGCTCCGCCCTGAACGGCCGCGAGCCGCGGGCCGAGGGGAAGGACGGCAGCGCGTCCAGCCGTTCGGACAGCTTCTGCTCGGCCGCCATGCTGGCCAGCATGGCGCCGGCCAGGACGCCGTCCGGACAGTAGGTCTGCTTCGGGAAGATGTACGTGCCTGATGGCTCCCCTCCGAAGTCCAGGCCGGTGCGCTTGAGCGCCTCGGCCACGTACACGTCCCCGACCTTGCATCTCTCCACCCTGCCGACCATATCGTCGAGCACCATGGACGCGTCCATGGGAGCGACCACGCCCCTGGCGTTCATGGCCGAGGCGAACAGGGCGATAAGGCGGTCCCCGCTGACGAACCGTCCCCGGTCGTCGATGGCCACCATGCGGTCCCCGTCGCCGTCGTGGGCTATGCCCACATCGGCCTTCCGCTGGAGGACGGCCGCCCTGAGGTCGGTCAGGGCCTCCTCGGTCGGTTCAGGCGTTCGCGCCGGGAAGAAGCCGTCGGGCTGCGCGTTAAGGGACAGCACCGAACATCCCAGCTCCCGCAGCGTCAATGGACTGATGCGGAAGGTGGCGCCGCAGCCGCAATCGACCGCCACTGACGCCTCCGAGGGGTCCACGCAGTCCAGGATGGCATCGATATGGTCGCGCTCCGCCCCCTCCATCGCGAAGGAGCGGCCCACGTCCTGCCAGCCCTTGGCCGGCAAAGGCGAATCTATGCGCTCCTCCACCGCCTCCATCTGCCGGGTGTCGAAGGCCGAGCCGTCGGGGTTCCACAGCTTTACGCCGTTATATTGGGCAGGGTTGTGGGATGCGGTTACCATGATGCCGCATCCGAACTTCGAGGCCGCCCTTGCCAGGGTGGGGGTGGACACCATCCCGGCGTCGTGGACCTCCGCCCCTGCGGCGGCGGCGCCGCATACCAATGCCTGCGACACCATGGGCCCCGAGGTCCTGGTGTCCCGCCCCAGCACGATGCGGCCGTGCATGCCGCCCACGGCCTCCCCTATGCTCTCAGCCAGTTCGATGGTGAAACCCTCTCCGATGACCCCTCTGATGCCAGATGAACCGAACAGTCGCATGGATCTCAATCCCCGTTTCGGAAGGATGCACGTTCCTGATTAAATCTTCCTCGGTGGATTTCTGGCCTCTTATGAAATGGGCACGGAGCATCGTCGGAGGCCGTCTATGCCCGATTTCAGTAGAAAGCTTTCGAAAAAGGCTAGTCGGAGGGGACTGGACACCAAGCATTATTAGATAAATATTATATATGGGTGCTAGCCATTACTATCTGGGTCGCATGGCCAACATCGCCCCAAAGAGCACAGGAGGGAAATCCATGGTCATGGAACAGATTAGCGTGGACAAGGCAAAAGAGATCGCTAAAAAGAAGGGTCTGAAGCCCGGCAGGGTAAAGGGAACGAATGGAATCCAGTTCACTAAGGGATCCAACGACCGCCTCGAGATCATCCAGTGGGACGAGTTCGAGAAGACCCTCAAGCAGAGGGGCCTTGGCGTGTTCGAGAGCGGCGGCTGGATGAAGATCATGAAGAAGGGATGAACCCTTCCTTCCTGCTTCCAATATCCCTGTTGCACCAATGAGGCGCGTACGCCTCACCTTATTTCCTTTTAACTTCGTTCCGTTGGGCGATCACTTGGTGCGTATCAGCAACCAGTTGTCGCCCTTTTCCTGGTCCTTGAACCTTATCAAAGCGTAGGTGCCGCTCAGTCTGGCCCCCCTGATCTCGAAGACGATCTTGCCCTCCTCTATTTCCTTCACCTCGAGATCGCCGCGGTCGAATATGGCGACCGTGCCCGCGCCGTACTGGCCCTCCGGGATCGTCCCCTCGAATGAGCCGTACGCTACGGGATGGTCCTCTGTCCGCACCGCCAGCCGCTTTACCTTGGGCGTCTCCGGCACCCCCTTGGGCACCGCCCAGCTCTTCAGCGTTCCGTCCATGAGCAGGCGGAGGTCGTGATGGAATCTCGAGGCGTGATGCTCCTGCACCACGAAGAATGGGGGCGGGCTGCTTCCATCATCGTCCGGCTCGGGCGTCCGGGAGAGATCCCTCTTGGAGCGGTATTCCTGCAGCGGCTCGTCCACGGGGCAACAATGGCCTCCGGAGAAGATAACCGTTAGCTTTTCTCCCTGAGCTTGACCGTGAGATCGAGGCCGAAGACCCTGCGGAACGCCTTCTCCGCCCCTTCCAGGCCCCAGACCTCCAGTGAAGGATCGCCATCGGAGATCAGCTCCAGTATGACCTCCCCATTGGTCCTTTTCAGAGACGCCTTCTCCACCACGCCGCCGTGGGAGCGATCGAGGCTCTCGGCCAGCCGCACGAAGGCCGACATGGTCGCTACGGCCTCATAGGTCTTCTGATCCAGTCCGGCCAGTTCCGGGTCCTTGCGGCGGGGCGCCTTCTTGCGGTGATAGCGGGCCAGGGCGGCCATGATGGCCACCTCCTTCTGGTCGAACCCCAGGAGGTCGGCGTTCCGGATGATGTAGTAGGAATGTAAATGATGGTTGGTGAACGAGATGAAGTCGCCCACGTCATGGAGGTAGGCGGCATATCGCAGGAGCTCCCGCTCCTTGTCCCCGAGGTTGTGCAGCCCGGCCGAACGGGCTGAATCGAACAGCGACAGCGACAGGCGCTCCACGGTTGCGGCGTGGCCCTCGTCGACATCGCACGAGCGGCCTAGCTGCAGTATGCTGGTCTCCCGGACGCCCTTGCCCTGGGCGTGGGGGGACCCCTCGATGCGGGCGAGATAGTCGACCAGAAGCCCCTCCCGGACGCCCCGCTCGCTGACCCGGAGCTCATCGATGCGCAGCTCCTCCATGATGGCCTCCAGCACGGCCGCCCCGCCGATGATGATGTCCGCCCTCTCCGGGTTGATCCCGGGAAGCATCCGCCTCTCCTTCAGCGTAAACGACCTTATCGTCGAGGCCAGCTTTCTGAGGTGGGACAGCCGCAGCGTCCCCGGCTGGCCGCCGAGGGAGCGGACAGCCATCTCCGACAGGTTCACTATGGTGCCGGAGGAGCCGATCGCCACATCGGTGTGGCTCTTACGAATGCACCTGGTAGCCTGGGACATGTAGCCCCGCACATGCTTCTTCATGGCCGCGTAGGTCTTCTCGCTCACCGCGCCCTGGTGGCCGCGCGGGATGAAGAGGTCGGTCATGCGAATGGCGCCCAGCTTGAGGCTGTCAAGGTACTCGTGTCCCCGGCCAGTCCCCAGGGCCAGCTCGGTGCTGCCTCCTCCGATGTCGATCATGAGGGCGGTGCGGTCAGCGAGCTCCAGCCCGGAAGCCACTCCCAGGAACACCAGCCTGGCCTCCTCGATGCCGGAGATTATACCCAGCTCGACGCCCACGTCCTCCCTGAGCCTCTCCACCAGCACGTTCTGGTTCCCGGCCTCCCGCGCGGCCGATGTCGCCACGGCGATGATCTCATCCGCTCCGTAGTAGCGTGACAGCTCCACGAACTTCCTGCACACCAGGACGGTGCGGTCTATGGCGTCCCGGCGGAGGAACATGTCGTCGAAGCCGCCCGCGCCCAGGCGCACCATCTCCTTCTCCTGGCTGAGCACCGTGTACGAGAGGTTGGGGTTAAGGCGGACCACCATCATCCGGACGGAGTTGGTGCCGATATCGATGAACGAGACCACGTGGCCGGCGCGGGGGGCGGCATCGCTCACTGTATCGCCACCCTCAGGCCGAAGACCTCCCGGAACAGGTCCGCCTTCTTGAGGGCGGCCGCGGCCCCGAGGTCCGAGCGGCCGTTCGCCTCGATCGTCACCGTATGGCCCTCCACCGAGGCGGTGACCCCTTCCACCGTTCCCGCATGGTCACGGTCCAGGCCGTCGGCTATCCTCAGCAGCGCGGCCAGCCTCGACACCCTGTCTCGCTGCCGGCTGGACAGCCCCCCGATCTCCTTATCGCCATCGCGGGGCAGGCGCCCGCGGTGATAGCGGGCCACGGCCGCCACTAGCTGCCTCTCGCCATCGAGCAGGGGGAGACGATCGTCCTCCATGATGAGGCGGCGGGACGTCTTGTTGTGGCCCTCCTGCCCCTCGACCCATCCGATGTCATGGAGCAGGCCGGCGGCCTCCAGGATGAAACGGTCCTCTCCGCCCAATCCGTGGATGCCCTCCAGTTCTGTGAACAGCGCTAGGGCCAGCTCCGTCACCTTCCGGGAATGGGCCGGATCGACGTCCATCCCCTCGACCAGCATGGCCAGTTCCTTCAGTCGCTCCTCCCGGATGCCTTCTCGGGCGCCGGAAAGGTCGCCGAACCTTGCCTCCAGCCCCTCGAAGAAGCCCGAGCTACGAAGCTCCGCCCACTGTTGGACGAAGGCCTCGTAGCAGCGGTCCCTGCGCCCCCGTCTGTCCTCAATGAGGGCCGACAGGCCCGCCGGCGCGTCCTGCGCTGACGAAAGTGCGTTCGACAGCGCCGCCTCCTCGGCCATCCACACGTCGCAGTCGTGCATCTCTCCTAGCATGTCCTGCAATCCTTTCAGGGCGGCGATCTCCTGCTTCAACCTATCGTCGAACAGCGGCCGGAACGCCTCCGCCGAGTATCGAAGCCGCTTGGCGGCGATGCGCATGTCATGATGCTCCTCGATGGCCTCGCGGCGGGGAACGCAGCCCTCCATCTCCAGGAGATCGTGGATGCGGGCGGAGACGTGCTCCAGTCCGGACGCATGGGCCGCCTCGCTCCTTATATCAGCGCCGTCCAGCCGCTTCACCTCGCCCGCGAGGTATCGCTCCATCTCCTGCAGCATGCCCTTCTCCTCGAGGTCCTCCAGCCAACTGACCACTGACGGATGAACCTCCTCCCTCGCCCCCCTCTTAAGGCGCACGATGGCCTCCAGGCCCGGCAGGGCGGCAGCGCCGGCGTTCTTCTCAAACTCCCGGAGAAACTCGATCTGGACATCGAGGTCCCGGGCCTCCCCCAGGGCCCGGGTGACGCTCCTGATCTCCTTCATCCACTTCCTGCCCTTCCTGTCGGGAAGGCACTCGGGAAAGATGGTCATGCCGGCCCGCAGCCGGCGGGATGCCACCCTTGACCGGTGCACGGCCTCGGGGTCCGCTCCCTCGCGCACGCCCTCCCGCTCTGCCTTCAGGTCCTGCACGTTCTTGAGCAGCGATGAGGCGCCCAGCAGTAGCAGGCCGTCCTCGCCTCTAGTCATGCCATATCCCCCTATGCTCGAGCAGCCAGACCTGGGAGTTCAGCGGCTTCTCGCCTTCTCTGGGGAGGACCCTTTCGTACGTCCCGTCGGGCAGCAGGCGCTTGGCCTTGACATTGTCCCGAAGATGCACGTCCAGGATGTTCTCCTTGATGGCCTTCCTGATGCGGCCGTCCCGCACCGGGAACAGGACCTCCACCCTCCGGTTGAGGTTGCGAGGCATCATGTCCGACGAGCCAAGCAGCATCTCCTCGTCCCCGCCATTGCGGAAGTAGTAGATGCGGGCGTGCTCCAGGAACCGGCCCACTATGGATATGACGGAGATATTATCGCTCACGCCCTTGATGCCGGGGCGGAGGCAGCACAGGCCCCGGACGTTCAGGTCTATCCTGACCCCGGCCATGGAGGCGCGGTAGAGGGCCTCGATGATGCCCTTGTCCACCAGCGCGTTCAGTTTGAACGCCATGTAGCCGTCACCGTCCCTGCGGTGCCTCTCGATCTCCCTCTCGATACGCTCCATCATGCCCTGGCGGATGCCGTGGGGGGAGACCAACAGCTTCCTGTAGATCTCCCGGTGGCTATACCCGGTGAGGGCGTTGAAAAGGTCGGAGACATCGGCCGCCATGTCCTTGTCGCAGGTGATGTACCCCATGTCCCCGTATGTCCTGGCCGTCTGACAGTTATAGTTGCCGGACGAAAGGTGGCAGATGCGGACCAGGCCGCCCCGGCCCCTTCGCACGATGAGGCACATCTTGGCGTGCACCTTGATGTCCACCATCCCGTACGTCACGTGTATGCCGGCCCGCTCCATCTGCCTTGCCCACAGGATGTTATTGGTCTCATCGAACTTCGCCTTGAGCTCCAGCACCGCCGCCACCGCCTTGCCGTGCCGCCGGGCCTCCATCAGCGCTGCCACGATGGCCGACTGGCGGTCCACGCGGTACAGCGTGATCTTTATGGCCAGCACATCGGGGTCCACCGCGGCCTGCTTGATCATGGCCGCCACCGGCTGGAACGAGTCGTAGGGATGGTACAGCACTATGTCTCGCCGGCACACATTGTCCAGGATGGAGGCCTCGACGCCAAGCTCCCGGGGGACATGAGGAAGGAAGGGCGTATCGAGCAGGTCCGGCCTTCTGATGTCGTGAAGCTGCCATAGGTCGGCCAGGCCCAGGGGGGCGGAGGTCCGGTATACCAGGTCCATCGGCAGGTGAAGCTTCGAGGCCAGGAAGGAGACCATGCGCTCCGGCATCTCCGCCGACACCTCCAGCCGCGTCGGCTCCCCGATGCGTCTCGATTCCACTCCCTCCTCCACCGCCGTGAGCAGGTCCGAGGTATCGTCCAGCTCGATCTCTATCTCGGCGTCCCTGGTGACCCGGAATGGATAGGCGGACACCACCTCCATGCCTGTGAACAGCAGGTCCAGGTTGGCAATGACCAGGTCCTCCATGGGGACCATGTGGGCCTCCTGCCCGCTGGCGGCCCGCTCCCCGTCCACGCTCACGAAGCGGGGGAACAGCCCCGACGGCACCTTGATGCGGGCCAGGTGCTCATGGCCTGACTCGTCCCGCACCGTGGCGGCGATGTTTATGGCCAGCCCCGACAGGAAGGGGAACGGGTGGCCGGCATCGATGGCCATGGGCGTGAGTATGGGAAAGAGGGCCCGCTCGAAATACTCTCTCAGCCCGGTCCTCTGCCTGTACGTCAGCTCCTCCATGCTGTGGATGTGGATGCCCGACTGCGCCAGGGCCGGAAGCATGCGCTCCTTCCACACCTCGGCATACTCGGCATTGAGACGGTCCACCTCTGCCTTGATTAGGTCCAGCAGCGCCTGGGGGTCCATGCCGTCAGGCGATGGCTCCAGCGCCCCGTTCTCCGCCTGGCGGTACAGGCCTGGCACCCTGGCCATGTAGAACTCGTCGAGGTTGGAGCCGCAAATGGCCAGGAACTTGACCTGCTCCAGCAGGGGATGGTCTCCCATGGCCTCCTCCAGCACACGCCGGTTGAACTTGAGCCATGAGATCTCCCGGTTGATGTAGAGGGCGGGATCATCGAGAGAGCGTTCCGCCTCTCCCTCAGACCCATGGTCCATGCCCTCCGCCACCGAGCGTTTCCGTTCCATCATCCCTATGCCCAGCAACGTTCAACCATTGTAACTTATTAATGTGTTCTGAACTCCCAGGGAGGCTGGCCGGCGAGGGCGCCTTTAGCATAGGTGATCATACGGCCAAAAGACCTCTGAAGGGCATGCTGTGAAACAGCATATCAGTCGAAAAGGCCAGATTCGATAATTGGCTGACCCGCGTGGTGAAAGGACCATGCCGGCATACCTCACCATTGGATATATTCTCAAATCTGTAAATTTATAAATACACGAATTGGCCAACAATCAAACGGGTTATTATATGGTCTACCCACAAACGGCGCAGCTATCCGTATCGGGGCTCAACAAGGTCAAGGAGTTGGAAAAGGAGCTGGGAGTTGTCCTCATCGCCTACAAGCCGACCGAGTACGCCGATCTCACCGAGGACCAGGTAAAGGAGCTCCAGAAAATGGAGAAGAACCTGAAGGCGACCATTGTTGCGTTTCGGTGATATGAAAAACACCCTCTTTAATAACATATATTTTTTTTATAAACTTCAAAATAACGTGATCTTGGTCAATGACTGCCCTTTCTAAAAAACCCAGCGCTCAAGCCCGTCGGATCGATGGATGCATGAGCGTCTGGCAAGGTCTTCCGACCTGCGCTGGCATGTCTGCTTGGTGATAAACATGCCAGACGACGCTGGTTCAGAACACCGGGTGCAAAGCAATGGCACGCGAACGAGAGCAGTACGTGGATCGAGGAATGCCAATGCCCGTTCGCGGCATCATTGTCGAACGGCCGTTAGCAACGGCGCTCATGGTACGTTCTAGCATCGGAGCATCGGATCAAGCGGGGCGCCTCGAAGTACGAGTGCGGGAAGCGCATGACCGAGTTCCTGTCCCCCTCGCCAAGCGGACCATGGGCAGCGAGGCGGGGCCTTGCCAGCGAGACTCTCGAACTCAGGGGAACAAGTTCTGGACGCGGAACGAGGTGCGGCGTTTGGAGTCGATCAACCAACCTCGGCTTGAGCAAGGTATTTGTACCTGAAGCGTATTGAGACGAGATACTCAAGCAGGGGTAGCCAAGCTTGGCCAACGGCGTAAGATTCAGGGTCTTATCCTTAGTGGTTCGGGGGTTCAAATCCCTTCCCCTGCACTTCCCTTAACTTCTCATTCTTTCTGCTCCCATCGCTTCGATCGATCCCCTTGAAATCGAAGGCAATCGACGGCCCAGAAGCCTTTTTATCGTCCCGTAGATTACCTCCACAGGTGGCTTCGAACACATATCGTTGTCAAAAATGCGGAGTGCCTTTCAACAAGATCCGTATCGTAAACGGCATACGGGTGCTCGTAACGCTGTTCTGCGGCGGGATCCTCGGCCTAGCGTTCATCGTGGCGGTCGACCAGATATCCAACCCCATGCTGCCGGAGTTCGCTTTTATCAATCCCAATAGCGTCCTGTCGGCGCTAGTCGTACTCGTTCTCATCAACCTGGCGGCGTTCCAGACCATCAACGCTGAGAAGAAGAAGTACCAGAGCAACGGGGCCCTGTTATGCGCGCCCTGCCAGGAAAAGGTCAAGGAGGAAAATTACCAGGCCCATCTGGCAGAGGAGGCAGGGAAGGCGAAGTGGACCGCCGAACTGAAGACCATGACCGATGGTGATGCGGCGCTTCGCTCGATCGTCCAGGACTGGCGGCTGGCCAACGGCGGCGCGGAGCCGGGCCACACGGTGGTGGCCGAACTGGTGGGCGCCATGAACCTTGAGAAGGCTGGCAACTTCGAGAGCGCGGCGAAGATATACGAGGGCCACAAGCTGTGGGCCCTCGCTGGCAAGGTCCGGGAGAAGGCCCGCGTCCAGACGGTAAAGCACGTCACGGTGGACATGAACCAGCTCATCGAACAGATCGGGACGCGCGGTCTAGCTGTTCCCTACAGGTGCCAGAACTGCGGGGCAGGCATCACCATCGACAAGAACTCCAGCGTTTCCGGGCTGAAGTTCTGCTCCTACTGCGGCTCGGCCTATAACATCGAGGACATGTCCAAGATAGTCCAGGAGGCGCTCGGCTAGGCGGAACCCCTTGCCGTGCGGGGTCGTCGCGTATTTATGCCCCCAGCTCCAAGACGTGAACGGTCTAAATGATGGTGATATGTCCGATATGCAACGATGAGCTGGAGGGGGAGGGGGAGAACGATCTCAGCCTCAACCTGCAGGAGCACTTCGCTTCCCGCCACGGCTTCACCGGCCTGTGCGACCTGAGGGGCGGTACCGAGGGGACTGCCTGCCAGAGGTCGGAGAGCGGCAGTCTGGCCGACCTTCCCTATGACGAGAGAAGGATCCGGGAGGGCCATCACCCAGAGGAGGCGGTGCATCCGGGAGAGGATGTGATGCAGTCGGTTCGATGCCCTCTGTGCGGCACTGCGGTGTTCGGCCATGCGTTCGACGACCTCTCATACAGCCTGGCGAAGCACCTCAACTACGCGCACCATGTCAAGGTCAGCGTGCTGGGGAAAGGTTGACGTTCCTGTATGGATGGAACGAACGCACCTAGCATCCATCAGTACTGGACAAACATGGATGGATCGTTCGAACGATGCATCCACCATGGAAAATGATATACTCCGACAGACCAATATCTCCTTTGGAATTATTTAGGAGGAGATATAGGATGAAGGCATTAGTAGTCTACGACTCTGCGAACGGGGACGCCGACAAGGTCGCAGAAGCGATTTGCTCTGGAATGAGACATATGGGCATTGCCGCGGAGTGCAAGCCGGCGGGGGCGGTCATCCCGGCGGACCTCCAGGGCGCAGAGCTCCTGGTAGTTGGCAGCCCCAACGGCTTCCTAGCGGGGAGGAAGGCGGCCAAGGTCATCAAGGGCGCGGCCGGTAAGGACGGACTTAAGGGCATTGCGTTCGAGACCCGGATGGCCAATGCTTCCCCGGGATCGGTGGAAAAGATCGCCGCGGCCATGAGCGCCAGCGGGATCGAGCTGCTTGATCAGACATATTTCAGTCTGGCCGCGGGCAAGGTCCTAATGGAAGGGGAGAAGGACATGGCATTCGCGTACGGGAGGAACCTGCCCAACAGGCTCTGATCACAGGTCGCCGACCTGTTCGTCCTCCAGCATCTCCATTTCCGTATCGATCTTCGAAAGCAGCATCAGTCCGACAACCATGAAGAGCGATGACAGGACGAACAGGGCCTGATAGCCCATATACTGGCCCACGAAGCCGCCAACGATAGCCCCGGTTATGATGGCCATCCCCTGCATGGATGTGTACATGCCGGTGGACTCTGCCCTGAATCCAGGGAGCGATATCTTGGCCACCATATGGTTGCCGGCCACCGATATGTTGGCCCAGCAGAACCCGATCAGGCCATGAAGGACGCAGAACGCCGCTACCGTCTCCCACCGTCCAAGGGGGAACAGGGTGATGGTGAAGGCCAGGGGGAACAGAATGATGCGGCCCGTGACCGAGGCGGCGTAGACCTTCTTGCTACCCACCACCGTCGCCCAGCGGCCCGCCGATGAGTAGGTCATAGCTGATGCCAGGCTGGCCGCCACGTATATCAGGAAGACCTCCCAGCTGAACAGCCCGACATACTGCTTGAGGAACACCGGGAACGCCACGAAGAAGGTGTGGAATCCGGTGAAGACGATGAGCGTGCAGGCGTAGTAGCGCCGCAGCTTGGAGGGAAAGTTCTCCGCCTGGATGCTTCTGGAGGTTATGCGCAGCACGTGGGCCACCCGGTGCGGGAGGTACCGGGCCTTCTCGGCGATCATCAGGGGTATGTCCAGCAGGGGGCCGTCCAGGATCCGGCGGTCGAGCTTGAAGCGCGGCTCCGGGACCCATTTGTAGGCCAAGACCATCGATAGGGTGGACAGGGCCGATCCCACGAGGAAAAGGGCGCGCATGGCGAACTCCCCCTCGCCGGATTCGAAGGATGACAGCCATATCGTTCCGAGTATCAGCCCGATCACCCATCCTATCCCTCCCACCCTGGAGAAGTCCCCCAGTCGTTGGGCCCATTCCGACCGCTTGAACGACTCCAGGACCAGCACGGTACCGACCGGGGCCGCCGCGCTGGACAGCGCGCCCATCATGAGGTTGGCGAACAGATAGCTGTTCATGGTGGTGGCCAGCCCCATCATCAGGAGGGTGAGGGCCAGCCCTCCGAACCCGATGAGGATGAACACCCGCCTCTTCTTGACGGCGTCGGAGAGGTTCCCCCATATGATGTTGGACGGGACCGATGCCAGCGATGAGAAGGCGGACACAAGTCCGACCTGGGTGAGGGGGCCCCCCAGAACCTCGGTCACGAACAGGGGGATGAGCGGAGAGGTTGCCCCGCCCGCCATGTTGTTGGGCAGGAACGAATAGTACCATCGCTCCTCCTCGTCATGCCCCCGCCCCATCCCGCCGCACCCCGCCAATGGAACCTTACGCAGGGCTATGAAGGTTTCCATCGCGGTCCGTAGAAAGATATCAAAGCATGATGGCCAGGGTGATGGCGGCTAGGACGGCCAGCGATGCCAGCACGAAGCGGAACTCCCGGTCAACGGCGAACACCAGGGCGGCGGCCACCACCCGGGCGAGAGGGGTGATGATCAGGAAAAGGATCCCCAGGCTGATGACCGCGACCGATGAACCGTTCATGAGCTCCTCGGGGAGGCGGTCCAGGGGAATGCTGTCCGCCGGTCCGGGAGACAGGATGTACAGCAGGAGGCCGATGGCCATCACCGCCACGCTGAGCAGCATGCCGGCGCGCAGCACCATGCTCACGTAGCGGTCCAGGCGCCTCTCCGACTCCATCAGGCACCCCCCAGCCCGAGCGCCTCCAGGACCATGAGGGCCGAGATGGCGATCAGCACGATGGCGAAGTAACGACGGAGGGTCCTTCCGGCGGTGTGCCTGACCAGCCGGGGGCCCATGCTCGCGCCAGCAAAGACGCCCAGGGCCACGGTGGCGGCCAGCACCGGCGGGACCAGTCCGTTGACGTACAGGACCGACGCTCCAGCCACCGCCGTCACGCCGATCATGAAGTTGCTGGTCGACGTGGCCGCTCTCATGGGGACGCCCATCCACACGTTCATGGCCGGCACCTTGACGATGCCTCCGCCAACGCCCAGCATGCCCGACATGTTTCCCGCGGCGAAGCTGGCCAACAATCCGCGGCGAAGGTTATGCACACCGTATTCGACCTTCTCGCCCGTCTGCGGGTCCACATAGGACGAATCAAGAAAACGGCAGAACCCCTCCCGGCGGGAGTGCACCGTCACCTCCGGCTTCTTGAACATATAGTAGGCGCTGTATAGCAGGACGGCGGCGAACGCCAGGGCCAGGATCTCCTGGTCGAGGTACACGGCCAGGAACGCCCCGGCGATGGAGCCCACCGTGGTGGCCGGCTCCATCAACATCCCCAGGCGTATGTTCACCAGGCCCTCGCTGACGTACCTGCCGGCCGCCCCGGTGGAGGACGCTATGACGCCTATCAGGCTGGCCCCGATGGCATCCTTCATTTCGAACCCCAGCCCCAGGGTCAATAATGGGATGATGATGATGCCGCCGCCCAGGCCGAACATCGAGCCGATGATGCCGGCGAACGCTGAGGCCAGCAGCACTCCGGCGGTGAGCAGGAGGTCCACGATTGACCATAGGTGAGCCTATAGATATTTCCTCCGGGAAGGTTTTTTTACCGCCGGGGCGATGGATGGGGCGTGAATATCATCCTGGTCCGGTATGCCGAGGTGGGCCTCAAGTCCCCCGGGGTGCGCAGGCACTTCGAATCGATACTGCTCGATAATATGGAGGCCGCCCTGGCTAGGGGGAGGATCGAGGCGCTGATCAACTGCGAGGCGGGGCGCATCTACGTTCGCACCGATCGCATCGACGAGGCGGTGTCCGCGCTCGTCCGCGTATTCGGCGTCGCCTCGGTGAGCCCGGCCATAGAATGCGGCTCCGACATGGATGAGATGCAAAGCGTGGCGGCGGAGATGTCCCGTTTTGTCCTAGGTCAGGGGGCTTCGTTCGCCGTCAAGGCCCGCAGGGAGGGAACCCATCCCTACACCAGCATGGACGTTGGACGCGAGGTCGGTTCGGCGATCTTCCTGGCCAACGAGGACCGGGGAGCGAGGGTCGACCTCACCTGCCCGGAGGTCATCATATACGTGGAGGTGCGGGGCAGGAGGGCCTTCATCTTCGACCGCTATATCCCCGGACCGGGCGGCCTGCCGCTCGGCAGCCAGGGAAAGGTGGTGGCCTCGGTGCATAGCGAGCGTGACGCCCTGGCGGCCTGGATGCTCATGAAGCGCGGCTGCAAGGTGCTCGTGTGGGGCGACGAGCACGCCGACGTCCTGGACGCCTGGGACCCGCGGCTGAAAAGGCTGGAGAGCAGCTCGCTGCAGTCGGCGGTGCGCGCGTCCAAGGCCCTGGGGGCGGTGTTCGGCCACCGGCTGGAGGACATCGACCTTGCGTGCGCCGCCGATGCCGGGGTCCCGGCGTTCCATCCCCTGGTGGGAATGACCGAGGCAGAGTTGGAGGAACGAATCAAGAACATCAGGCGATGAGAGCGCACATCGTCATCAATTTAATTATTATATCTAGGTACAAACCTTAAAGAGGCCCAACCGGTTCCCTTCCTTGAACTCCCGTGACGTCCTCGCACGGCCTCCCGCGGTACATGGCAGCGTTCGCCGCCGTCCTGTTGCTACTCCTGTCGATATCCCCCATGGTCCTGGCCATCCCGGCCGCTCCGGAATACGCGCCCGCCGACGTCCCGCCTCAATTATATGGTCAGGAATATGCGTGGGAAGGTCGTGGAACGGGCTTCGTCCCTCCTCCCGACGGAGTCCGCAATGAGCTGCAGGGACGATCAGCGGCCCCGATGGCGCTGGCGGCGTCCGTTCCCTCGTCGATCGACCTGTCCCTCGACCCATGGTTCCCGGCGGTGGGGGACCAAGGCAGCCAGGGCAGCTGTGCGGCCTGGGCCCTGGCCTATTACTGCTATGGGTACCAGGAGGCCAGGGACAATGACTGGACCGATGCGAAGACCAATCTGGAGCATCAGATCTCTCCCGCCTGGGGCTACAATCGAGCGTCGGGGGGGCAGGATGAGGGCTCCTGGATGGAAGCGGTGGCCGACGCGCTGTGCGACTGGGGCGCGGCCACCATGGCCACCATGCCGTACGATGAGGGCGACTGCTGGTCCTGGGGATCGGAGGAGGCGTTCAGGGAGGCGCCCCTCCATCGCCCCCTGGAGACTATGTCATTGGGCTACGAGGGGGATGCCACCATCGAGGGCGTCAAAGCTCTCATCGTCTCAGGGGTTCCCGTGACCTTCGCCATGACGTCGAGCAACCTCGACTTCTTCGGTGACAACCATGTGCTGTCCAGCCGGGAGTACGCGGTCGGGCTCGTGGACCACGCCCAGGCCCTGGTGGGCTATGACGATTCCATCGTCGAGGATGGGGAGCGGGGGGCGTTCAAGGTGGTGAACTCCTGGGGTTCCGACTTCGGCGACGATGGGTTCTACTGGATGACCTACGACGCCGTCAAGGAGGTCGGCGCCGCCGGCAAACTGTGCCTCACCTACGTCGTGGACCGGGTGGACTATGAGCCTTCTGCCCTGGCGGTCTGGCATTTCGACGGCGTGCCCTGTCAGGACTCCCAGATCGCTGTCGGCACCGGTGACGAGACGGTAAGGCCGAGCTACCGGACGGATGCCAACGCCGCCAGGGTCCCCATGCCCTCCTTCATGCTGCTGGACGTCAGCGACGAGTACGAACGCCCGGGGCAGGCGTTCGAGCTCACCGTGACAGGTGCGTGCACCATATCCTCGCTCCGAATGGAATGTTACGACATATACGCTCCCGGCCGCCCGTCCACGGTCTCCTTCGCATCTTCCGACGTGCCGAGCTCCGGCACGGCATCGAAGGCCGCGGCCGCGTCGGTGGAGGCGCCGACGTATGGGGCCGTGCCGCTCGACATCGCCCTGGACTGGCCCAGGCCCGGTCTGACCACTGGTGGGACGGCCTCCTGGACGGCCGCGGAGGTCGATCCCTCGGAAGGCGGGACGGCGGCGCAGAGCGGGGACATAGCGTCCGGCTGGTCATGGATGAGGACCAACATGTCCGGGCCCGGCTCCCTCGCCTTCAACTGGAGGATCGATGCGATGGGCTACGACGACACCTTGTCACTATGCCTTGACGGAACCGAGGTCCTCTCCATCGGCGGCACCACCGGGTGGCGGTCGGAGAACATCGCCCTCCCGGCCGGCGAGCATGAGGTATGCTGGAGCTATCAGCGCCTGGGAGCAGGGGGAGGGGCCGGACTGGTGGACGCGATCTCATGGGCCCCCATCGAGCTTCACATTGACGGCGACGCGGAGCTGCTGAGCATGGCGGCCCATATGGGATGGGCCGGATCCGGGAGCGTGGACTCGCCCATAACGATATCGGGCATGTCGATGAGCATGGCCGGCCCGGGCGGCATGTACCTGGGGAACACCACCCTGCATCTCGTCATATCCAACACGGCCCTGAGGGGCGCGGAGGGGGCGGCGATGCATCTGTACAACGCGAGCAACGTGCGCGTTACCGGAAGCACGTTCACCGCCAATGGCATAGGTCTGCTGGTGGAACGCTCCATCGCCATCATCGACGGGAACGAGTTCATCGGCAACGGGATCGGGGCCGATATCGACGGGGTCGGGACCGTTAGCGGAAACCTGTTCAGGGACAACGAAGGCCACGCCCTGGTGGCCCGGTCATCCGGATGGGTCGTCCACCTCAATGCGTTCGTCCGGAACAATGGCATCACGGGAAGCAACGACGGCACCAGGGCCCAGGCCATGGATCTGGCCGGCTCTTCGTGGAGCAAGGACGGGCACGGCAACCACTGGTCCGATTGGACCGCGGACGAGGATGGGGACTGGTACGCGGACTCGCCCTATTCTGTCGGCCTTTCAACTGATGAGCGTCCGTTCTCGGCGCTCGCCTCCGCACCCCGGACGCTCTCGTCCGAGGTCTCCGGCGATGTGTCGCTCCTCTCCTGGAGCGAGCCGGGGTTCACCCTGGCGGAGCCGATCGGGTACGAGGTGGAGCGCACCGGCCCCGACGGCGTGAAGCGCTCCAACCTGACTGCCGAGCATCGCTCCATGGAGGACCTGGTCCGCGAGATGGCCACGTACAGCTACCGCATCAGGGCGCTCAGCCGCCTGGGCCCCGGCCTGTGGAGCGAGCCGCTCGAGGTGTTCATCCCCGACGCCACCTCGCCCTCGCTGCAGATCGTGAGCCCGGCGAATGGCAAATGGACCGGCTCCGCGACGGTGAGGTGGACCGCCAGCGACGGCGGGGCAGGCATCGACCGCTACGAGGTAAGCCTGGATGACCTCGCCTTCGAGGACGCGGGCCTGAGCGAGGCGAGGACGTTCATCGGACTTCCTGACGGGCAGCATGCCGTCAGGGTAAGGGCGTACGACCGGGCGGGGAACATGGCCGAAACGTCGTCCATCTTCAGGCTGGACCAGACCCGGCCGGTCATCGTCATAGTGTCCCCGGCCCCGGGCGTGCTCGGCTCGTCCGCGGTCGCCATATCGATCAAGGTGTCGGACCAGGGCTCCGGGGGCGTCACCACGACGGTCCGCCTGGACGGCGGGGCGGCCGAAACGTACCGCAATGTCGGAAGCATAGACCTCTCGGCCAACCTGGACGATGGCGAGCACGTTCTCACCATCACCGCCAGGGACGCCGTGGGCAACACCGCCTCCAGCAAAGCGATGTTCACCGTGGCCGCAGCGGCCCCGGAGATCGAGATACTCGGTCCCGCCGGCGGGACGGTCTCCTCCTCAAGCCTCAATGTCTCCTGCTCCTTCGCCGGGCCCCAGGAAACGTGGGCCCAGGTCCGCA
>DAGU01000103.1:9191-10240 GCA_002498285.1 Methanomassiliicoccus sp. UBA386 | reverse complement strand
TCCACCAGCTCCTTGGAGGTGGCGGCGCCCAGGACCCGCGGGGTCTCCACCATCTTGCCGATGCCATATCCGCCGAGGGTGAAGATCAGCGACACGTTGAACTTCCTGGCAATGCCTAGCACCGCATCGGAGATATCATACTGCCCCTCGGGCGTGAGGCCCTGGTAGTCTCCCACCATGATGATGAGGTCTGGATGGTTGCCGTCGGCCTTGGAGTAGTACAGTTCGTTGTTAACAAGCTTCACCACGCCCTCGTCGTCGACCACCACCTGGGATGGGAAATGGACGGAATATATGTCAGCGAACTTGACGGCATCTATCTGATCGAGAAGGTGTTCGGCAGCCAGTTTGCCCACGTTGCCCACGCCGGGGAGCCCCTCGACAAGGATGGGATTATCCAGCACCGGCTCTTCGGAATATATGATCTTGATCTTATCCATGTCTCTCGCTCTCCTTTCTCAACCTTCTCCTATACTTCCCATACCGATCCTCCGGAGAGTATCGGGGCGGGATGGGAGTGTTGGTCCTAGTGCCGCAGAGACTGCATTGGTCTGTCAGCGTGTACCTGATGCACTTGGGACACTTTCTCAACGACGTTCGCATCTTTTAATCCTTCCGTAGGTGCCGTAAGCATCCATCCTGGGACGAGACAGGCTGCGAACTCATTTACCCTCGCGGTGGAAGACCGCCTTGCCGTCGCATTCCTGTATCTTCTCGATAACGGCGGCGGTGACGTTCTTTAGCTCTTCCTCAGCGATCTTGTAATCGGGCGCCATAACAACGACGCGGTACCTTGGAGCACCGATATACTGTATCTTGGCCCGCTTGCTGGAGGCTTCGCCAGACATGAGGGCTTCCCGTATCCTGTCAACTCCGTCAGGTGCGGGGCATGTCATCTCCAGATATCCATCGATCTGGACATGCGGGGGCGTGACGTTCTCCTTGGCCACTTCGATGAACGTCTGAACCCAGTCGCCCGAATGCCCCTCTTCCTCCAGGGATTCGGGGTGGGCGGCCACCTGCTCGAACGCTCCGAACAGGGTGCCATA
>DAGU01000103.1:8155-8934 GCA_002498285.1 Methanomassiliicoccus sp. UBA386 | reverse complement strand
TCGTTGACAGACTTGAGGGAAAGGTCGATATGGCCCTTGGACGAATCGACGCCCAGGACCTTGCAAACGATCTTCTGTCCTTCGCGGACGTAGTCCCTAATGTACTTTACCCAGCCGGTGGCCACATCCCGTATGTGAATGAAGCCTTCCTTCCCACCATACTCGTCTAGGGTGACGAAGGCCCCGAAGTTCTTGACGTTCTGGACCGTGCACACGACCAGTTCGCTTTCCTCGGGGAACTCGCTGGTTCGGACCATTTTTAATCAACAACCTCGACCAGTTCGCCGCGAAGCTCGCCCGCGCCGCCCTTGGACTTGATGAGAGTGGACCCGCAGACGTTGCACGTCACGTTCATGGCGGGATTCTTGAAAACCACCTGCTCATTGCTGCAGTCGGGGCATCTTACCTTAATGAACTTACCAGTATTGGAATCGGCCATGGAAATCACTCCTCCAGTTCGAACTTCTTCGCCCTGAAGCAAGGTCTCTGATGCGCTTTCTTGCAGGTCTTGCACCGGTAGCGGAGGGGGACCCTCTTGGTAGGCTTCTCCCTGCCCTCGGGCTTCGGCCTGGGGAAACCTCCGTAGCCGGAGGTTGCGCGCCTGAATCTCCTCTGCCCCCACTTGAGCTCACTGGCTTTTCTCTTCTTTACCCTCTCCACCTCATGGAGAGTGTGAGCCTTGCATTTTGGACAGTAGGTTTTGATATTGTGAGGCATCTTCATGCTATCACCTAACGGAGTGGAATGTCCTAATACGCATTTAATATTTAAACTATTAC
>DAGU01000103.1:7463-7800 GCA_002498285.1 Methanomassiliicoccus sp. UBA386 | reverse complement strand
TCCCTCAAATCGATAAGCATATATATGCCCTGATAAATAATTGCTTAAGATAAATTATGAACGAAAGAGGATTCACCAAGAAGGATGAGACCCTCGTGAGGCTCCTCATGCGCACGGACATGCCAAAGAACGTCGCCAAGACGTTGGTGTTCCTACGCAAGAAGGAGGAGACCACTTCGGTAGAGATCGAGATCTCCACCGCTCTGAGGCAGCCAGAGGTGTCCATCGCCATGCAGGAACTGCGTCGCCGCAAATGGGTGGTCAAGCGCGACATCAAGAAGGAGGGAAAGGGCAGACCGGTCCACTCCTACCGACTGGCCCTGCCGTTCGAAAAGAT
>DAGU01000103.1:2663-7278 GCA_002498285.1 Methanomassiliicoccus sp. UBA386 | reverse complement strand
GCTCAGCAGTCCTGATCTCGTCTCTCCCTTACTTCCACCCCTTCTTCTGTTCCTATCACGACACGTGAGGCCAGCCCCAGGAAGAGCCCGCTCTCCACCACGCCGGGTATGGAGTCGAGCTCGGTCTCCAGTCTCCTTGCATTGTCAATGCCGCTGAACTTGCAGTCATATATGTAGTTGCCATTGTCGGTCACGAACGGCGTGGCGCCGCCGCGCAGCGCCGCTGTGCATCCCAGCCCCTCCATGGCCTCCATGGTCCGGCCATGGGAGAACGGGGTGACCTCCACCGGCAGCGGCGTTCTGACGCCCAGCTTCTCCACGATCTTGGAGCTGTCCACAATGATGATCTCCTGCCGGGAGTGGTAGGCAACGATCTTCTCCCTCAACAGCGCGCCTCCCAGCCCCTTGATCAGCTGGAACTTGGGGTCGACCTCGTCCGCCCCGTCGATGGTGAGGTCCAAATGCTTCACCTCTTCCAGTGTTGAGATCGGTATGCCCAGCGACCGCGCCTGCCGCTCCGTCTCCAGGGAGGTGGGCACCCCCACCAGCCTATATCCTTCCTTTACCAGGCGGCCGATCTCCTCCACCGCGTACCTGGTGGTGGAGCCAGTGCCCAGTCCCAGCACCATGCCGTCCTCCACGTATTCCACCGCCCTGCGCGCGGCCCGCCTCTTGGTCTCGCTCATTGTACCCCTCCGAAGGAGCGCTCGACCTCCTCGCTCAGGCGCTCTACTATGAACTCGTTCACTCTCCTCCCCAGTTCGGCGCTGGCCTCGTGGGCCGCCCCCACATAGCCGCTGGGCATGGAAGTCTCCGGATCGGGGACGATCATGTATCCATGGCTGACGTACTGCCCCTCGCCCTCGGCCCTCCGGGCAAGACCGGGCGCTATGTCCATCATCCTGGACGTCTCGATCAGCCCGCCGTGTCCGTCGCCCTTCTGATCGACCGGATATTCCTTGGCTAGATCGTAATCGCTCAGCATCATCACCCTGACGTCGGGATGGCCTCTGACTATGGCCGCACAGGCCTGCTTGAGGGCCACTAGGTGCGATGAGCCGGCGTGGCCGCTCAGGACCACCAACTTGTCCGCCCCGTTCTGGACCAGCGCCTCGAGGATGTCCTGGACCACCATCCTGGTGGTCTCCAGGCCCAGCGTCAATGTGCCGGGCATGTCGCGGGTGGAGCTGTGGAATGCATACCTCAATGGCGGGGCCACCAGCCCCCCGACGCGCTTCGCCACCTCGTCCGCCACCATCTCGGGCTGGGCGGAATCGGTGCACAGCGGCAGGTGGGCGCCATGGGCCTCGGTGCCCCCGACCGGCAGGATCACGACCGGCCTGGACTCCATTCGCCTTTTGAACTCCGCCGAGCTCAGCTCATCCAGGCGCATCACAGCTCCTCCTTGTTCAATTGGATCAGGGGGGTGTCGCACACCGGGCATTTGCCCCGCTCGATGGAATCCCTGTCGAACCTTCTCTTGAGCTCTTGGTCAAGCTCCTCCAGTTTCTCCTTCTTTATGGTCCGTTCGCATCGAGGGCAATACATGGCTCCGCTACCGACACACCGATAATTATAATTGGCGAGTGCGGGCGCGTATACCTCCCGGGCCGGGACCATCGCTTTCTGCCCTGGACCGGGCCCGCGGCATTGCATGGCACCTCGCTCAACAGCGTGCGGCATGCCTCTCCAGGCGGTCCACGCTGCCCCCCCGGAGATATGAACGCCGGGGCACCGTGACCTCTACGACCCGATAGGCCGGATCTCGTGGGCGCAGATGCAGACCGTCCATCCTGTACGGATCCCGATGCAATGAAGGCGATGCGCATTCCAGTCATGGGCAAGGCCCGCCGGGTCCCCCTCACCCGTGATGCGCGGCGCCCCGCGCCGCTCGGCCGCTGCAGGGGCGGTTCTCCCATCGGCAGGCAACGGCGCCCTTAATCATTAAGACGGGCAGCACGAATGCTCCATCATGCGATTGGCCGTACTCTTCTCGGGAGGCAAGGACAGCGTCTACGCCGCCTACACGATGGCGCAGATGGGGCACGAGCTCGCTGCCCTGGTCAGCGTCGTGCCCTCCGACGAACATTCCTGGGTGTTTCACGTCCCCAACCTTCGGTTCCTTCCCGCAATGGCCGAGGCCATGGGGCTGCCCCTCCTCACCGAGAACAGCACCGGGGAGGAGGAGAGCGACCTGGAAGCGCTCCGCAAGGTGCTGACGGGCCTGGACGTCGATGGCGTGGTGACGGGGGCCATCGCGTCCGATTATCAGTGGGACCGCGTCAACCATGTCTGCCAGGACCTGGGCCTCAGGACGTTCAGCCCCCTGTGGAGGAAGGACCAGGAGATGCTCATGAAGGACATGATCATGTCCGGCATCCGCTCCATCCCGGTGCGGGTGTCATGCGAGGGGATGGACGGGTCGTGGCTGGGCCGGGAGCTTGACCTCGCCGCCCTGGATGGGTTGAGGGCCCTGTCGAAAAAGTACGGAATGAATCTGGCCGGGGAGGGCGGCGAGTACGAGACCCTGGTATTGGACTCTCCCCTCCACCGCGCCCGATTGACGTTGATGGACGTCAGGAAGGAGATGTCCCGGGACGAGGGATGCCTCCTCATCGGCAGCGTGGAGCTGGAGGCCAAGGATGGCGCATAGGTTCCCCGGAAGGGAGAAGGCCCAGCTCATGGACGAAAGGCGAAGGGCGGTCCAGCCGGTCGAGGAGCTGATGGCCCGCATGTCTCCCAGGGCTAGCGAGATATGCGTCGACCTGGGGAGCGGCCCCGGCTATGTCGCAATACCGTTGTCCCGCCTTACATCGAAGGTCATCGCCCTGGACGTCCAGAGGGAGATGCTCGAGGCATTGATAGATGCGGCCGGGGGGCGGGACAACATCGATCCGGTGGTCGCCGATGCCGGCCGCATCCCACTGGTCGATGCGTCGGTGGACCGCATCGTCCTGATCAATGTGCTTCATGAGCTCGAGGACGCGGGACGCAACATCGACGACATGGCCAGGATGCTGAGGTCTGGCGGGCGCATATCACTGGTCGATTTTCCCAGGAGGCCGACCTCCATGGGGCCCCCGTTGGAGGAGCGGATCGACATCGACGAAGCGGTCAACCTGTTCTCCCGCTTCCGCGTCATAGGGCGGTGGGAGTTCAGCGAGTACTACCAGCTGGAGATGGAGAGGCCCTGAGGCCGGCGGCGATGCTCTGGCAGATCTCCAGGACCTCATCGTAGTCGGGCTCCTCGGCCTGGATCACATCGTTGGCTATCCATCTGTATCTTACGATGCCGTCACGGTCCACGATGATCACCGCTCGATTGCAGCGCCCCCCAAGGTATCCTTCCTTTCCCAGCAGTAATCCGTAGGAGGAGCTGACACTGCCGTCAATGTCTGATAGCTGGGGGAACGGCAGGTCAAGGCGTTCCTTCCATGCGGACATGACGGGAACGCTGTTGGTCGCTAAGCCGACCACCTCCGCCCCCGCTGCCCGGAACTCCTCATACATCGTCTTGAGATGCTTCAACTCCACCCCGCACATCATGCCGAACGGGGACGGATAGAATGCCAGCACCGCGGTCTTATCCCTCAGTAGGTCGAGGAGCACAAAACGGCCCCCGTATGCCTCCGGTAATTCGAAGGGTGGAGCGGGCTCGCCGACCGACGCAGAGTGATACACGATACATGCATGGTTATCTGGATAGAAAACCCTTCCCGTTGCCCGGGTCTCCCCTTGGCCAGTATCGGTCTGGTCATGCTCGCGAGGCCCTCCGGGAGCGTCCGTTGAGAACGGGCTCCGACTAACTTTAATATAAAACTGTAACATACCGACAAATGATACGATGCCCCAGGTCAAGGACTATATGATCAAGAAGAAGGAGATCGTGACCCCCGAGGACTCCGTCTCCAGCGCCATCGAGCTGATGATCGAGAACGACATCGGAAGCGTGGTGGTGGAGGACGACAAGGCGAACCAGGTGGTAGGAATATTCACCGAGCGCGACCTCCTTCGCCGCTACATGACCAACCGCAACCGGTTCGTCAACATGACGATCGGGGAGGTAATGACCAGTCCGGTCATCACGGTGAGGAGGGACACTCCCCTGGCCGAGGCCGTCAAGTTGATGAAGGAACATGATGTGGGCCGCCTGCCCGTGGTCAACAAGGACGGCAAGTGCGTTGGCATCCTGTTCTGGAAGGACGTCTTCAACAAATTCTGCGTCGATAGGATCGAGTGAGCCCCGAGGCCACCGATCCGCGCGGCTTGCCGACTTCCGGAGCGGCCATAGCCCTTGATTGAGAACATCGTGCCCGGCCGGACGGGCGCTCCTTTTTTCACAGCGTTGATGGCTTAATCGAACGTTCGTATTTTTCTACGAATTATGGCAGATATGTTATCGTTTCCCACACTCGGCGTTTGTCGTATCTACGCACATAGCATTAAATTTGGAACTCTCTTTTCCTGCTCAAATCTACAATTGCTGGTTGATCTCAATGAAGTCTTTGTTCGAACCAGAATCTATTGCGGTGGTCGGAGCCTCAAGTGACGCGCGAAAGATCGGTCATATCGTTCTGAACAACCTCATTCAATCGAAGTTTCGTGGAAAGCTGTA
>DAGU01000103.1:866-2446 GCA_002498285.1 Methanomassiliicoccus sp. UBA386 | reverse complement strand
CTGGTGCCGTCGGTGATGGAAGAGGCCGGGATAAAAGGCGTCAATTCGGTGGTGGTCATCACCGCCGGGTTCAAGGAGCTCGGCAAGGAGGGCGCCCTCCTCGAGAAGAGGGTCGGAGAGATAGGGAAGAAGTACGGCATGAGGGTGCTGGGGCCCAACTGCATGGGCATGATGAACACCAACCACTGCATGAACGGAACGTTCACCAACATCCAGCCGGTGTCCGGGTCGGTGGCCATCGCCTCCCAGTCGGGCGCGGTATGCAGCTCCCTGCTGGACTGGTCCACAGCCACCGGGGTGGGGTTCTCGACCTTCATCTCGGTGGGCAACAAGGTCGACGTCGACGAGGCTGACCTGCTGGAGTACCTGAAGGACGACCCCAACACCAACGTCATAGGCATGTACGTCGAGGGGGCCAATCGTGGCCGGGAGCTCATGCGCCAGGCTCGCGAGGCCAGCAAGAAGAAGCCCCTCATCATCCTCAAGTCGGGCCGAACCAGCTCGGGTTCCAAGGCCGCCTCGTCCCACACCGGGGCGCTGTCCGGCAGCGACAAGGTGTACGACGCCGCGTTCCGCCAGGCCAACGCTCTAAGGGTCAACACCATCGATGAGCTGTTCGACATGCTGCAGGTCTTCTCCAACATGCCGCTGCCCAAGGGCGACGGTCTCGCCATCGTGACCAATGCCGGAGGCCATGGCGTCATGGCCGCCGATGCCTGTTCCGATCACGGGCTTACTCTGGCATCGTTCGAGAAGGAGACCATCGACAAGCTGAAGGGCTATCTTCCCGAGGCCGCCAACTGCTACAACCCCGTGGACGTCCTGGGGGACGCCTCGGCGGACCGCTATGAGTTCGCCATCAAGGCCGTGATGGACGACCCCAACGTCTCCTGCGTGGCGGTGCTCCTGGCTCCCCTGGACACCGTGGACATCTCCGCGGTGGCTGGCAACTTGGCCGCCTTCGCCGGCAACGTGGACAAGCCGGTGGTGGGAGCGTTCGTGGGAGGCACCAAGACCAACGCGGGCATCAAAATGGTCCAGGAGGCCAACATCCCCTGCTATGATTCCCCGGACAGGGCCATAAGGTCCCTGGGCGCCATGGTGCGCTACCGGAAGATGAGGGACGGCGCCGGAGACGATGCCCCGGTGGTCATGGAGGGCGACAAGGCGAAGGTGAAGGAGACCATCGCCGCCGTGAGGGCGACCGGCCGCACCTCCATGAGCGAGAGCGAGGGCAAGGAGATACTCAGGGCGTATGGCGTGGCGGTCCCGGAAGAGGTCACCTGCGCCACCCCCGAGGAGGCCGCCAAGGCCGCTGCCAGGATAGGCTTCCCAGTGGTCATGAAGATAGACTCGCCGGACATCGCCCACAAATCCGACGTCGGCGGCGTCAAGGTCGGGGTGGCGTCCGAGGAGGACGTCAAGGCCGAGTTCGAACTGATGATCTCCAAGGTGTCGGCCCGCGTGCCCGGCGCCCACATCAACGGCGTCACCATCTGTCAGATGGTCAAGGGGAAGGAGGTCCTCATCGGAATGACGAGGGATGACCAGTTCGGCCCGGTCATCACGTTCGGCTTGGG
>DAGU01000103.1:0-661 GCA_002498285.1 Methanomassiliicoccus sp. UBA386 | reverse complement strand
ATTCTAACCGGCGCGCGCGGAGGGAGGGCCGCCGACCTAGAATCACTGAAGGACGTGATCTTCAGGATCGCGCAGATCGCGCTCGACTTCCCCGAGATATCGGAGCTGGAGATCAATCCGGTGATGGTGGGGGATGAGGGCAAGGGCACATATGCGGTCGATGCCCTTGTAGTACTGAGGAGGGAGAACTGATGAAGACGATATTCTTGAGCTCTATGCTCGAGTACTCTGGTAAGAGCACGATAGCTCTAGGCCTGGCCAAGAACTTCGAGGGCCGGTTGGGCTACTACAAGCCCTTCCGCGAGGAAGTCATGTGCGTGGAGCGGCGCGTGGTCGACCGCGACGCTCACATGATGAAGCGGGCTCTGAACCTGGAGGCGAGCGAAGAACTGCTGTCCCCGATGAAGTACGACATCTTCAACCCGGTCAGCATGGAGAGCGTGGTGGCCGGCTTCGATAGGGTCAAGGACGACGTCGACTGCATGCTGGTGGAGGGCGCTCAGCTGTTCAGCACCGGAGCCCGGCACAATCTCGACGGCATGTCCATCGCCATGGAGCTGGGGGCCGACATCGTATTGGTCTCCCCCAGCACCCCGGACGCCCTGGACAAGGTCATGATCCATGATCGTCTCGCCCGGGCCCAAGGCCAGAATCTCAAGGG
>DAGU01000070.1:17661-18348 GCA_002498285.1 Methanomassiliicoccus sp. UBA386 | reverse complement strand
TTCGAGAGGCGGTCCGGCCTGAAGGCGGAGCAGCTCGTAGGAGAACGCATGTCCGAGCTCGCTCCGGACGGCGAGACTGTCTGGCTCGAGAAGTTCGGGCAGGCGGTGCTCGAGCAACGAGCCACCGTCGCGGAGGGGCGTTCAAAGCCCATCGGCCAATGGCTCCCCGCGGAGGCTGTTCCAGATGTTCGTGCGCCTGCACGCCGGGAGCGAGTACGAGGGCGCCGGCATCGGACCGGCCATTGCAAGAAGATCGTCGAGCGCCACGGCGGGCGCATATGGGTGTTGTCAGAGTCCGAGAAGGGATCGACGTTCCGCTGCACCTTGCCGGAGAGGGGATATGATGGTATGCGCTGACATCCTGGTGGTGGACGACAACCCTGGCGACGCGATGCTGCTCCAGGAGGCGTTCCAGGACCGCTGCTCTGCGGTCTGCCTGAGATTCGCCAGGGACGGCGCCGAGGCGCTGCGCGTCCTGCGTCGCGGAGCCTCGATGCCGGACCTCATCGTCCTCGATATCAAGATGCCCGGGATGGACGGGCTGGAGTTCCTCAGGGCAGTTAGGGACGACCCGGCTCTAAGGAACGTTACGATCATCGTCCTGACCGGCTCGGACGCGCCCGAGGACCGCAGGGCCGCCAGCCAGCTGGGGGCCCTTGACTATTTCACCAAGCCGATCAGGCTGGA
>DAGU01000070.1:16551-17365 GCA_002498285.1 Methanomassiliicoccus sp. UBA386 | reverse complement strand
GGGCAGAACGCGGCCCTCACCGCTTCTTCTTTTTGGGTTTCGGCCGATAGAGCTTGCGTTTGCGCTGCAGCTCCCCGTGCACATCTTCCAGATGCATGCGGAGCTCAGAGATCGTTTCAAACTTCATACCGCACTTGTCACATTCCGTGTTCAGGCTTCCATTCATGTTTACATCTCATTCTTCTATCTGCTTTTTCTTGCTGGCCCTCGCCCCACGCGGACGGGGCCGTGCTGAAGTATGATGCAGGCCTACATAATATAACTTCCAGCGCGGCCGTTGGCACCGTCAAATCGCGGGCCGAATAGAATGGTATAAATACTAGAACAACCTCGGCATCATTGCTGAGAGGGTTCGCAAGAACTCTTGAGGCTGTAGGTAGTAATAATGTACGGAAACAAGAGGCAGGGCGGCTACAGCCGCGAACCTAGAGAGATGCACGACGCGACCTGCTCCGATTGCGGAGCTCAGACCCAGGTTCCTTTCAAGCCGACCGAGGGTAGGCCGGTTTACTGCAGGGATTGCTTCCAGAAGCACAAGCCAAGGGACAGGTACTAAACCTATCAAACCCTTCAAACACCTTAAACCCCTTTCTCTTATGATTCTCACAACGCCCCTCTGAAGAGGTTGACCTCACTTCATCAGTTCTGTTAGGCCATTATCGATCCGCCGCAGAGCGTTCTTGACGATGCGCGGCTGGCGCAGCTCCATGGCGAAAGCGTCCCTCTTGCACAGGTGGGTGCAGCGCCCGCAGCCGCGGCAGCGGGCGCCGTCGACCACCGCCTTCTTATCCTCGATGCTGATGGCGCCGAAGCG
>DAGU01000070.1:15383-16342 GCA_002498285.1 Methanomassiliicoccus sp. UBA386 | reverse complement strand
CACCATGTCCCGGGGCGTGCTCGCCAGGTCCTTAGCGATGTACCTCAGATCGTCCAATATCATCTTCCAAGACCCTCATCCTTATACTGTTGATCTCTCAGCGCGCCGGCGTACTTGACCTTCACGGCCGCTCGGCCTCGAGGCTGTCCAGGAAGCGCCTCACGAACTCCCGGCTGCGTTCGAGGGTGTGGGGCATGAGCGGTCCGTAGGTGCCGACGACCTCGGCCCTGAGCACCTCGCCGTACATCTTGATGCCACCCTCCTCGGCCATCGCCTTGATCTTGTCCCCGGCGGCGTTGTCGATCCACTTGGACGCCTTCTGCCGTTCCGCCGGGTCGGCGGGAACCCGCAGCGTCGTTTCGAACGCCGCCCCCGGCTTGCCGGCATACTTCTTGCGCGCCTTCCTGACGAACCGCTTGGTCCGGAAGGTCATCTGCTTCATGCGCGTCGGAGAGCCGATAAGGATGAAGTCGCCATCATCGTCGAACTTCAGCGTCTGGCCGATGTTGACGATCGCCACCTCGTGCCCCTGGGCCCTGATCTCGTCGGCCATGGCCTCGGCCACATTCTTGGTGTTGCCGTACATGCTGTCGAACGCGACGATGCCTTTCATGATGCTCCCCCGTCGATGCGCTTCTATCTCTTTAGACCATCGCTCCGCCGGCGGCACAGCACGCCGAGCCAATGCGTGTCCAGCCTGTACGGGCTGCCGCAAAGGTCCGAGCCGATCTCGAACCGGTCGAAGCCGTGGGACATGAGCAGCTCGCGTATCGAGAACACGGTATAGGTGTGGTCCCACATGTCGTACACCGAGACGTCCTTGTTCTGCTCCACCACGATGGTGCGGTGCAGGAACACCCCGTCCTCGTACTCGAAGGCGCGCTGCATCACGAAGTGCGGCCCCGGGCGCCAGAATCCCCTGGGGGAGTAGTACCAGTCCCGGTCGAACGGGCAATCCC
>DAGU01000070.1:13614-15222 GCA_002498285.1 Methanomassiliicoccus sp. UBA386 | reverse complement strand
CGTTGAAGAAGATCGTCGCGGTCGCGGTCGTTCATCGTGCCCAGGATGCCGTAGACGAGCAGCACGGCGTCGAACTCGTTCTCGAACTCCATGTCGCGCATGTCGCCATGGCGGTAGTCGATCGCGAGCCCGTGCTGCTTCGCCATCTTGTTCGCGTGCACCAGGGCGGCGCGGTTTAGATCCAAACCGACCATCGACATGCCCCGGGAGGCCAGCCGCTGCGCGTACAGCCCGGGACCGCAGCCGACGTCCAGCACCCGGGCGTGGCGAGGGATGCGAGAGGCGATCCAGCGGGCCGATCGGTCTATCTCCTCGCTCGGGCGGGAGGCCGCGTCGGTGTCGGGATCGAGGTGCAGCTCCAGTATGCGGCGCGAGACGTACTCGTCGTCCCAGAACGACAGGTCGTCCTCGGTGTGAAGCGGCGGGCGCATGTTCAGCCGGCACAGGTCGGTGCCCCACTCTGACATGCCGCCGTCATCGCCATCGGCGCTTAAACACTCTCGCACGACGCGGCGATGAACTATTAATCCGGAGCTCAGGCTCGTTCGGCCGTCCCCGCGATGACCTCGGCCAGGCGGGACAGCGAGTCGGCGACGGTGTGCTCGAAGCCCGCGATGGCCGCCGAGACGATCGCCGTCGGCGCCGGATCGATCGCCTCCCAGCGCCATGTCACCTCGGTGCGCCCGTTCCTCCCTTCGAAGGTCACGGTGTTCAGGGCCTCCAGCGGACGGCCGCCGGCCGGATCGTCTATTATGCTGGTCGTGAACACCAAGCGCGACGGCCCCTCGAACTCCCGGAAGGCGCCCCTCATGGGGAAGACCTTTCCCTCGTCGTCCTCCATCTCCACGCTGAACCTGCCGCCCGCATGAGGTTCGATGATCACCTCCCGGGCGGTGAATCCGCGGGGGCCCCACCAGGTCCTCAGCTGCAGGGGGTCCGCCCAGGCCTGGAAGGCCTTCTCCGGCGAGGCGTCGACCGTCTTGTTCGTCCTCCGCTCCCTCATCACTTCTCTCTGGATGCTCTCGTCCATGCCTCTGTCTCCTCGACGCCGTTCCGGTGTCCATGACGGCGCGCGGTTGTTACAACCGAGCGTCGGACGGATAAACCCAACGGCCTACGGAGGAGCGGATACTTCTACCGGGAACGATGTCGGAAGCGCGGAATGATCAAGCTCTACCGGGGAGCGGCCGAGGAGAGGATCGCTTCTCTAGCGCGGGACAATGACCATCGCGCCCTGGCCGTCTGGGCCGCGGAGTGCGCCGAGCGCGTGCTGCCGCTGTTCGAAGCGGAACGCCCGCACGATCGAAGGCCGCGCGCCGCCATCGAGGCGCTTAGAGAGTTCATTGCGACCGGACGCTTCAGCATGAAGGTCGTCCGCGAGGCGTCGCTCTCCGCCCATGCCGCCGCTCGAGCCGTCCCGGACGGACCGGCGCGCTATGCCGCCCGCGCCGCCGGGCAGGCGGTGGCGACCGCCCATGTGCCGGCGCATTCCAGGGCGGCGGCGCTATACGCCGCCAAGGCCATCGGGGCGCTGGAACCCGAGAACGGGGCGGTGGAGAACGAGCGGGAATGGCAGTACCGCCGATTGGCCGAGCTAACGACGAAACG
>DAGU01000070.1:9525-13305 GCA_002498285.1 Methanomassiliicoccus sp. UBA386 | reverse complement strand
GCCTGGCGCACCAGTTCGTGCGCCTCCTGCCTCCCCATGCCCCTGGAGGCCAGCGCCAGCAGGGCCGACTCGGCCATGATGAAGCCGCCCGCCGAGCTGATGTTGCGGAGCATCCTGTCCTCGTTCACGACCAGGTTCCTGAGGACGTCGGTCATCTTGAACAGGATGTCGTCCGTGAGGACGGCAACGTGCGGGATGATGAAACGCTCGGCCGAGGAGTTGCTCAGGTCCCTCTCGTGCCACAGCACCATCGATTCCATCTGGGGCGTGAGGTACGAGCGGACGACGCGGGCGAGGCCGGAGACGTTCTCGGACAGCATGGGATTCTTCTTCTGCGCCATGGTGGACGAGCCGACCTGCTTGCGGGCGTCGAACGCCTCCTGCACCTCCCCGATCTCGGAGCGCTGCAGGTTCCTGACCTCGGTGGCGTACCGCTCGCACGACGTGACGATCAGACCGAGCACGAACACCATCTCGGCGTAGCGGTCCCGGCAGACCAGCTGGGTGGCCGCCTCCTCGTGTCCCAGCCCCAGATCGCTCATGACCGCTTCCTGTACCTGGAAGAACCTGGGGCCGAAGCCGGCCCCGGTGCCGATGGCGCCCGACATCTTGCCCACGCACAGGCGCTTGCGCATCTCCCCCACCCGCTCCTTGTGACGCAGCATCTCGGACAGATACCCGGCCAGCTTGAAGCCGAAAGTGGTGGGGATGGCGAACTGGCCGTGGGTGCGCCCCATCATGGGCGTCGCCCGGTACCGCGATGCCTGGTCAGCCAGGACCGAGATCATCCCGTCCAGGTCCCGGTCGATGATGTCCAGCATGGCCTTGAACTGCAGCGCCATGGCGGTGTCGACGATGTCGTTGGACGTCGCGCCCAGGTGAACGTACCGGCCGGCCTCCCCGGAGGCCTCGGACAGCGCCTTCACCATGGACATGATGTCGTGCCGGGTCTCGGCCTCGATCTCCCTCACCCTCTCGAGGGTGACGAAGTCCAGCGTTGCCTTGCGGGTGATCTCTGCGGCCGCCTGGGCCGGTATGCCCCCCACGGCCGCGTGGGCCCTGGCCAACGCGGCCTCCACCTGAAGCTTGGTGCGGAGATTGTTCTCTTCGGAGAACACGGCCTTCATCTCGCCGCGTCCGTAGCGGTAGTCAAGGGGACAGATCAGCATGCCAATCGCCCATCGCTAAAGCAGGCGAATTTATAATATTATGCTGAGCCACTCTCTATCACGACGGATATTTCGTAACGAAAGGGGTTTATACCGTATCGGTAAATATTGATAAAACGATATAAACTGAGGTAGTTAAAATGGATATACCCACTCCCGAGAACGGCAGGGGGAAGGTGCCCCCCATCCTATTGGAGTTTATGCGCGCCCCGGGAGGCCATTCCCTTATAGTAAAGGGGGACGCAGGAACTGGAAAGACGACCCTGGCGCTTCAGACCATCGAAGAGATGGGCGATATGCACCCTGACTACTATCTCTCCACCAGGGTGTCGGACGAGGCGTTGTTCCGGCAGTTCCCGTGGGTGCGGGAGCAGAAGATGCGGGACAACGTCCTGAAGGCCAGCAAGGCGTTCCTGCAGCGGACCCAGGACGATCTGGCAGGAGAGGGCGCCCGCCCCAAGGCGACCGTGGCCGCCGCCCGGGAGCTGCTGCGCGCAATGCACCGCTCCGACGACTCGCCGGTGGTCGTGCGCACCGAGCTGCACAAGCTCGAGGGGCAGATCGAGGCCGGCGAGATCACCGAGGAGGGCGAGGAGGCATTCGTGGGCAACATCGACGAAGGAGGGATCACCTTCGACCTCGGCATGATGATGCCCGAGCTGGAGGTCGCCTACGACATCGTGGAGACGAACCTCCCCAAGAAGACGCTCATCGTGGTCGATTCCATCGACGCGCTGTCCGAACGCTACGGCATTAGGGCGCAGAGGCTCGTGAACACCCTGCAGAAGGACCTGGTGGAGAACAGCTCCACCAACGTCGTGTACACCCTCGAGACGTCGGGCAAGACGGACATGGACTACCTCGGCGACGGCGTCATCCAGATGCTGTCGGAGGACCGCGACGGCCGCCGGATCAGGAAGCTGACCATCGAGAAGCTCCGGGGCCAGGCGGTGGTGCGGTGGAAGTACTACTTCACGCTGAGCGGCGGCCGCATGAACGTGTTCGAGCCCACGTGGGTCCGGATACCGGAGCGGCTGCAGAAGATGCCGGCCTTGCCGGACGATGAGCTGACCATCTCCTCCGGCAACGCCTCCCTGGACGAACATTTCGGCCGCATACCTCGGGGCTCCCTGGTGCTGTGGGAGTTCGGCCTGGACGTCCACCAGGACGTCGTCCGATGCCTGGAGCTGGCGGTCATGAGCGATGTCCTGCGTAAGGGCCGGGGGGTCGCCTGGCTGCCGATGTACGCCACCGACTACGGCCTGGTGGAGAGGCAGATGCGCATGCTGACCGGCCAGGAGAGGCTGCATGCATTGAGGATCCTGGATGTGCAGGGCGAGCTGGCCGGACAGTACGAGTCGGTGAAAACGATGGAAGGGAGCGACATCGCCCAGGACCTTCGGTGGTCCGAGATGAGATATATGATGGAGGCCGCCAACGCATCCGGGCCGTACCTCAGCATCCTCGGATACGATGCCATGGAGGCCATCTACGGCAGCGGCGTCTTCAAGAGCTCGCTGGAGCACATCGACGCCATGCGCCGCGGGGGCCACGTCGTCATCGCCATAGCCTCTTCCCGGTCGGCATCGCTCAACGCGCTGAGGCAGCAGGCCAAGCTGCACATCCGCTTCGAGGACATGGACGGCTGCGTCATGGCCGCGGGAATGAAACCGAACACGCCGTACCTGTATCTGGACTTCGACCAGCCGGACGACCGTCTGCCCGTCCCATCGCTGGTGCCGATGATCTGAGGAGGATATTACAGTGTATGATATCGATAAGAAAAGCTCTTTAAAAGGGACGTCGATTCGCCCGCCGATGGATGGGAGCGGCTCACGCGATGAGGAATTGTCCCGGCTTATAGCGGACGACTATGCTGGCAAGATCCTCACCGCCACATACAAGAACCCCATGTCGGTGCAGCAGATCAGTCGTTCCTGTAGCATCCCCATAGCAGTGGCGTACCGCCGGGTGGCCAAGATGGAGGAGTTCAACCTGATACGGTGCGTCGGCTACGAGGAAGTGTACCGGGGGAAGAAGGTCTCCTATTATCAATGCGCCGTGAACGTGGCCAAGGTGACATTCTCCGCCGGTAGGTTCAACGTGGAAGTGGACCCCTTGCCCGAGTCGGAGTTGGTGCATGTCGGCGAGCCATCCGCTGAAAGGACCTGAACCCACCTTTATTTCGTTCTTTTCCCATAGAAAGAAGTACTGCGGTAAGTATTATATCAGCAGCGGATTTTCTCCCATCTCAGAATCAGGGGTGGGAAACATCAAACACTTATCATATCGTACAATGAACTGGTCACGGTCCATCCATGCCGCGGAGGCGCGATAGAATGGACATGCTGAAGACGTCCCAGCTCCTCACCGATGAGTACTCGGTGAAGATCTTGACGGCCACCGTGCGGCAGGCGCGCTCGGCGCAGGACATCGCGCACCGTTTCGGAATCCCCATAGCGGCCTGCTATCGACGGATCAAGGAGCTGGAAGCAGCCGGCCTCCTGGTATGCCAGGAGAGGCGGCTGTCGCAGCAGGGAAAGCGCGTCTCCTACTACATCTCCATGCTGAAGAACGCCTACGTGTTCTTCGAGGACGGGCATCTGAGAGT
>DAGU01000070.1:8322-9258 GCA_002498285.1 Methanomassiliicoccus sp. UBA386 | reverse complement strand
AAAAATTCTTCGCCGGACTCCAAAAGTAATATAAATGAGTGTTATTATCTCCCATTCCGCCAAGCGATTTTTAAGGCTTGCTGTTGAGTGTGAACGTATATGACTGAACTGTTGGAGGAACTCGAACAGAAGCGTCAGTTGCATAATGTTGAAGCTGAGAAGCATCGCAGGATCCGCGACGAGCTGAACGAGAAGACCCGCGAATGGGTGGAAAAGAGGGACGCCCTCAACGCCAAAGTAAGGGAACTTGTCGATCAGGCCGCCAAGCACCGCGAGGCCCGTGACGAGATGAACGCCAAGGTCCGGGAGGCCAAGGAGAACCGCGACCACTGGAACAAGATCGTCAACGAGCTCAACGAGAAGGCCGGGAAGGTCAAGAAAGAGAACCTACCCAGGAGCGGTCCGCCGATCTCCCGCCTGAAGAAGGACCTCAAGGCCCTCGAATTCAAGCAAATGACCTCCGTCCTCTCCAAGGACAAGGAACAGGAGCTCATCGAGCAGATGGCCAACATCCAGAGCCAGATCAAGGAGAGGGAGAAGGCCTATGAGTCGAACGAAGAGGTCAAGAGCGCGGTGAAGGAGCTTCGCGAAGCAAAGGACAAAGCTGAGGCATATCACAAAGAGGTTTCCGAGCACGCTGAGAAGGCTCAGGCATCTCACGATGCAATGATCGAGCTGTACGAGCAGGCCGATGCGGTCCGCAAGGAGGCCGATGCGGCACAGGAAGCCTTTGTCGCTAACAAGATCAACGCCGACGAGGAGCATAAGGCCCACATCGAGAACATCCGCCAGGTGCATGATTACGACAAGATAATCAGTGGCATGAGGCAGAAGGCCCGTAAGGCCAAGAGGAAAGAGGATGAGACCTCTGCCAAGGAAGAGGCGGAAAAGATCTTCGACAAGTTCAAGGCCGGCGAGAAGCTGAGCACCGAGGAC
>DAGU01000070.1:6778-8192 GCA_002498285.1 Methanomassiliicoccus sp. UBA386 | reverse complement strand
CTCCAGAAGTCTGGCTACCTCTGAAACCCTTTCCCCTCAAAACCCTTCATATCTTTCTCAATTTTCGTACTAATATAATAAAATAAACGCCATCCACAACCTATAAATACGTCTGAATGAATATTAGGATTGGGAAGCTTAGGCTAGTCGACAGAGTGCATCCCATCCCTTCTGACAGAGCTAGCCCTTCCCACCTTTTTCTCTCCCCTCGTCGAATGAGGGCGTTCGCCGGCCAATAGTCATTTATTCATCCGGCTCCCCCTTTGGAATATGAACCCCATCCGCTACGTCGACCAAATGGACCTAGCCGGAAAACGCGTGCTTCTGAGAGTGGATCTCAACGTCCCGCTGCGCAACGGCGCCGTCGCCGACGATTCGCGCATCAATGCCATCCTGCCGACCGTCCGCTACATCCTGGAGAAGGGCGGCATGCCCATCGTCTGCTCGCACCTGGACCGCCCGGGCGGGAAGCGGGTGCCCGAGCTCAGCCTTAGGCCGGTGAGCGAGCGCCTGTCCGAACTGACGGGCGAGAAGGTGACCTTCGTGGACGAGGTCATAGGGACGAAGGCGGAGGATGCCGCCTCGTCCATGGGGAACGGCTCGATACTCATGCTCGAGAACCTGAGGTTCGACCCGGGCGAGGAGGCCAACGACGAAACGTTCGCGAGATCGCTGGCATCCCTCGCCGACGCCTACGTGGACGACGCGTTCGCCAACGCCCACCGGGCGCACGCCTCCAACGTGGGGGTGACGAGGCACATCGACGACGCGGCCGGAGGGCTGCTGATGAAGAAGGAGCTCCAGGCGCTGGAGGGCGTCCTGGAGTCGCCAGACAGGCCGCTGGTGGTGGCGATCGGGGGGGCGAAGGTGAGCAGCAAGATCGCCACCATCGAACACCTGTCGAGGATCGCCGACCGCCTGCTCCTGGGCGGGGCCATGGCCTTCCCCTTCCTGCGAGCCCAGGGCATCGACGTGGGGGACCATCGCGCCAACGGCGAGGCGGTCGAAAGAGCGAGGAGGATGCTGGACGAGAGGCCAGGATCGATCGTGCTCCCCGAGGACTTCGCCGTCGACGACGGCGGACGGAGGGAGGTGGACGTCGACGGCCTGCCGGCGGACAAGAACGTGTTGGACATCGGGGAGCGCACCATAGACCGGTTCGCCTCGGAGCTGAAGGCCGCGGGAACGATCGTTTGGAACGGCCCCATGGGCAAGTTCGAGCAGGAGGGCTTCGACGTGGGCACGAGAATGATCGCCGAGGCGATCGCCCGGTCCCCGGCCTATTCGCTGGTGGGCGGAGGGGACACCGACGCCGCCCTGGACCGCTATGGGCTCAGCGACCGCATATCGTACGTATCGACGGGCGGGGGCGCCTTCCTGGAGATGCTCTCCGGCAGGGAGCTGCCGGCCATCA
>DAGU01000070.1:6115-6664 GCA_002498285.1 Methanomassiliicoccus sp. UBA386 | reverse complement strand
GCGCGTGAAGGCGCTCGCCCGGGATGCCTTCTCCTTGGCCTTGGACAGCTCGTCCGGCGAAGCGAGGTAGCGTCTTCCCTTCACCGCGTCCTTGTCCATCTCGTACACTAGAGGTATTCCCGTTGGAATGTTGACGCCGGCGATGTCGTCGTCGCCTATGCCGTCGAGATGTTTCACCAGCGCTCTCAGGCTGTTGCCGTGCGCCGCCACCAGGACGTCGCTGCCGTCCCGGATGCGGGGCAGGATCTCATCGAACCAGTAGGGAAGCGTCCTTTGCAGCGTGTCCTTCAGGGACTCGGTCGACGGGACCTCCTCGGGACGCAGGCCGCGGTAGCGGGGATCGTGCGACGGATGCCTCCGGTCCGACGGGTCAAGGGGAGGCGGGCGGACGTCGTACACCCGCCGCCAGGCGTGCACCTGCTCCGCCCCGTGCTCCCGGGTCATCTCCTCTTTGCTGAGGCCCTGCAGCGCCCCGTAGTGCTTCTCGTTCAATCGCCACGAGCGATACAGCGGGACCCACATGAGGTCCATAACGTCCATGACGATCCA
>DAGU01000070.1:3665-5939 GCA_002498285.1 Methanomassiliicoccus sp. UBA386 | reverse complement strand
TCCCCGGCCCTTCTCGCTTCCTCCCTCCCGCCGTCGGAGAGATCGACATCGGTCCATCCTGTGAACCGTCCCGCCTCGTTCCAATCGCTGCGGCCGTGGCGCAGGAGGATGAGCAGCGTCAAGCTCCCGGGTCCCCCTGGAGCAGGCCCATGGCCTCTCTGACCGAGGCTCCATCGACCGTGATGGCGTAGATGGCGTCGCAGAACCTCGCCGCCTTGTCCAGCGGCCTCTGGTGGATGTTGCGTCCGGTGGCGCTGCCCCCCGCGCCGGCCGCGATCTGCTGGTGGAGCCTCTCGAGGAACGCCCTCTCGTCCTTGTGGCTACCTCCGGAGCATAGCACCCCGGTCCGGCCGGCCGCCCGGACCACCTCGTCGAAGCCCTTCATGGCGTCCGGCCCCCCGGGGCAGTTCAGCTTGACGAAGTCCGCTCCCAGGCAAGCGCCAGCGCCGGCCGCTCCGGCGATGAGGTGCATGTCCCTCTCGACGGGGACGGCCCTCCCGCGCGGGTACATCCACAATATGGCCGTCATTCCCAGGCGGTGGGCGCGGTGCACGAGCTGGGCGGCCTCGGTCAGCATGACCGCCTCGTGCTCGCTTCCCAGGTATACAGTGTAACCGACGCCCACGATGTCGAGGTCGTTCTCGTCCCTCAGGGCCGCGACATCGTCGACGGCCAGCCACTGGCGGCTCAGGGGCTCCGCCTGGAGAGGCTTGACCAGATGGGTCTTGGAGTTCAGCTTCACCACGTACGGGACGTCATGATGGTTGGCCGCGTACCGGGCGATGAGCCCGAACTGGGTGGCGAACGCCCCGATCCTGCCGCGGGAGGCGATGCGGAACAGATGCTCGGGATCGCCGTCGTCCGGGTCGATGCCTTCGCCATGGAAGTCATCGTTCAGATGCTCCATCTTCTGGTCCCCGGCGAACAGCATCAGGCGGCCCTTGCCGCCGGTCATCCTATCGAAGCGCTCCTGAAATGCCTCCCTCTGGTCCGGCGGCACGTCCAGAGGGACCGTTGTGCGATATGTCCCCTTCATTTTTCGTCCCTCATCAGATCCCTGAGGCCGATCCTCGGCACCATGGCCATCACGTCCTCCCTGTTCGCTCTGGCCGTGCCAGGCTTCATCGCGGTGGCCGTCCCGGCGGCCGTGCCATGCACCAGGCAGTCCTTGAGCTCGAAGCGGTTGGCCAGGCCGTACATGAAGCCCGCCACCGCTGAATCGCCCAGTCCCACGTTGTTCACCGTCTCCACCTTGGGAGGGGTGGCCAGATATCTCTTCCCGTCGCCCACGGCCACCATGCCGTCGGCCCCCATGGACACCAGCACCGTCCCCACGCCCTGCGAGCGCACCTCCTCGGCCGCCTGGACGATCTCCTCCAGACCGTTGAGCTCTCTTCCCACCAGCTCGCTCATCTCGTGGCGGTTCGGTTTGATATAGTCCGGGCCGGCCTGTATGCCGCTTCGAAGGTTATCGCCGTCGGCGTCGAGGATGGTCATCGCCCCCTTCCGCTTCATGATGGTGATGATGCGCCGGTAGGCGTCCGGATGAACGCCCCGGGGAAGGCTGCCCCCGATGGCCATCATGCTTGGCTCGGACAGATTCTCGATCTTGCGGAAAAGGGTGCCCAGCTCATGGGGGTCGATCTTCGGCCCCTTGGCGGTCAGCAGCAGATGCCGGCCGTCGCCGGCCGTCTCGTTCACGATGATGTTGGTGCGCGTCTCCCCGGACACCCGGACCATGTCCGTCTGGACGCCCTCATAGCCAAGCCGGCACTCCAGCTCATCGCCCACGAAGCCCCCGACGAAGCCCAGGGCCACGTTGGGGACGCCCAGGCCGGTCAGCACCCTGGAGACGTCGATGCCCTTGCCCCCGGGATAGCGGGACTCCCTCCTCACCCGCGTCGTCGCATGGAAGTCCATTCGCTCGACCCACATGGTGCGGTCGATGGCCGGGTTGAGCGCCAGGGTGTAGATCATCCCTTACCCCGCTCCTCCCCGGCATCGTGAGGGTTTCGCCCAAGCTCCTCCTCGGTCCGCACCACCTTCAAGGTGACGCTCATCAGCGAGTCGGGATTGACGGATATCGAATCGATGCCCTCCCGCACCAGGAACTCGGCGACCTCGGGATAATCGCTGGGCGCCTGGCCGCAGATCCCGCTGTGGCGGTCGTTCCTGAGCGCTCCCTGAACGGAGAGCGACATGGCCTTCAGCACGCCCTCGTCCCTCTCGTCGAACTCCCTGGCGAGGATGTCGGAGTCGCGGTCGATCCCCAGC
>DAGU01000070.1:2126-3486 GCA_002498285.1 Methanomassiliicoccus sp. UBA386 | reverse complement strand
TCTCGCACATGATGAACAGCCGCAATCCGTTCTCGCCCCTCACCAGGCCGTTCCTCCTCATCTCCTCGACGACCTTTTCCGCCTCTTCCACCGTCCGGCAGAAGGGGATCATGGGCACGACGTTCCTCAGGCCCATCTCGTCCCGGACCATGCGGACCGCCCGGCATTCCAGGCCGAAGCCCTCCCGGTAGCGGTCCGAGTAGTAGCGGGAGGCGCCGCGGAAGCCCAGCATGGGGTTGTTCTCCTCCGGCTCGAAGTGGCGGCCGCCGAGCAGGGCCGCGTACTCGTTGCTCTTCAGGTCGCTCATGCGGACCACGACGTCCTTGGGATAGAAGGCCGCGGCGATGGTGGCGATGCCGTGGGCCAGCGACTCGGTGAAGTACGTCTCGCCGTCCGGATAGGCGGCCGTCAGCCGCTCGATCTCCTCCAGCTCCCGGCGGTCGGCGACCTTCTCCGGGTGCAGCAGGGCCATGGGATGCACCCGGATGTAGCTCCCGATGATGAACTCCAGCCTGGCCAGGCCGACCCCGTCGTTCGGTATGAAGGAGTAGGAGAACGCTTCGTCGGGATTGCCGAGGTTCATCATCATCTCCGTCTCCGGGCGCTTCATGCCGCCGAGCTCGATGCGCTCAACGTGGAACGGCAGCTTTCCCTCGTAGACGAAGCCGTCATCGCCCTCGGCGCAGCTGACCGTCACCATCTCGCCATCGCGTATCGAGCCAGTGGCGTCGACCGTTCCCACCACCGCCGGTATCCCCAGCTCGCGGCTCACGATGGCCGCGTGCGAGGTCCTGCCCCCCTGGTCGGTCACGATGGCGGCGGCGATCTTCATGACCGGCTCCCAGTCAGGGGTGGTGCTGACGGACACCAAGACCTCGCCGGGGCGGAAGGTCGACAGCTGGCCTTCGTCCGTGATGACCCGCACCTTTCCCGACGCGATCTTGGAGCCCACGCTCCTCCCCTGGCTCAGCACCTTGCTCCTCGATTCCAGGATGTAGTTCTCCAGGACGTCCATGGGCCTCTGGGACTGCACCGTCTCCGGCCGCGACTGGACGATGTACAGCTCCTTCGTCTCTCCGTCCTTGGCCCATTCGATGTCCATCGGCTCGGGGTGGCCGGCCTTTTTCGAATAGTGCTCCTCGATCTTGAGCGCGTACGAGGCAAGCTCCAGGACCTCGTCGTCGGTGAGGCAGAAGCGCAATCGCTCCTCGTCCGGCACCTGGACGTTCTCGGTCCGCTTGCCGCCCCCGCTGTAGATCAGCTTCTTCTCCTTGTCTCCCCTCTTCTTCCTGATTATGGCCCTGGACCCCTCGCGGAAGGTGGGCTTGAAGACGTAGTACTCGTCGGGGTTCACCGCGCC
>DAGU01000070.1:269-1923 GCA_002498285.1 Methanomassiliicoccus sp. UBA386 | reverse complement strand
GAGCGGACCATCTTCATGATCCCTATCGACAGGCCGATGTCCATCTGGCCGAACCCCTGGTCGATCCGGTAGGCGATGGCGCGATCGGTGAACAGGGAAGCGAAGCAGCCGACGCACGCCTCTCTGAGCGCGGCATGTCCGCGAACGTTGAGGAACGTCTCCTGCTGTCCGGCGAAGGATGCCGTGGGAAGGTCCTCCGCGGTCGCCGACGAGCGCACCGCCACATCGGTGTTCTCGCCGTACTGCTGGCACAGCAGGTCGTACGCGTCGGCGATCTCGGCCCACAGGTCATCGGGGATCCCGGCCTGGTGTATCAGGCCGCGGACCTTCCGTCCGCGGGAGGCGAGGTCGGCGACGTCGTTCTTGTCCACCCCGTCCAACGCCTTCCCCATCTCGTCCCTGATCCCGGTGGCGGAGATCATGTGCCAGTAGCCTTCGGCCGTCACCGTGAATCCGTTCGGGACCTTCACGCCCTCGCCGCTGAGCTCCCGGTACATCTCGCCCAGGGAGGCGTTCTTCCCCCCCACCACGGGCACGTCGCCGATGCTTATGTCCTTGAACCAGCGTATGTACCGGGGATGCGCCGCGGCCTTGGCTTCCGTCGTCCGCTGCTGCATGAAGACCACCGTCCTTTTCTCATGCCCTTACCGGGGCCTCCATGCGGGCCGCCCTCTCGGGAAGCCCCTTTCGGGACAGGAACGCCACGGTGTCGACCATGCGGCAGGCGAAGCCGTACTCGTTGTCGTACCAGGCCAGCACCTTCACGGTCCGGCCGTTCAGCACCTTGGTGGACTCCGCGTCGATGATGGAGGAGCGGGGATCGCCCACTATGTCGACCGATACCAGCGGCTCCTCGCTGTAGCCGAGGATGTCCTTCATCTTCCCCTCGGCGGCCTCCCTCAGGGCCGCGTTGACCTCCTCCTCCGTGACGTCGGTATTCAGGTCGGCCGTGATGTCGGTCAGGGCGCCGTCGGGTATGGGGGCCCGTACGGCCAATGCATGCATCCTGCCCTCCAGTTCGGGGATCGCCCTCAGCGTGGCCCTGGACGCGCCGGTGGTGGTCGGAACGAGCGACATCGCGGCCGCTCTGCCTCTCCGGATCTTCCTGGCCGGCGAATCGACCAGCTTCTGGCTGGCGGTATAGGCGTGAATGGTGGTCGCCATGAGGTGATCGATCCCGAAGGAGTCGTTCAAGACCTTGGCCACCGGGGCCAGGGAGTTGGTGGTGCACGACGCGATCGTGATGACCTCGTGCTTCGACGGATCGTACATGTCCTCGTTCACGCCCAGTACCAGCGTCAGATCGGCACTGTCCGACGGGGCGCTTATCACCACCTTGGACGCTCCGGCCTTGATGTGCCCGGACGCCTTGTCCCGGTCGCGGAAGGCCCCGGTGCATTCCAACACGATGTCCACTCCCAGGCTTCCCCAGGGGATATTGGAGGGATCGCTCTCCCTGAACATTTGTATCCTGCGTCGGTCCGAGGCGGATGAAATCGTCCCCATGCTCCACCTCGAACGGCGCCCTACCGTGCACGGAATCGTACTTGGTCAGGTATGCGATGGTCTCGGCCGGATAGAGGTCGTTGGCCGCCACCAGCTCGATGCCCTCGGGCGGGTTGGTCACGAATCGCCGGGCGATCATCCTTCCGAT
>DAGU01000070.1:0-155 GCA_002498285.1 Methanomassiliicoccus sp. UBA386 | reverse complement strand
TGTCATTAAAAGAGGTTTGCCCCTGAGCGTCCATGCCGGCCGTGACGCTGGGCATGGTCCTCGAACATCGCTTCGCCCTCAGCTCGAGCGGGCCTTCGACGCGCTGACGTATTCGACCGGCACCCGGCCCTTGATCTTCCCGGAGCGGAACGACC
>DAGU01000078.1:25033-32705 GCA_002498285.1 Methanomassiliicoccus sp. UBA386 | reverse complement strand
ATATTCGGTGGCGAACGATTCTGAGGTCCCGAAATCGCTGTTCTTCCAGATGAGGGGCAACGAGACAAAGTACAATCCCATTGAGTTCAAGATTGGCGGATACACGATGATCACCGGTTTCGACCAGGGGGTCCGGGGAATGAAGGTCGGGGAGACCAAGACGTTCGAGGTGCCTGTCGCCCAGGCTTACGGCGATATGGACCCTGCTCTCAAGAGGACCATGCAGCTGGAGGAGACGCTGCCCTTGGAAGAAACGATGAACAAGGCAACTTTCAAGGCTACCTTCGGCGAGGACCCGGTCGCTTTCGGAGAAGTAAAACATGTCCGACTTGGCATCACGGCATATGTGCAATATGATTCCTCAAGCGAAAAGGCCAGGGTCAGCTACGTCCAGGGCAAGGCGGTGGGGGACGAATTCAAGGCATGCGACGACAGCAAGGGCGCATATGGATGGATGGTAAAGATCACGAACATCACATCCTCAAACATCACAATACAGCACCAGCTGACCGAAGACGACGCCTTCATGGTACGCGGCTACGACAAGGCTGGCCTGAGCTACACCAATCCGCAGACCAGGAGGACCGAGGTGAAGAACGACTTCTACATCGACGAGGTCGACGCGGAAGCGGGCACCTTCGTCATGAACTACAATCCCGAGACCAAGGGGCGCGTTCTGACGTTCACCGTGACGCTGGTATCGGTGGCCTGAAACGCTTCACCGGGGCATCTCCGCCCCGTACTTTTCAACCTCTTCCAGATAGATGCGCTCGGTCTGCGCCGCTATGCTGTCCCAGTTGAAGCGGCCTATGTGCTTCCGGGCCCGCCGCCCCAGGTCATGCCGCAACCCGTCGTCCCTGAGCAGGCGGTCCAGCGCTGCCGCGATGTCTCGCGGAGATGCCGGGGCGACCAGGATGCCTCCGTCGCCCACCACCTCGGGCAGGCCGCCAACCTTGGACGCCACCACCGGCTTGCCGTAGGCCATTACCTCCGCCGTCGCCAGGCCGAAGCTCTCGAACAGCGACGGCATGGCGAAGATCTTGCACGACGACATCAATCGGACCTTCTCCTCCTCGCTGACGTGGCCGGTGAAGACTACCCTGCCGCCAACGCCGGACTGTTCCGCCAGGGACCGCAGCCGTTTCTCCTCCGGCCCCTTTCCCATTATGACCAGCTTGCTGTCGACCGTTCGCATCGCCTCGATGAGGTACCTAACCCCCTTGGTGGCCACCAGCCTGCCCGTGAAGAGAATGAAGTCCTCCTCGCTGGTGGGCCCGTCGTATATGTCCACGCCAAGCGACACCACGTCGGTGAGGTCCCTCCGGAAGCCACGATTCAGGAGGTCATCCCGCACGAACTCGCTGACGCAGACCGTACGGCGGTCGCGGATCATTCGGCAGAAGAGCGCGTCGTTCATGTGGCTCAATGGACGGGCGGCTCCATCCCCTTCTCCGTAGGTGTTGTGGAACGTGAACATCCATCGCCCCCGGTATTTCTTCATGGCCCGGGAGTACGATGGCGCCCATCTATAGTGAAAGTCCACCAGGTCGGCTTCCAGCGATCCAAGCGCCTCCAGCACTCCGGGCGTGACGACATACGGGGGATTGTAATTCGTGATGAAGCGGGATGGGAGGCGCACCACGCGGTAGCCGTCCATGATCTCCTCCTCCGCCGTGCCGGGGAGGCGGGACGTCAGGACGATGACCTCATGCTTGGACCCCAGCCGCTTCGAGATCTCATGCGTGCGGTGCTCGATTCCCCCCATGTAAGGGAAGTGGAACGGGTTAAGCTGTACGATCCGCATCCTTACGCATCTCCATTTTCATACGGCGTTTGCGCACCAGGGTGGCCGCGAAGCTCAGCGCGATGACCACCAGCACCATGATGAGGGTGACAGTGGTGGCCGTCCCCCTCTCCATATAGGCGAGGAAGAACCCGCTGAGAAGCAGGATGAGGCCATACTTGGTCATTCCGCCTATGAGCAGGTAGGCGATGGAGCGCTTGAGGTCCCAATGGGACAATGCCACGAACGCCCCCATGAGCGGAAGCACCGGGGCCACGCGGTTCACCAGGATCATCTTCTCGTCCTGGCACACCAGGAAGTCGCGGTAGCTCATGACGACCCTCTGCAGGCGGGCCGGCACGCGGAGCCGCTTCACTATCCCGTACAGGGTCAGGAGTCCGGCGACCTCCCCCACGGCGATGGCCGCTAGGATCAGGACGCCCAGCAGAAAGGGGTCCATGCCATAGCCCTGCACGAACACCAGCACCGTGAACAGCTCTGGCAGGGTAGGAAAGATCACGGCGTCGATGAAGAAGAGCAACAGTATGCAAAGGATGCCGCCTACGGCTCCCAGCGGACCGAACAGTTCCGCAATGATGTATCCTATGCCCAGGTCGCTCATTCCAGGCGATACAAGGGTATCCTTTAAAAAATCCTTCCGTTAGCATTTCGCTTCTTGCGTTCGATGGCGAACTCATACAGCTCGAGCAGTCTGGCAACGCTGCCATCCACGGAATAGCCCTCCGCGGTGGCTCGGGCGGACTGGCGCACCTGAGGGGAGCAGTTAATGGCATCGAGCATGGCCTCGGCGCACGAGACCGGATCGTCCTCGAAGAGGAACCCGTTCTCCCCATGCCGTATCATCTCCGCCACCGCCCTGTAGTTGATGCCGGCCACTGGCTTCCCGGTGGCCATGGCCTCGAGGGCCGCCAGGCCCTGGGTCTCGAACTTGGACGCGATGGTGAAGGCGTCGCAGGCCGCATAGAACTGCGCCAGCTCGCTGTCCGGGACGAACCCGGTGAAGATGACCCTGTCGGCCACGCCCTTGTCCACAGCGCTCTGCATGTAGTGCTTCTTTGCGGGACCTTCGCCCACGATGAGCAGCCTGGCATCCGGTTCGCGATCGACCAGGCGGGAAAATCCGTCCAGGAGCAGGTCGAGGTTCTTTTCCATGGCCACCCTGCCCACGTGCATGAGCACCTTCTCCCCGTCGAGGCCGTACTTCTGCCGCACGCGGGAGCCGTCATTGGTCGGCGAGAACCGCTCGCAATCCACTCCGGTCGGTATCACGTCGATGCGATGCATGTCGGGCGCGTACTTCAGCAGCTCCTGCCGGATGGCCTCGGTGGGCGCTACCACCGCGTCGGCCCGCTCCAGCAGCTGGCGGAGGTAGATCCAGAACAGCCGGTCGGTCATCCACTCCGGTATGGGCAGACGGGCGTAGTAGTGGGCTGCCTCGGTGATCATGGTGTGGAACGTCACCACCACCGGCTTGACCAGGGTGCGGGCGGCGAACATGGAGCGGACCCCCATGAAAAGCAGACCATGGGTGTGTATGAGGTCCACGTTCAGCTTGGACAGTATCTCGCACTTGTTGCTCGGATAGATCGGGACGGTGTATCCAGGGTAGCTCCTGAAGGCGGTCGAGCGGAAGTAGAACACGTCCCCCTCCCGGTCCGCCTTGTCCCAGGGCTCGGGGGCGAAGATGAACACCTCGTGCCCCAGGCGCTCCAGCCCCTCCTTGGTAAGCAAGATGGAATTGACAACGCCGTCCTTGGCGGGGTGGTACGAATCCGTGAACATCGCGATCTTCATTCAACCAGCTTCCTGAGCTTGTCCAGAACCTCCCCGGGATCACGGCCCAGAAGGTACATCACCGAAGCCTTCCCTGGCCCCAGGAGGCCGAACACGGCATCTGGTACGAAGCCCCTGGCATTTAAGCCGGTATCCGTTGAGTTCTCTCCCTCGATAATGCTTACCCTCTTTATCGGCAGCGCCCGCATGCCCGTGTCGGTGAGCCGCGCCGCCGTCTCTGGGGAGTGACGAAGGCCGATGGCCGAGCGCATGCCGCCGTCCCGGGCCATAGCCGCTCGGATGATGGCCGTCATGCGGGGAGAGGCGCCGAACGCCACCCCGGCGGGGAGCAGGGCGCGGCCGCTCCTGCTGACGATCGGCGCCTCCAGAGCGCATATGTCCCTCGTCCCCCGGGCGGACGGCAGGGCGTAGACGAACTCGGTGCCGCCCTGGGCCACCCAGTCCCCCGGCATGAGGCACGCGGCCTCCCGGGCAGCGCCGAGAAGCTTTTCCGACACCTCGTGGCTCGAGGCGCTTCGGTACAAGCGCGACAGGGGGTTCACGACCGGCACGCCATGCCCTATGGGGTAGTTGTCCGCCACCGCATGCCTTACCGACTCGTTGCTCCTGATGGCCGCGTCCTCCAAGGAGTGGCCCTTGGCCAGGTTGGCCGCCAGAAAGGCCGCGAGAGCGCATCCGCCGCCATGGCCGCGGATCGGCACCCGGGCGTGCTCCATCACCGTGAACCGCCCTTCATGGAAGAGGAGGTCGCGGCAGGTGGGCCCCTCGGCATGGCCTCCCTTGAGCAGCACCGCCTCGCTCCCCAGCGCGGATAGCTCGCGGCAAGCCTCCATCGCGTCGTCCTCACCGGCGATGGTGCGGCCCAGCAGCACCTCGGCCTCCGGTATGTTGGGCGTCAGGACGGTGGCGATCGCAGCGAGCTCATCGCGAACGGCGTCCGCAAGGTCGCTGAGGCTGAGCCCGTCGCCCACCCCGGCGACCATGACCGGGTCCACCACCAGCGGGATGCGCTCATCGCGAAGCCGTTTGGCCACCGCCCGGGCGATGGCGCCCGAGTACAGCATCCCCGTCTTGGCGGCCGATACATGGACATCCTCCAGCACCGCATCGATCTGCGCCAGCACCTGCTCCGGAGGAAGGGCGTGGATGCCCGCCACCCGCTGAGTGTTCTGGGCAGTGATTGCGGTGATGGCCACTGCTCCGTGAACCCCTTCGGAGGCGAACGCCTTCAGGTCTGCCTGCAGTCCGGCCCCTCCCGACGAGTCGGAACCGGCGATGGTCATGGCCACAAGCATGCCTGGGACATTTCATTGGGTTAATTAAACACCACCTGCCCAGCCCCAACATCGGTTTGGCAATCCGACCAGATAACATTATATATTCTATCCCCTTTCGAATCAGTAATGAAGGCTACCAGTGGGCATTTCATGCTCGGCGATGAGGTCGAGTACAGGGACCTGGCTGAGGTCTTTCCGGAGTTGCTCACCATTTTCCTGGAAGAGACGAACCAGATGCCCGATGACGATGACGTCCTGCAGATGTTCATCCACATCAACAAGAGGGCGCTGGAGAAGAACGAGAAGCCTGAGGGATACAACCGAAAGGGGCGCATGCGCATGGTCTTTCCCATCGGCAGCAAACAGTTCTACATAAAGTCCGTATCCGCGTCCACCGAGGTCGGCCGCCTGGGGGAGAAGCTCTCTAAGGTCCTCTCCAAGGCCGGGGTGAAGCACGACCTGGAATGGAACGCGCTGGGTGAGTATTAGACAAGACTCTTTCCGTTCGGCGTTCCTCGATCCAGCAGCCGCTGGTACGCCGACCGCAGGCGGGCCCTCTCATTCTGGAACATCTCCGACTGCTTGCGCAGCGCCGACATCCCCTGACTGAACTGCATCGGTATGACGTTTGGCGATGTGCCTCCGACTGACATGCGGCGGAGGACGCACCTCTCCACAGGCAGTACGGAGAACACGTCCTCTTCGACCAGCTCGCTGAACGATCGCAGCTCGTCGAGCGTCAGCTCCTCTAGCCGCTTCCCTTGCTCTATGCAGTACCGCACCGCCGCCCCCACGGCCTCGTGCGCCCGGCGGAAGGGTAACCCCTTGGTGACGAGGTAATCGGCCAGGTCAGTGGCGTTCAGGAACCCGTCGCGGGTGGCGGCCAGCATGCGTTCCTTGTCAAATCTCATGGCGGCGACCATGGCCGCGGCCAGGCGCAGGCAGGAGACCGTCCGGTCGTGACAGGCGAACAGCGCCGCCTTGTCCTCCTGCAGATCGCGGTTGTACGACAGCGGCAGCGATTTCAGGGTGCACAGCATGTTGACCAGGTCGCCGATCGCCGCCCCCGCCCGGCCGCGGGTCAGCTCGGCCACGTCGGGATTCTTCTTCTGCGGCATGATGCTGGAGCCGGTGGAGTGGGCGTCGTCGATATCCACGAAGCCGAACTCCGGAGAGGACCAGTACACCAGCTCCTCGCACATCGAGCTCAGATGCACGGCGCACAGGGAGGCCGCGAAGAGGTATTCAGCCACGAAGTCGCGGTCGCTGACGCCGTCCAGGGAGTTGGCGCAGGGGGCATCAAAGGCCAGCATGTCGGCCGTGTACAATCGGTCGATGTTAAATGTCGTCCCGGCCAGAGCAGCCGAGCCGAGCGGTGAGACGTTGGTGCGGCGATAGCACTGGGCGAAGCGCTCGGCGTCCCGGGCCAGCCGCTGGAAATGTGCCATCAGGTGGTGCGCCAGCGATATGGGCTGGGCATGCTGGACATGCGTGAAGCCGGGCATGATCACCTCGACGTTGTCAGATGCCCGCTCCATGAGAACATGCTCCAGCTCGTAGATGGCCTCCATCGTCTCGAGGACGGCGTCCCTCTGCCACATCCTCAGATCGGTGGCGACCTGATCGTTCCTGCTCCTGCCGGTATGGAGTCGGGCCCCGGCATCCTCGATCATGGATGTGAGCAAGAGCTCGACGTTCGAATGGATGTCCTCCAGCTTCGGATCGATCGCCAGGGCGCCGCTCTCCGCCTGCGCGTACAGCTTCTTCAGCCCATCGACGATGCGCTCCCCGTCCTCCGGAGCTATGACGCCCTGGCGGGCCAACATGCGGGCGTGGGCCAAGGAGCCCAGGATGTCATACCTCGCCAACCTTCTGTCCACCGCCAGCGAGGAGGTGAACGCCAGCGTCTCATCGGCCGCCCCCTGCGCGAATCTCCCGGACCACAGCATCTTCCGTTCCTGCCCCATGTCTGCACCTTCCTGTTCGCCCATACCCTTGGGGAATGATTATGGAAGCGGTTTGTGGAGCCGATCATCCTCCTCGGCCGATGGCCTGCCGTTCTGATACGCCGAGGCGGCCGTGCGGAGGGGAAGGCCCCATACGTAGATGAACCCCTTGGCCGAGGTATGATCGAACTCGTCCCCCCTGGCATAGGTGGCAAGACCTTCGTTGTACAGCGAGTACGGCGAGCTCCGGCCCACGACCTCCGCCATGCCCTTGAACAGCTTTACCCGCACCGTGCCGGTGACGAACTCCTGGGTCTTCTCCATGAAGGCGTCCAGGGCCTCACGGAGAGGGGAGAACCAATAACCGTCATAGGCCAGCTCGGCGTAGCGCTGCTCGGCCCCCTTCTTGAACGACAGCACGTCCCTGGTCAGCACCATCCCCTCCAGTGACTGGTGCGCCTTGATCAGGGTGACCGCCGCCGGGCACTCGTAGGTCTCGCGGGACTTGATGCCGACCAGGCGGTCCTCCACGTGGTCTATGCGGCCCACGCCATGGGAGCCGGCCAGCTCGTTCAGGCGAACGATGAGCTCTACCGGACCAGACCTCTCTCCGTCCAGTGAGACAGGTATGCCCTTCTCGAAACCTATCTCCACGTAGGCCGGTATGTCCGGAGCGTTCTGCGGCGATGTCGTCCAGGCCCGGGAATCTTCAGGCGGCTCCTGGGAGGCATCCTCGATGGCGCCGCATTCGCAGCTCCGGCCCCACAGGTTCTCATCGACCGAATAGGGGCTGGCCTTCTTCACCGGGATGGGGATGCCATTCTCCTTGGCATAGTCGATCTCCTCCTCCC
>DAGU01000078.1:15423-24881 GCA_002498285.1 Methanomassiliicoccus sp. UBA386 | reverse complement strand
ATGATCCCCAGCCCGGGGGCCAGGGCCCCGATGCTGACATCGAAGCGGACCTGGTCATTGCCCTTGGCGGTGCAGCCGTGAGCGATGAAGTGCGCCCCTTCCTGCCTGGCCACGTCGACCAGGATCTTGGCGATCAGGGGCCGGGCGATGGCGGTGCTGAGCGGATATGCTCCCTGGTACAGCGCATTGGCCCTGAGGGCCGGCCAGATGTAATCCTCGGTGAACTCCTTCTTGGCGTCGACGGCATAGGCGGACACCGCGCCGATGCTCTTGGCGCGCTCGATGTTCGCCTTGATATCGCCCGGTTGGCCCAGATCGATGGATGCTGCCACCACCTCAAGGCCATAGCGGTCCTTCAGCCACCTTATGGCCACCGAGGTGTCCAGCCCTCCGGAGTATGCCAGAACTATCTTCTTCTTGTTCCCTATCTCCCTGCCATCCTGATCGTTGATGCAATGCATTGGGGTCTTTCTGCTAACTTTCGATTTATTATATAGGTATAATGAAGGGCATCCGACAAACGGCGCCGGCCGCGTCCACGGTCAGACAGTGGGAGCCTCAGGGGGACAGACCGTCCCCAGTGCAACATGCGGGGGCTCATTTGTCTCATATGGGTCATCACACTTAATATCGAACCGTATTTAATCCGAACCCCCACGCAAGGAGCTATACAACTACATGATCAAGGCCGCAGTGATAGGAGGTTCCGGATACACCGGTGGTGAACTAGCCCGCATCCTTAGCCGGCACCCCGGCATCTCCCTGGAGGCGATGACCTCTCGCCAGAACGCCGGAAGACCCATAGCCGAGGCCATGCCCTTCCTCAGGGGCTTCACCGGACTGGAGTTCGTGGAGAGGCTTCCGGAGAACGGGGACTTCGACGTCGTTTTTCTGGCGACGCCGCACACGGCATCCATGCGTCTCGTCCCGCAGCTGATGGAGAGGGGCATCAAGGTCATCGATCTCAGCGCCGACTATCGCCTCAAGGACCCTGCGGTGTATGAAGAATGGTACGGACACCAGCATTCTGATGCGGTCAACCTGTCGAAGGCCGTCTACGGCCTTCCGGAGCTGTTCCGCGACGACATCGCGGGAGCGGACCTGGTGGCCAACCCGGGCTGCTATCCGACCTGCACCATACTGTCGCTGGCGCCCCTGCTGGAGAAGGGCCTGGTGGAAGGCAAGATCATCGTGGACGCCAAGAGCGGCACCTCGGGGGCCGGACAGGAGCCGACCAGGTCGACCCACCACCCCAACTGCGCGGTGTCGATCACGCCCTACAAGGTCGGCACCCATCGGCACACCCCGGAGATAAAAGGAGTGGTCGATGGCCTGACCGGAAAGGATATAGATGTGATTTTCACTCCCCACCTTCTTCCCATCGTCCGTGGCATGCTCACCACCAGCTATGCCACCCTGGTGGACGGTGTCACTATGGAGGAGGTAGCCATGGCATACCGGTCAGTGTATGATGAGGAGCGCTTCGTGCATTTCACCAGCGTGCCCGCCATACCGGCCACGGTCGGCTCCAACTTCTGCGAGGTGGGGTTCGAGGTGGTCGGCTCCACCGTGGTGGCCATGGCCGCGCTGGACAATCTGGTCAAGGGAGCGGCGGGGCAGGCGGTGCAGAACGCCAATATATTGTTCAAATTTGATGAGGCCACTGGCCTGGATTTTCCCGGACTCGGAGTATAAGGAGAAGATAAATGAAGAAGATAAACGGCGGCGTTACCACTCCCCTCGGCTGGATGGCCGCAGGGGTGCACTGCGGGATCAAGAGGGAAAGGCTGGACCTGGCCCTGATATATTCTGAACGTCCCACAATGGGGGCGGTCACGTACACCCAGAACAGGATGCGCGCGGCCCCCGTGGAATACATGGTCGCCAGGGAGAACAACGACATCCGGGCATTCGTGGTCAACAGCGGCAACGCCAACGCCATCACTGGCCAGCAGGGCCTTGAGGACGCCCGCGCCATGGCCGAGCTGACCGCCAAGGCGCTTGACCTCGACCCGTCGGAGATCGGCGTGTCGTCGACGGGCGTCATCGGACGCTACCTTCCCATGGACAAGATCTCGGCTGGCATAACCAAGGCCGCCGGGGAGCTGGCCAGGGGCAGGAAGGCCGACCACCGCGCCGCCCAGGCCATCCTCACCACTGACAAGGTGATCAAGGAGGCCGCCATACAATTGAAGCTCAAGGACGGCACCACGGTAACGGTGGCGGGCATGGCCAAAGGCTCTGGAATGATCTCTCCGTCCATGAAGGTGCAGCACGCCACCACGCTGTCATTCATCACCACCGATGCGGTGCTCACCCGCCCTCCGGAAGAGCGGTGGCAGGAAGCCATCGACAAGAGCTTCAACGTCATCAACGTGGACGGCGACCAGAGCACCAATGACATCTCCGCGTTCATGGCCAATGGCGCCGCCGGAGGCCCTCCGGTCGATGACGACACCCAGTTCTGGAACGCCGTCACCAAGGTCGCCCAGTCCCTGGCCAAGCAGGTCGTCACCGACGGCGAGGGCGCCACCAAGCTCATCGAGCTCAAGGTCACCGGCGCCAAGGACCACGCCGATGCCCGCCGGGCGGGCCGCTGGATCATATCGTCCAGCCTGGTCAAGACCGCCGTGTTCGGCGCGGACCCCAACTTCGGCCGGGTGCTGGCCGCGCTCGGCAATTCTGGTGCCGCCTTCAACATAGATCGCGTCCGCCTCACCATCGGCACGGGGGGATCCACCATATCGCTGTTCGAGAGGGGGCGCCCTCAGCTTGCGCCGTGCAGCGAAGGTGAGGTGCAGGCCCGGAAGTTGCTCAGCCAGAAGCGCATAGTCATGACCCTGGACCTCGGCGTGGGCAAGGGGCAGGCGGAGGCATGGGGCTGCGATCTCAGCTACGAGTACGTGAAGATCAACGCTGAGTACACCACCTAGGTGTGGGAATGAACGCCATGTTCCACCGCATCCTGGTAAAGTTCGGGGGCAACTCGCTAAGCGGTCAGGGCGACCTTGAACGCTTCGCCGACGAGCTCGGCGAGCTGATCGGCCGCGGCTATCGGCCCATCCTCGTTCACGGAGGAGGGCCGGAGATCAGCAAGGAGATGGAGGTCCGCGGCATGCCGGTAAGGAAGGCGGCCGGGCTGCGCGTTACCGACGAAGCGGCGCTGACCGTCGCCGAGGAGGTGCTGTCCCGCATCAACGCCGCCACCGTGGCCGTGCTGCGCGCCAAAGGCATCAACGCCGTGGGCGCCTCGGCGGCCCAGGCCGGAGTGGTATGCAAGCGCAAGCCGCCCGTGATCGTCATCGAGAACGGGACGAATGTGGAGGTCGACCTTGGCCGGGTGGGGGACGTCATCGGCGTCTCCGGCGCCTGGCTCGACGAGACCCTGCGCGCCGGGGCGGTCCCCGTCGTCTATCCCATAGGGGCCGATGCTCTGGGCTACAGGTACAACGTCAACGCCGACACCATGGCCGCCTTCGTGGCGCAGGCCGCGGGGGCGGAGACGATGGTACTCCTGACCGACGTGCCAGGCATCCTGCGCGGGGGGGAAGGCTCCTCCGAGGTGGTGCATGAGATCACGTTCCAAGGGATCGATGAACTGATCGCGCAGGGCGTGATCACCGGAGGAATGATACCGAAGGTGGAAGCATGCCGGGACGCCATCCGGCATCGCGTGTCAGTAGTGCATATGTTAAATGGAAGGGACCCCGGCTCGATGGTGCGCAAGCTCATCGGGCGGGAGCGCATAGGGACCACTGTAACCCAGGGATGACATGAAACTAGATCAAGTGAAGGAGCTGGATCGGGCCCACCTGTTCCAGAACTATGGACGCCAGGAACTGTGCTTCGAACGCGGCGAGAGGGAGTTCCTCTATGACCTGGACGGCCGCCGGTACATCGACATGGTGGCCGGCATCGCCGTCAACTCGCTGGGATATGCGCATCCCGCGATCACCCATACCATACGGGAGCAGTCCGAGCGTCTGGTGCACGTCTCCAACCTGTACCTGGTGAAGGAGCAGGCGGAGGCCGCTGCCGCCATAGCGTCGACATGTCCGAAGCCACTCTCGTCGGTCCTCTTCGTCAATAGCGGAGCGGAGGCGAACGAGGCGGCGCTGAAGCTCGCTTTCAAGCACACCTGCCGCTCCAGGGTCGTCTCGACGTACAACTCGTTCCACGGCCGGACGGCCGCTGCCCTCTCCGTCACCGGGCAGAAGAAGTACCAGAGCGGGTTCGAGCCCCTGCTGTCGGGAGCGGTCGACCTTATTGACTACGGCAGCGTGGAACAGCTCAAGGGGGCGGTGACGAAGGACACCGCGGCCGTTATCCTGGAGCCGATCCAGGGCGAGGGCGGCGTCATCCCGGCGGAGCGGGAGTTCTTCCGCACCGCCCGCGATCTCTGCGACGAGCATGGCGCCCTTCTCATATGTGATGAGGTACAGACCGGATTATGCCGGACCGGCCGCTTCTTCGGCTTCCAGCATTACGACGTTGTTCCGGACATCATTAGTTTGGCAAAGGCCCTCGGGAACGGCTATCCCATAGGGGCCATCGTCGCGTCGAAGGAGGTGGCGTCGACCTTCGTTCCCGGCTCCCACGGCACCACCTTTGGCGGAAATCCGCTGGGGACCGCGATAGCCAGGACCGTGGTGGAGACCATGCGCGAGGAAAAGATGGACATCCAGGTGGCCGAGAAGGGAGGCCGGTGGATGGAGCAGCTCCGCGATATCGCCACCCGTTCCGGGGGGCGCATAAGGGCAGTGCGGGGCCGCGGGCTCATCATCGGGCTGGAGATGGGAGGGGATGCCAAGAGGCTGCAGGCGAAGGCTCTCGAGAACGGGATCCTCATTAACGTGTGCGCCGGTTCGGTCGTACGGCTGATCCCCCCACTCATCCTGAGCGACGGCTCTATGAAGGCGTTCAACGACGTCCTGGAGAGCTTCCTGTCCTGAGCATCAGTCAGAGAAGGTGCGGCGGGACCACTCCACGAGGCCTTCCACCTTGAGGCCGTCCACCAGCTGGCAGAGCGACGCCCTGGACATGTAATAGGCGAAGCCCAGACCGGCGACGATGCCCGACAAAGAGTTCGCCACGATATCCTTCATGGTGTCTTCCAGCCCATGCTGCATCCCCGTTCCTATGATATGGTCCAGAGAGAACTCTAGTATCTCCCACACCCCTTCCATGGACAGCACCGAGACGAATATGAGGAACGGCACCCAGGTCACGGGCACCCTGGTCTTCTCGGAGAACACGATGACCATGATGAGGGCGATGGCTGCCAGGGAGGCGACGGTTATGCCGGAGACGAAGTGCGTTATGCTGTCCCACCAGTTGGTGGTGTTGTACAGATGGGTCACCAGGCCCAGGCTGTGCAGGAACAGCGCCAGGCCGATACCCGTCAGGATGGGCCACGGCAGGACCATGACATCATGCCTGAGGCACCAGGCGGGGATGGCCAGCAGGAGGATGCTGAACAGCTGGGTGCTGTAAGAATACCTGTCGCCCGACAATAAGCTGAGGGTCATCATGACCGCCAGGGCGATGGCCGACGCCACGATGATGAACATCCCCTTGTTACGCATGTCATCCCTCCCAATCCACGCCGCCCGGGTTGATCTTACTGCCCGCATGCCTGCTCATGTACCTTACCATGGCGTATGCCAGGGCGATACCGACCGCGGTGCTGACCATGAAATAGCGCATGAACTCATCGTTCCCGGGCACCATCTGCCGGCTGAACAGCATGCCCATGTAGTGATCGATCGGCCCCTGCAATAGGATCACCGTCATGTACGAGATGAGCGTCACCACCATGAGGAACTGTCTGGCCATGTGGCCCCGCCCCCTCTCGTTAACGACAAGGAGGGTGGTGAGCACCAGCCCGAACACCGTCATGTTCCCAGGGATGGCCCACAGCATGCTGTTGAGGTCCGTGACGCTTGGCCGGGCAGGCCCGAGGAATAGGTAGAGGACGAACAGGCTGGCGGACGCTATGGTGCCGGCCAGGGGCCGTCCCTGCGATAGGATGGCGTCCCCGAACTCCGGGGCCAACATGATGGACAGTATCCAGATCGCGATCAGCGACCAGAATATGTGGCCTATCAGGATGGCCCTTAACAGTGCTGCCACGAGCAGCAGAAGGAGGACGCTGAAGGCGATCTTGGCCCTCAGGCCGTTGATGTTCCGGTAGACGTTCTCGGTGCTCAAATCATCCTAAGGGAACGGCAGCCTACTATTTCATCGCATGGGGGCGCGGATGTTCTTGACAAGCCAGCGAGAACTTGTGTAAAAGAGTTTAATAACCCTGTCTGATATCCGTCGGAACGCATGAAGAAGGACGCCCCCCGGGAGAGCATCGCAGAAAGAACACGCATGTATATAGATGCCCATCCCAGCGTCAAGGACTGCATCTCAAAGGACCTGATCAACTACTCCTCGTTGGCCCGGCTCATCATGAGGGAGCTGGGCATCGGGAACGAGGAGGCGGTCATGATCGCATGCCGCCGGTACGCCGTCAAGCTGGGCCACCAGGACCATGAGGGCGAGATCCTCCGCGTTCTGCGAGACTCCCGCCTGGAACTGAAGACCAGGATCGCCATCATCACTGCCAAGAACGACTGGACGGTCCTTCATCGCCTCGAGGTCATCTTCAAGAAGCTGCTCAACGAGAAGAGCATCATGCAGATCATTCAGGGAACCCATGCCATAACCATCATCTCCGATGAGAAGCTCAAGAACGAGGTGGTGTCGCTGGTGGGGCAGGAGAACATACTGAAGGTCCGCATGGGTCTGGTGGAGATCTCGGTGCGTTCGCCGGAGCGCATCACCGAGACGAGCGGGGTGTACGCCTACCTGGCCAACAACCTCTCGGAGGGGGGCATTAACGTGGTGGAATCGGTGAGCGTTTTCACCGACACAATCTTCATCGTCAAGGAGGAGGACATGATGAAGGCCTACTCCATCCTAAGCAGGTGCATCGATTCCGCCGAGCGGATGACCGTTGGCGACTGATCCAGGCGGCTGAGCATCAATCCCTAGTCGCCACGGCCGCGCCGTCGGATGGTATTATGACCATGGGCGAGGCCGGGTCGAACAGCCGTGGGAGAAGGGGATCGGCGGTGGAGTTGGGGTCCTCCGGCTCAGGTTCCGGCCCCGGGGCCGGTTCAGGCTCTGGCTCCGGCATCTCCACCTGGATGGTTATGGATGATATGCCGGATACGATGTCCCCACTGCCCCTATCCGTTGCCCAGGTGATGACATTGTATGTGCCGCCCACCGCGAACCGCAGCTGAACATCAATGCTCCACTCGGTCAGCTCCGCCCTGCCCGAAAAAGGCGAGGTGGTTTTCAGGCGGCCTACTATGCGGTCGTCCTGCTGCTCCCACCGGATGGTCGACAACGGGGAGGAGGTCCTTCCAGTAACGTCGGAGACCATGATTCCCTCCTTCTCGATGGCGATGTGATCGACCACCGTTCCGGACCAATCGGTGTCGCCGCGGTCGGCCTTGTCTACAACCTTGAGTTCCATGTAGCGGTTGCGCTCCTGCACGCCCGACGGCCCCGTAAGGGTCTGCTCGATCCTGACGAACGGCTCCTCGGCGCTGTCGACCGTCAGCTTGACGCTGAGATCGGCGCTGCGGGCCAGGGGCGAGGCGGAACTGGGCATGCCGGCCCCCATGCCCCCCTGGTCCATGATCCATGCCTTGAACGTGTAGGCCCCCGGTTTGAGTATGTTGAGATCTATCTCCGCCTCGGCCCGCGACATGGCAGAGCTGGGGCCCTGCATGAATCTCGGTCCAAAACCGGCGATGGCGCTTGAGCCGGGGGCGGACATCCATGCCACGTACCTGTCCCCTCCATACCGGATGGTGGCGTCGCCAGTGGCCAGGCCCCCTTCCAGGCTGAAGGTCCATACCCAGCTGCCTCCCTCCACCAGGAACCCCCTCTCTGGCTCGGAGGTGAGGCGCATGACCAGCTCCTCGCCCTCCGTCATCTTGTCCGCCAAGGGGCTCAGGACAGGCCGCTTATAGTCGGTCTTCTCCCGGACCGCGCCGGTGTCGCCTCCCGAATCAAGGTCTGGAATCGCGGACGGCGTTATCGCTGCCACTGCCATGAACAGTCCCAGTATGAGAAATGCAACTATCCATGATCCTGCGGACCGCTCGGCCATCTTCCCCTGTTCGCTGTTGGAGCAGGCAGTATTTGAAGGGTTTGACACGCCGCCGGCCCCAAATGCGATATAATGACGGGACGATAGCCAGGGGAGAGATCATGCCAAGATACGTCAACATCGTGGTAGAGCCTCCTGGGCCCCGTGCCCGCGAGGTGGTGGAGCAGGACCACAGGTACGTGGCGACCTCGACCAAGACCTCTCCAGTGGTGGCCGAGAGCGCCGCCGGGGGAGTGGTGAGGGACGTGGACGGCAACGACCTCATAGACTTCGCCAGCGGGATCTCGGTGCTGAACGTAGGCCACGGCCATCCGCGGGTGGTGAGGGCCGTGAAGGAGCAGTCCGAGCGGCTCTTTCATTTCGCCGGGACCGACTTCTATTACTCCGGCCAGGTCGATCTGGCCCGCCGCCTGGCGGGATCCGTGCCGGGAAAGTGCGAGAGGAAGGTGTTCTTTAGCAACAGCGGCGCCGAGAGCATCGAAGCCGCCATGAAGCTGGCCCGCTGGAACACCGGCCGGGGGCGCTTCATCGCCTTCCTGGGTTCCTTCCACGGACGGACGATGGGTTCCCTGTCGCTCACGGCGAGCAGGCCCTCTCATCGGGAAAGGTTCTTCCCCACCGTCCCGGGGGCGGTCCACGTGCCCTACGCGTATTGCTATCGGTGCGCTTACGGAATGGAGCCCGCCTCCTGCGGGGCCCACTGCGCCCGCGTCATCGAGGAGGTTTACTTTCAGACCAACGTTCCGCCCGAGGAGGTTTCGGCCCTGTTCATGGAGCCGGTGCAGGGCGAGGGCGGCTATATCGTCCCGCCGCCGGGGTTCGTGAAGGAGATCGCCTCGATCTGCCGGCGGTACGGGATCCTGCTGGTGGACGACGAGGTCCAGGCTGGCATGGGCCGCACCGGAAGGATGTGGGGGGTGGAGCACTTCGACGTCGTACCCGACGTCCTGTGCACGGCCAAGGCCCTGGGGTCCGGCCTCCCCATAGGCGCCACTGTGTTCCCGGCCCGCCTGGACATGGGGCGGGGGGCGCACTCCAACACCATGGGCGGCAACCTGCTTGCCTGCGCGTCGGCGCTGGCCACCCTGGACGTGATCGATGATGAACATCTTCTTGACAGGGCGACCTCGCTCGGCGATCATCTCCGCAAGCGACTGCTGGAGATGGCCGAGCGGCACGAGGTGATCGGCGACGTCCGCGGCCTGGGCCTGATGCAGGCCATTGAGCTGGTCAAGGACCGCGATACCAAGGAGCACGCCGCGGCCGAGAGGGACCGCGTGATCGA
>DAGU01000078.1:12348-15068 GCA_002498285.1 Methanomassiliicoccus sp. UBA386 | reverse complement strand
GTATCGCGGGTGCAGGAGGTGAGGTTCGCCAAGGGAGCGACGGTGCCGCCTCACTATCACAAGGTGCAGACCGAGATCTTCTACGCCCTGGCGCCCGGGAGCATCACCATCGACGGCCGGGAGGTGCGCATGGGGCAGGGGGACCTTGTGGTATGCGAGCCGGGGGAGATGCACGGCATGCCCCTGGTGGAGGAGGACTTCGCCTTCCTGGTGATCAAGATCGACTACCGGGAGGACGATACGGTGTGGCCGTGACGGGAAGGTGGGCCATCAGGGAGAACGTCAACGGTAGGCCGCATGTCCCCTCGCGGAATACCCAATGTCCATCTTCCCGCTTCTCCATCAGCGGGTGCATGTTGAAGTAGCCAAGCTCCGACTCGTGCAGGAAGTCGAGACGCAGGCCGGCCGACAACAGCGAGCCGACTATCTCGGACATGGTGTGAGGCCAGGAGTATGTCACTTGCTCTTCCAGCTGACGGTCCGAGTCGGTGTAAGTGTCTGGCGATTCCCATCTCACGGGCCGTCCGTCAGAGAGGTACCTCCCCTTGAGCTCAACGCGGTCCGAACGGTCCTCGTCGATCAGGTCGGTGAAGGGGTGGGAGTCGACGACGTAGAATATGCCGCCGGGGCGGAGGTAGCGGGCCACGACCATGGCCCAGCCATCCAGGTCGGGCAGCCAGCACAGCGCCCCGTAGCCGGTGTACACAATGTCGTATCGTTCGTCATGAACGTCCGGAAGGGCGTAGATGTTGGACTCTATGAACCGGGCCGGTATGGACAGCTCCTCGGACAGCTGGCGGGCGGTGGCGATGGCCTCGGGAGAGAAGTCCACGCCGGTCACTTCAGCGCCCCGCCGAGCCCACGACAAGGTGTCCAGGCCGAAATGGCACTGAAGGTGCAGGAGCCGCTTGCCGCTGACATCTCCCATCTCGCCCAGTTCGAGGGGCAGCAGGGAGCTCCCGCCGCGCCGGAAGCTGTCCACGTTGTACGAGCGGGAGCGGTAGTGGACTGGCGTAGCGCCATCCCACCAACGCCGGTTGACGTTCATCTCCTCGTCGTACATGATGATCACAAATGGAGCCACCAGCGAGATTTGAACTCGCGACCTGCTGATTACAAGTCAGCCGCGCTACCGGGCTGAGCTATGGTGGCGTCCGCTTTCGTAACTTCGATTTAGCATTTAGCCTTTATGGGAAGCAACCTATTTACCGCTCCAGGGCGCTCCGCCGCCGTGAGGTTGCGGTCTTGGACGAAGGTTCGCTTCGATTCTTGGAAGAGTTGAGCAACGCGCCCGGCCCGTCGGGGTACGAGCGGGAGGCCATGAAGGTCATCAAGAGGCGCCTGGACGGCCTGGCCGATATGTGCACCGACCGTCTGGGCAGCCTGATCTACTCCCACAACGGAACGGAGGGCGGTCCCGTGGTGCTCTTCCCGGGGCACATCGACGAGATCGGGTTCTCCATCGGCTCCATCGGTCCGGACGGCTTCATGTCGTTCAACCCGCTGGGCTACTGGTGGGAGCAGAGCCTCATCGGGCAGAAGGTCAAGGTGCTAACGAAGGAAGGGGAGCTGAGGGGCGTCATCGCCACCGCCTTCCCCTTTGCCCGGGAGAGCAAGCCTGACAAGCCGTTGCCGCTGGGCGGGATGTGCATCGACATAGGGGCGTCAAGCAGGGAGGAGGCGGAGGCCATGGGTGTCAGGGTGGGCGACGCGGCCGTTCCCGACTCGCAGTTCTTCACCGTCACCCGCCCCCGCGTTCGGGACGGAGAGCCGGATGGAGAGAGGACGGTAGCGTTCGGAAAGGCGCTCGACAATCGCATCGGCGCGTTCCTCTCGGCCGAGCTGGTCAGGCATATGGCCGAGGGCGGCGTGAAGCATCCGAACACCATCGTGGGGGCGGCCACGGTGCAGGAGGAGATCGCAGCGCAGGGCGCCATGACGGTATCGCGCATGGTCCGGCCGGACGTGGCCATCGCCCTGGACGTGGATATATCGGGCGATGTGCCCGGTTCCAGCGCCAAGGTCGCCCCGACCCGGATGGGCGAGGGCGTCTCCATCACCACCTGGGACCCCCGCATGGTGCCGAACCAGGCGTTGAAGGAGCTATGCATCGACATCTGCGAGAGGAACGATATACCATACCAGCTCAGCCATGCGAGGGCGACGACCGATGCCGCCGTCATACACTCCTCGCGCTTCGGGGTTCCGTCCATCGCGGTCGGCCCCTCCATACGGCACATGCACTCGCACGTCGCGGTCGCCGACCTTCAGGACATCGACGACACGCTCCGGTTCCTCATCGAACTTTCGATGGCGCTCGACCGCGATACGGTCGATTCGCTCACCTCCATCGATGGTCTGAGATGTGGCCGTTGAGACACCACAAACTATAAAAATAACGAATTAATGACGAAGAGCCATATCCTGATCAATGGATTCAAGGTGAATTTCATGGCGAACGATAACACTGATGCGGTCAAGATTGCCAAGGGGGACATCGTTCTGATGGACTTCGACGGCTGGATCGCCGACTCCGACGAGCTGTTCGACACGACCAACGCTCAGACTGCCCAGGACAACAACGTCTTCAACGAGAAGGTCGAGTACAAGCCCCTGCCCATCCTGGTAGGCGGAGGCAGGATCTTCGAGGGCCTCGACGAGGCCATCGAGTCCGCCGAGATCGGCAAGGAGACCGAGGTCGTCATCCCGGCCGAGAAGGC
>DAGU01000078.1:4765-12132 GCA_002498285.1 Methanomassiliicoccus sp. UBA386 | reverse complement strand
GTTACCCCGGGCCGCGTCCGCGTCGACTTCAACCGCCCCTTGGCCGGCAAGGAGCTGAAGTACAAGTTCACCGTCGTTTCCAAGGTCGAGGGCGACGAGGAGAAGGTCAAGGCCGTCCTGGACATGGACTACGGCACCTCGGAAGGCTTCGAGGTCACCGTCGAGGACAAGGTCATCTCCATCGTTCTCCCTGACGTCTGCAAGTACGACCAGAAGTGGCTGCTCGCCAAGTACCGCATCGTGGCCGACCTCCGCGAGGCCATGAGCGCGACCAACGTGCGCTTCATCGAGGAGTACGTCAAGGCTGAGCCGGTCGTCGAGGAGCCCGCTGAAGAGGCTTCCGAAGAGGTCGCCGAGGAGTCCGAGGAGATCTCTCCCGAGGAGATCCCCCAGGAGAAGGAGTAAGCTCCTTCAGTAAACCTTTTCTATACCCTTTCCATACTTCGAGCAAAATGCACACGTGGCCTAGTCTGGATATGGCAGCAGCCTCCTAAGCTGCAGGTCGGGGGTTCGAATCCCTCCGTGTGCGCTCTCAATTCTTCCCAGTCGTTTTGGATCCGAGCCCAATAGCGGGTGTTCGGCATTTCTACGGCCGGCGGCTTCTATGGCGAGGTCTCTTCCACGCGTCGCGGAGCTGTCGGCCGGCGGACGTGCGGTTCCAACCGCTTCAGCCTTCCCGGGCCCTCTGCCACGTGTCTGACGGAGACGGGCCATCATCAGCGCACTTTGCTTCATCGGCAACGTGAGTATGATGCAGAGTGGAGACAAGATGGAGAATCTATGCCTGGGTTCATTACGGATAATCGTCCTCAAAATTTAAACGCAAGGATGAGATGGCCGGCTTGTACTCTCCTCCCCATGATTTGGCCTGAGCATGGCGTTGCCTCATCATCGGCACGGGCGGTCCTTGACCGCTCATGCCGCAATATGTGCATCTAACGGCCCGTTTTGGTGTTGCGCCATAACACGTTCGCATGCCGTCCGGATGACAAAATGGGGGTTCGAAGAAGTTCGACGACAGCGATGAATCGCCATGGCGCGGCATGACCGCGGATGGAGGCATATCCGACGTCACGGCGCGAAGGGCGATGAACGAGTGGACGATGTTATGAAGGGTTAAAAGAAAATAGAGAGGTCGGGAAACCCCCCTTTAACAGGGACCTCAGTCCTTTCCTTCGTGGGAGCGGCGTCCACCCTTAGCCTTAGCCTCTTTAGGCTGCGCTTCCGCGCCCTTCCGCCCGGCCTCGGAGCGCTTCTCGTGGGTCGATTCGCTCTCCCCTCCTCGTTCCTGCTGATGGCTTGGGTGGGTGCACTCTCTTCCACGGCATTCATGCTCGGCCAACCCACCGGCGCGTCCCGCTTCTACCTTCTTCTGGTGTAGGGCCTTCTCTGCCATTTTCATCCCTCTTCAGGACCCTCGGCCCCAGGTCGGCCTGGTAGACCATTGTATATGGCGTTTGACTGTGCTCTCTGCGGGACAGGGGGAGGGCTGGCCGAGCTAATATTGGAGGATGGGTTCCGAGCCCAACATATCGGCCCGCTACGTTTCCCCCGCCAGGTTCGCAAGCGTACATACCGCTATCCGTAGCATCAAACGCTCACATCACATCCAGCGCTCGATGCGGTTCGTGCCAAATCTTGAGAGACGCATTGTGGAGCAATATAATGAACGTCCGACCGCCGAAGCGTCGAACCATATTATAGGAAACACCGCAATGTACTAGTCCAGGATGCGAGGGAATCCAGTGGAGAACTACGACCTGATAATCATCGGTTCCGGGGCCGGGCTGAACCTGGTTGATGCGGCCGTGCGCTCAGGAATGAAGGTGGCGCTGGCCGAGAACGGGCCGATGGGGGGCACATGCCTCAACCGGGGATGCATACCGAGCAAGATGTGGATCTACCCCGCCGACGTCATCAGGCAGATCGAGGACGGGGCCCGCATCGGCGTCGAGGCGAAACTGGAGAAGGCCGACTTCGAGCTGGTCAGGCAGAGGACCTGGGACTCGGTGCTGAAGGAGCGGGACGGCATCAGCGAGGCGGTCAAGGAGGACCCTCAAGTAACGCCCATTCGAGACACGGTCAGCTTCATAGGCGACCGGACGCTGACGGCCTCAGGCCGCACCATTAAGGCACCTCGCATCGTCCTCGCCGGAGGGGCGCGCAGCGCCATCCCCCCGATCGAGGGCATCGAAGACGTGGAGTACCAGACATCCGAGACCATATTCGACATCGAGGAACTTCCCAAGAGCGTGATCATCCTGGGAGGCGGCTACAAGGGATGCGAGTTCGGGCACTTCTTCTCCGCCTTCGGAACGGACGTCACCATCATCCAGCGTAATACGCGGCTGCTTCCGAACGAGGAGCTGGAGATTAGTTCGGCCGTCACCCGCAAGCTGGGGCAGCACGTGACGCTGCGGACGGCCCATGATGCGACCGAGGTCAGAAAGAGCGATGGCGGCATCGAGGTCATCAGCCGGGACCGGACCAACGGCAAGGACGTGCGGGACCAGGCGGAGATGCTTCTCGTCGTCGCCGGAGTGAAGAGCAACGCCGATTGGCTGGACCCGGCCGCCACCGGCGTGGAGCTGGACGAGTCCGGATATGTCAGGGTCAACGAGCACCTGGAGACCACCGCGCCGGGGATCTGGGCCCTGGGAGACATCACCGGCCATCACATGTTCCGCCACACCGCCAACTATGAGAGCCAGGTAGTATGGCATAACATGACCTCAGAGCACAAGGCCTACGTGGACGAGCACGCCGTGCCTCATGCCGTTTATACCTATCCCACGGTCGGCAGCGTCGGGATGCTGGAAGAGGGCGCCAAGAGGGGAAACCTGAAGTACCTGGTCGGCTACAACTTCTACTCCAACGTGGCCAAGGGGGCGGCCATGGCCAACGACCATGGGGTGGTGAAGGTCCTAGTGGAGGCCGGGACGCGGCGAATACTGGGAGCGCACATAGCCGGCCCGGAGGCCGACCTCCTGGTGCAGCAGGTCGTGTACCTGATGAACGCTGGGGACCAGAGCTATATGCCGATGGCCATGAGCCAGGTGATACACCCATCGCTCAGCGAGGTGCTGGCTGGCGCCTTTGCCCATCTGGCCGAGCCAGGGGCGCATCACCATCACTGATGCCAGATCGGACCCATGATGTGAGAATCGGTCCTCTCGTGCAGGGCCCACCGGCGGAACAGCCGCTTGGACGTCATGCCGACGAGGAACGGTATAGGGGGCGTCAGATAGACCAGGGAGCCGACCAAGGCGCCCAGCCGCTGGGCGGCGTTCATTTTCCTCACCTTCAGCACGATGGGGTCGTCCGTCTCTTCCTTATCCAGGCCGAGCATGTGGCGGAGGATCAGGACGTCTGAGTGGTACACCACCTGCATGCTCCATGCAATGGCATCGGTCATCGGTATGGGGACGCCGCCAACCGAGGTGTTCTTGTTAAGAATGGAGCGCCGGAGATCTTCGGCGGTGCTCCCCAGGAAGTTGGTGTAAGCGTACCCGACCGTCTTGATGTAGTGTGAATCCGATCCGCCTAAGCGCGCCCACCGGCCTGATAGCGCATTCCTCTCGGCCTCGGCGTTCGAGTAATCGTCGATGTGCCCGCCGTTGAGCACCTCGATGCCGTCTATGTCGAAGTGGTCGATCTTCTGCCTGAGGCAGGGGCAGTGAAGGCTGAACGGATGCGGAGCGACGACCAGGCCGTCCTGCTCCCTGATGAGGCGAATGGTCTCCACAGCGCTCAGTCCGGAAGGTATCTTCTCCTCGATGAACAGGGCCAACAGCTCCCCGTCGGTGGTCGTGACCTCCTCCCCCTTCACGACCTCTATGCCGCCGATGCGCTTGGCCGCCTGGTAGGCCACCTCGGCGCCCCGGATCGCGTTGTGGTCGGTGATGCAGACCACATCCATGCCCGCTTCCTTGGCCTTCTCGACCACCTTCACGGGATCGGAGACCGATTCAGGGAACCGCAGGACCCCCATTCTGTGAAGCCCAGAATATTTGGTATGGACGTGTATGTCTGCCTTTCCAAGCACGCCCATCGGAGATTAGTTCATATTTAAAAAGGCTGTGGCTCCAGGGGTTGTTCGGGAAACATCACCGCTTGATCAGGTCCGAGCGGGTTATTATGCCCACGGCCTCGTCCTGCTCCATCACCATGACCGCGGGGAACTCCAGGAGAAGATCCTTGACAGTATCGGCCGATGTCGTCCCGGACACTCGGGGAGGAGGCTCGGACATCGCTTTGTCGGCGTTCGACGACGGGTCTCCGGAGAACCGCAGCAGGTCCTCCTCGGTGATCATCCCGATGACCGAGCGACCGCGGAACACGACCACCTGGGATACGCCCTTATCACCCATGATCTCCCCCGCGCTGGAGACCGTGTCGTCATGCTGCACGCCGTATATGTAGGGGGTCATATATTTCCGGCAGTGGTCATTCTCCTCTTCCTTGAGGCAGCGGAAGATCCGGTCAACCGTCGAGAACCTGGGGTCTACCTTCCCGCTCTCTATCTTGGCGATATGGGCCTGAGAGACCCCGGCCTTCTTCGCCAGGGCGGTCTGGCTCAATCCCACCTTTATGCGCAGTCTCCTTATGTCCGACAGGTCCATCTATAACCACCGGTTATATTTCTATACGCAAAACAATGCTCCAAAATATATATACTCTTTGAGCAATCGTCCCGTTAGGGATTACATATGGGCAAATATCTATTCACTTCTGAATCGGTGACCGAGGGTCACCCCGACAAGCTTTGCGATCAGGTCTCCGACGCGCTGCTGGATGCGTATCTGGAGCAGGACCCCGAGGCCCATGTGGCCATTGAAACGGTGACCACCACGGGCATGGTCATGGTATTGGGCGAGGTGAAGACCGACCCCTGCAGGAACGTCCATATCGACGTCGACCGCGTGGTGAGGGACACCGTGCGTGACATCGGGTACTCTCGCCCCGAGTTCGGCTTCGACGCGTCGTCGATCTCGGTCATGAGCTCCATTCACGACCAGAGCTCCGACATCAATCAGGGAGTGTGCCGCACTTCCAAGGGAAAGAAGCTCGCCACCGGTGCGGGCGATCAGGGGCTGATGTTCGGCTATGCCACCGACGAGACGCCGGAATACATGCCGTTGCCTTTGATCACCGCGCAGAAGCTGGCCTTCCAGCTGGCCAAGGTCAGGAAGGACGGCACGCTGCCCTGGCTGCGCCCTGACGGCAAGACCCAGGTCACGGTGGAGTACAAGGACGGCCAGCCCGCGCGGTTCGACACCATTGTGGTAAGCACCCAGCACGCGCCGGTCATCAACGGGGAGACGGACGACGCCAAGGTCCATGCCATCATCGAGGAGGAGATCAGGAACAAGGTCATCAAGCCGGTGTGCGGCAAGCTCCTCGACGCCAAGACCAAGTACTTCATCAACCCCACTGGCCGCTTCGTTATCGGCGGACCCTGCGGCGACTCTGGCCTGACGGGCCGCAAGATCATCGTCGACACCTATGGCGGAACGGGCCGCCACGGCGGCGGGGCGTTCTCCGGCAAGGACCCCACCAAGGTGGACCGCTCGGCGGCATACATGTGCCGCTACATCGCCAAGAACATCGTGGCCGCCGGACTGGCCAAGCAGGTCGAGGTGCAGGCGGCCTATGCCATCGGCGTGGTGCATCCTGTCTCGGTCATGATCGACACCAGGGGCACCGGGACCATACCGGACGATAACATCGCCGCCGCGGTGTGCAAGGTCTTCGACCTCAGCCCTGACGGGATCATCGAGGCGCTCGAGCTCCGCCGCCCCATCTACAAACAGACCGCCGCCTACGGCCACTTCGGCCGCAAGGGGGCCGACTTCACCTGGGAGAAGGTGGACAAGGTGGACGAGCTGCGCAAGGCCACCGGGGTCAACGGCGCCATCAAGGAGAAGGCCAAGGCCAAAGCCAAGGGCAAGGCTAAGCCCAAGAGCAAGGACAAGGCCTCGGCCTGAGGCCGCAACGGGGCATAGCCCCCCTTTCCTTTTCATCCGAGCCAGCTGGGCGCCGGGCCTATCAGGATTTCTTGATCAGCTCTGCGATGCGGCGCCCCATCTCCATGCACTTCGCCTTCTCGGCCTCGTGAGGGACATAGTTCACCTGCAGGTCCTCCAAGGGAAGCTCTAGTCCGGCGGCCTGCAGCTGCTCCCGCACCGCCTTGGTCCCGCCCCCGCCCCAGCCGTAGGAGCCGAACACCGCGCCGATGCGGCCCTTGGGGCGCAGGCCCTTGAGATAGAACACCAGGTCGGCCACGCTGGGGAACATGGTATTGTTGATGGTGGGCGTCCCCACCACCACCGCCCGGGCGTCCAGCACCTCCTTGATGACCCAGCTGCGGTCTGTCTCTCCCAGCTTGAGCACCTCCACCTCCACTCCCCGGGATGCTATGCCGTCGGCGATGTGCTCGGCCATGGTGGTGGTGGAGCCCCACATGCTGTCGTACACGACCACCGCCTTTTCTTTGGTAACGCCGGAGCCCCAGTCGGAATAGGCCTTCAATATCCGGGGAAGGTTCTTGCGCCAGATCACGCCGTGGGAGGTGGCCAGGATCTGGATGTCCAGCTGGCTCGCCTTCTCTAGCGTCTTCACCACCCGGGCCCCGAAGGGCAGGATGATGTTGGCATAGTACTTGGCGGCCTCCTGGAACAGAATGCCCTCATCCACCTGGTCGTCGAAGCGGGCATTGGTGGCATAGTGCTGGCCGAAGGCGTCCATGCTGAACAGCAATTTGTCCTCCGGCACGTAGGTGAACATGGAGTCCGGCCAGTGCAGCATCGGGGTGTCAATGAACCTGAGCGTCTTGCCGCCGCAGCGGATCTCGGCGCCATCCTCGACCGCCTCGACATTAAGCTCGGGGTAGTGGAGCGCCAGCCCCTCCTTTCCCTTGCGGGACGCCAGGACCTTGGCGCCGGTCAGCTTCTGCATCTCCAGCAGCGAGGAGGAATGGTCCATCTCGGTGTGGTTGGAGATGATGAGATCTATGTCCTTGGGGTCGATGACGCTCCTGATGCGCGCCAGGAGCTGCTCGAGAAAGGGGCGCTTGACCGTGTCGATGAGGATGTTCTTCTCCCCGGTCATGAGGTAAGCGTTGTACGTGGAACCTCGCGGCGTGGTGTAGCCGTGAAAGTTCCTGATGTTCCAGTCAATGGCCCCTACCCAGTAGATATTGTCCGTTACCCTTACAGCCTCCATCGGCTCACCGGAATGGTATCGGCCGACAACTTATGTATGCCTTCGGGCGTCGATCCGCCGAGGGCTCAGCTGTAGTAGTACTCGCCCTTCTCCTTCTGCTCCCGGTCCAGCCGGGAGCCGGGCTTGTTGATTCGAGGCCGGTT
>DAGU01000078.1:0-4578 GCA_002498285.1 Methanomassiliicoccus sp. UBA386 | reverse complement strand
CCGCCGGCGGTGCCCTCCACTCCCGGCTTGCCGCTGAACACCATCATGCTGTCCGACACCATGTCCAGAAAGTAGATGTCATGGTCGACGATCAGCGCGCTGCGCCCCTTCTTCTCCATCACCCGGCGGATGGTCTTGGCCGCCTCCATGCGCTGGTTCGAGTCGAGGTATGCCGACGGTTCGTCGAGAAGGTAGATGTCTGCCTCCTTGGAGAGGCACAGGGCGATGGCCACCCGCTGCAGCTCGCCCCCGGACAGGTGCCCGACCTTCTTCTCGTACAGTCGGCGGAGCGAGAGGGGATGAGCGATCTCGCTCTCGAAGAACCCCGAGCGGAAGAACTCGTACGCGGCGGCCATGAACATCTCTGCCACCGTTCCATCGAAGTCAGGGGAGATGTACTGAGGCTTGTAGGACACTGTGGCGTTCTTGTCGAGCGTTCCCCTGGTCGGCTCCTGGACGCCGGCCAGCATCTTGACGAAGGTGGTCTTGCCGATGGCGTTCGGCCCCACCACGCCGACCGACTCGCCGATCTTGATGGCCCCGCCCTCGACCTTAAGCCGGAACTGCTTGTAGTCGCACTCCAGGTCTCCGAACTCCATGAGGGTGACCATCTCCACGGTGTCCCGCGGGGGGTGCGACTCGAAGCGGATGGCCGTATCGCGGAACCGGATGTTCTCCTCCCGCATGTAGCCGTCCAGGTAGGTGTTGATGGCCGTCCTGACCTGGCGCGGCTGAGCGAAGACACCGTAGGCTCCTTCGGAGCCGTACACCAGGTAGGCGTTGTCGGCCATGAAATCCAAGATGGCCAGGTCGTGCTCGATGACCACCACCTGCTTCTCCTTGGCCAGCTGCTGTATGAGCCTCGCCATGCGTATGCGCTGGTAGATGTCGAGGTACGACGACGGCTCGTCGAAGAAGTACACGTCGGCGTCCTTCATGAGGGTGGCGGCGATGGCCACCCGCTGCAGCTCGCCCCCCGATAGTTTGTCGAGCGGGCGGTCGATGACCCCGGTGAGGTCCAGCAGGGTGGCGGCCTCGTCGACGCTCATGCGCTCGGCCACCCGGCCCAGCAGGTCGCGGGGGACGCCCTTGACGGCCGCGGGAAGCTTGTCCACATACTGCGGCTTCAGCGCCGTGCGCACCTGCCCGGCGTACACCTTCACGAGGTGGTCCCCGAGCTCGGTCCCGGACAGCCGGTCCAGCACCTCCTCCTTGGAGGGCGGGTCGTCGTACCGGCCGAAGTTGGGGATCTCCTTCCCGGACAGCAGCCCGATGGATGTCGTCTTTCCGATCCCGTTCGGCCCGAGGATGCCGGTCACCAGGCCGGTCTTGGGCACCGGAAGCCGGTATATGCGGAAGCTGTTCTGACCATACTGGTGCATCAGCTCGTTCTCGATCTCCGCCGGCAGCCCGATGATCTTGATGGCCTCGAACGGGCACTTGTTGATGCATATGCCGCAGCCGGCGCACAGCTCCTCCGATATGATGGGCTTGCCTCCCTCGTCCATGACCACCGCCTCTACGCCCGTCCTCACCTTGGGACAATATTTCCTGCACTCGGCATTGCACTTCTTGGGCTGGCAGTGGTCACGAAGCAGGACCGCGATACGCATGAGGTGCCCAATGGACCCACTGTTAAAAAACTTGGCGTCCGCCGCCCCGGCGCTGGGCCGCCCCGGTTGCGGTCAAGCATTAAATCCTTATTCCACAATGCGCCGTCGATACCATGGCCAAAGTCCTTGTTTGCGTCGCATGGCCCTACGCCAACTCCCCCATACACCTGGGGCATGTGGCAGGTTCGCTGCTACCTCCCGACCTCTTTTCTCGCTATCGCCGCCTTCGGGGCGACGAGGTGCTGATGGTCTCCGGTTCCGATCAGCACGGCACACCCATAACGGTAAGGGCTGAGAAGGAAAAGGTCACCCCGCTGGAGGTGGCGGAGCGCTACCATGAGATAAACAAGAAGGCCATCGAGGACCTGGACATAGAGTTCAGCCTGTTCACCAAGACACATACCGAGAATCATTTCCGCGTCGTCAGCGATGTCTTCCTTGACCTTCTGCAGAAGGGATGCCTGTACGAGAAGAGCACTCTGCAGTATTACTGCCCCAGCTGCCAGAAGTTCCTTCCCGACCGGTATGTGGAGGGCATCTGCCCGGCCTGCGGCAACGAGAAGGCAAGGGGCGATCAGTGCGAGCGGTGCGGCAAGACCTTCGAGGGTGGGGAGCTGAAAGAGGCCAAGTGCGTGCACTGCATCACCGTGCCGGAGCTAAGGGAGACGAAGCACCACTTCATCAAGCTGTCCGCGTTCCAGGAGCGTCTCATTGACTGGGTGAAGGACAAGCAGCACTGGCGCCCGTCGGTGCAGCTGTTCACCCAGAACTGGCTGGAGGCCGGCCTGGAGGACCGCCCCATAACGAGGGACATGGAGTGGGGCGTCCCGGTGCCGCTCCCCGGTCAGGACGGAAAGGTCATCTACGTCTGGTTCGACGCCGTGATCGGCTACCTCAGCGCGTCCATGGAATGGGCCCAGAGGTCCGGCGACCCGGACGCCTGGAAGGCCTATTGGACCGATCCCCAGGTCAGGAGCTACTATTTCCTGGGAAAGGACAACATACCGTTCCACACCATCATCTGGCCCGCCATCCTCATGGGCCGCGGTGGACTGAACCTGCCGTACGACGTGCCGGCCAATGAGTTCCTCACCTTCAAGGGGGACAAGGTCTCCAAGAGCAGGGGCACCACCATCGACATCCCGTCGCTGCTGAAGAGGTACGAGCCGGACATCATCCGCTACTACGTCGCGGCCAACATGCCGGAGAACAAGGACGCCGACTTCTCCTGGGAGGACTTCGAGGCCAAGATCAACAACGAGCTGGTGGCGACGCTCGGCAACTACTACCACCGCGTGCTGAGCTTCACCTACAAGCACTTCGGCGAAGTGCCGGAGTTCAAGGGCGCCTCCGAGGACAGGGAGGAGATGATGAGTGCCATCCGCGAGGCCCGCGACGCCGCGGAAGATGCATTGGACGGATGCCATTTCAAGAGGGCATTGAAGACCATAATGGACCTGGCGCAGTTCGGCAATCGCCACTTCGATTCGGTCGGGCCGTGGGCGCTGATCAAGAAGGACCGCGAGCAGTGCGGCTCCGCGCTTTATCTTCACCTGATGCTCGTCAAGGCCCTGGCGGTTCTCAGCTCTCCGTACCTGCCCCGTTCATCCGAGAGGGCGTGGAAGTTCCTCGGGCAGGTGGGCACCCTTCAGCAGGCCGGATGGTCCGCCGTCGAAGCCGAGCTCCCGGCGCACCAGAAGCTCAACGAGCCGAAGCCCCTGTTCTCCAAGATCGAGGTGGAGAAGAACGAGGGCGACTCGGTGTTCGGAGGCTTCGAGACGCTGAACCTCAAGGCGGGGCGCATCCTCAAGGCCAGGGATCACCCCAACGCCGACTCGCTCCTCCTGCTGGAGGTGGACATCGGCAAGACGATCCAGGTGGTGGCCGGCCTGAAGGCCTACTACACCAAGGAGGAGATGGAGGGCCGCGAGGTCGTGGTGGTATCCAACCTCAAGCCCGCCAAGCTCCGCGGCGAGCAGTCGCAGGGCATGCTCCTGGCGGCCGACGCCGGCGAGATCGTCAAGCTCGTATCGCCTCCCAGCGGCTCAAGGCCCGGTGATGCGGTCAGCAGCGGGCTGAAGCAGTCGGACCGCGTGATCGAGTTCAAGGACTTCCAGAAGCTCATCCTCCGCGTGGCCGAGGTGTCCGGAGACCATCTGGACGTCGGACGCGCAGTAAAGGCCAAGGGCCCGACGGAGCTGAAGGGCAGGAAGGTCGTGGTGTACCTTCCGTCCGAGGACGCCGAGGAGGCGCTGGTGCTCTCCTCCGAGAGGGGGCCGGTGACGGTGGACGACGCCATGCCCGGCGGGGCCACGGTGCGATGAGAGCAGACCTGCACATACACACCGACCGCTCGGGCGACGGCCGGCAGAGCCTGGACGACGTCATCAAGCGATGCAAGGAGCTGGGCCTCGGAGCGTTGTCGATCACCGACCACAACGGCATGAACTGTTATCCATTCCAGGCAGGGGGCATCATCATCCTTCCGGGCATGGAGGTCACCACCGCCGACGGTCATGTGCTGGCATACCTCATCAACGAGCCGGTCCCCCGGGGACGGAGCGTGGACGAGACCATCGATCTCATCCATGACCAGGGAGGCATCGCCGTGGCCGCCCATCCTTTCAGATGGTGGTCCGGCCTGGGGAAGAAGAACGTCCTGGGACGCAAGTTCGATGCGCTGGAGACGCTGAACTCCCGCTCCCTGCGCCTCGGGAACCGCCGCGCGGCCCTCCTGGCGCGCATCATCCACCTGCCGGGCATAGGCGGCAGCGATGCCCACGTCACCGAGCATGTGGGCCGCGCCCTCACGATCTTCCCCGACGACTGCCAGGGTGCCGAGGATCTTGTCCGGGCGATAAAGGGCGGCAACATCTCGACGGAGGGCAGCAGCAGAAGTCTTAGCGAATCGATGAGCTACGGCACCAAGAGCATATCCAGGTGGGCGGGCAGGGGCTTCAGAAGA
>DAGU01000001.1:54300-54940 GCA_002498285.1 Methanomassiliicoccus sp. UBA386 | reverse complement strand
GAGCTGTGCCGGGAGCGGGGCATGGAGTGCAGGAACGCCTTCTGAGGCGAATGCCGCAAGGCCTGTGACTCTCATCGAGCGCCGCCCCGGGATTACGGCGATGGTGCGATCATCCACGCTATTTCGGTGAGGGGGAAACTAGAGTAACAGTTATATAGAAGCGATAAAATATCGTGAACTCGAAAGGAGGTTCATAATGGCATATTCATTAGGACAAGGCCAACCGATTATTGTGCTCAAAGAGGGCACTGAGAGGACCAAGAACCGCGAGGCCCAGGCGAACAACATCGCCGCTGCCCGCGCCATCGCCGACGCCGTACGCTCGACGTTGGGACCGAAGGGTATGGACAAGATGCTGGTAGACTCCCTCGGAGATGTCGTCGTCACCAACGACGGCGTCACCATCTTGAAGGAGATCGACGTACAGCACCCCACCGCCAAGATGATCGTCGAGGTCGCCAAGACCCAGGATTCCGAGTGCGGGGACGGCACGACCACCTCCGTGGTGCTGTCCGGTGAGCTTCTCAAGAAGGCCGAGCTGCTCATTGACTCCAACGTTCACCCGACCATCATCGCCAACGGCTACAGGCTCGCCGCGGCTGAGGCCGTGAAGATCCTCAACAAGATCGCCGTCCCCATC
>DAGU01000001.1:50021-54085 GCA_002498285.1 Methanomassiliicoccus sp. UBA386 | reverse complement strand
GCCGAGGAGCGCGACGGCAAGGTCTTTGTCGATGTCGACAACATCAAGGTGGAGAAGAAGACCGGTGGTTCCATCTCTGATACCGAGCTCATCAACGGCTTCATCCTCGACAAGGAGAAGGTGCACCCCCGGATGCCCCGCACCGTCAACAAGGCTAAGATCGCCATCCTGTCCTCTGCCCTCGAGATCAAGAAGACCGAGGTCGAGGCCAAGATCCAGATCCGCGACCCTGCGTCCATGCAGCGCTTCCTCGATGAGGAGGAGAACACCCTGAAGGGCATGGTCGAGAAGATCAAGGCCGTGGGCGCCAACGTCGTGTTCTGCCAGAAGGGCATGGACGACATCGTCCAGCACTACCTCGCCAAGGCCGGCATCTACGCCTGCCGCCGCCTCAAGGAGTCGGACATGGAGGCCGTTGCCAAGGCCACCGGCGGTAGCATCGTCGGCAACCTGGACGCCATCACCGAGGCTGACCTGGGCTGCGCCGATCTGGTCGAGGAGCGCAAGGTCGGAGAGGAATGGATGACCTTCATCACCGGTTGCGCGAGCCCCAAGGCCGTCAGCATCATCGTCCGCGGCGGGACCGAGCACGTCATCGACGAGGTCGACCGCGCCCTGCACGACGCCCTGAGGGTGGTCGGAGTCGCCATGGAGGACGGCAAGATCGTCGCTGGCGGAGGAGCCCCCGAGATCGAGATGTCCCTGAAGCTGAGCGACTATGCATCCGCTGTGGGCGGCCGCGAGCAGCTGGCCATCAAGGCCTATGCCGAGGCGCTGGAGATCATCCCCTGGGCCCTGGCGGAGAACGCTGGTCTCGACCCCATCGACGTGGTCATCCAGCTCAAGAAGGCCCACTCCGGTGAGAAGGACAGCGCCCACATGGGCCTGGACCTCAGCACCGGCAACCCCATCAACATGCTGGAGCAGGATGTCATTGAGCCCCTGAGGGTGAAGGTCCAGGCCCTGGAGTCCGCGACCGAGGTCGCTGCCATGGTGCTCAGGATCGACGATGTCATCGCTTCCCGCAAGGCCCCCCCAGCACCCCCAGGCGGCATGGGCGGCATGGGTGGCATGGGTATGGGCGGAATGCCCGGCATGATGTAAGCCTGCTAGGCTTACAAATCCCTTCCAATCCCTTACTTTTTTCCTATTTTTGTCTATCAACGTCCACCCTTGAGGTTTCTGCCGGTAAAAATCGCTCCACTATTTATTTAATCCTAGAATAACGGTCACCCATATGTATCTCGAGGGAGGGATACTATGAGAAATGTCACTGCACTCTATACGCTGTTGGTAGGAGCGATATTCCTGACCAGCCTTGTCGCGGTTCCAGTGGCCTCCACTGTGGATGCTAAGGAATATACTGCAGACGATGGCTGGGGCGTCGGACAGACGATCGCTCTGGACTGGACATGGGAAGACATGCCCGATGAGGCTAAACAGGGGATATCATCCTTCATTGGCTCCTCTGGGCTTAAATTGAACGAACTGGGCTTTGGCCTGGATGCAGCCTTCTACGCTGTCCTCACAGTCGATGAGGTCAAAGCCGATGAATATGTAATGAGCGCCAAGATGGCGCTCAAGCTGACGGCCAAGGGCAATGCCGACGCTTCTGGCGACATGCCCAAGGCTAAAAATTATAACATCAGCATCGCCGAAGCGTTCGAAAACTTCGACCCGAGCGACATAATGAACATGGACTACAGGGCCGTTGGCATTGAGACTGAGAACAAGTCGGTCTCCATTGACATTGCCGCCGACCTCGCCATCATCATCGGCGGCACCATCGTAATGGAGAAGGAGACCCTGGCGATCAAGAGCATGGACCTTTCGCTCAAGGCAGCGGCTGTCATCAGCTTCGACGCCAGGAACATTCCCGACGTCGAGAGCCACGTAATCTACAGCAATGGTCTCATCCCCATTCCGACCAACCTCCTGTTCAACGTCAGTTACAACAACTATGATGTGGACCTGAAGGCTGCGATCGATGCCAACATGAACGTTGTGTTCGAGCCTGCCCTGAACATCTATCGACTTCCGATGGAGGAAGGCGACAATTGGAGCATCGACTCGAAGGCCACGATCAACGGCGGAATGAAGGGGTTCGTCGACATCACCGGCCTGCCGGAAGATGTGGAGAAGGAACTGTTCGATGAAGAGGGCGACCTGTACAAGGCTGGATTCACCAACTTCCCTCTAGTCTTCGATGATTTTGAGAGCGACGATCTGGTGATAAAGGACGGCAAGCTCGAGGAGCTCGTCACCGACATAAATGCTGACGTGACCGTCACCGGCACCACCACCGTCAACAACAGGACCGTCTTCACACTCAAGGCCGACTATGATGGTGAGGAAGTGGAGTACATATACTCATCAGAGCTCATAGACGTCTTCGCTTCTGTAACCATGTCTGACATGGGATGGGACATGCCTGACCTTGAGATGCTGGCAGCGTACGGCATCGAGTTCAAGAATGAGGATGTAACCTCTGACGAGGCGGCCGCTGAGATCGAGTCGATAGAGAGCTACTACCGCACCGTGGACAAGAAGGCCAAGGGCGAGTCCGACTTCCCCATGATGGCCATGCTCGCTGTCGTGATCGTTGCGGTCGTCATCGCCGGCGTGGCCGTAGTCTTCATGAGAAGGAAGAAGTGAGCTCTCTTCGATCTCATTGAATAACGAGGCTTCGGCCTCCTTTTTTCTTTTTATTATTATAACATAATTTTCGCAAAATTCCATTGCGCGCCTATCGTCGAACGCACGATGTTTGGTCCAAGCGTCGAGGTCCAAATCAACGCAATTATGGGCCGAGAGTATGTGTGGCTTATCCTACCGTTCCCCCCCCATGGCTAGCACTTTGCCCTGATCATCTAAAAGATGCGAAAATGGTATGAATATAAAATAAAAAGGATGTAAAGCAAATTGCTTTACTATTCACTCTATCTCGATTTTCCCTTTTTTACCCTTGGTGATGTCAAGGCCAAAATCGGTCTGCTTGGTGTAGCAGTCGGTGAGCTTCAACTGAGTGCCGATCTCGATGTTCATGTTCTCCGGCAGTTCAACATCCTCATCCCATAGAGTAAGGCGGCAGGTTCCGGTCTCATCCTCCACATTGATGTTCCTTACCTTTCCCTCTCCTCCGGTCCTCTTCTGGAAAGTCTTAGTGTCATTGACGCGAGTGACCTTGACCACGACGGATACTTCTTCCCTGTCTCCGAGATCGGCGATCTTCTTGATGGATGCCATATTGTTACCTCCTTCTTCTCTGGCTATTCGGCGAAGGACCTCATCGTTGAGCAGACCGCCGAACTCCTGGCGAAGTTCTGCTACTCTATCATCAAGGCCCTCGTCCATGTCAGCTTTGACCATGGCCGTCAACTTCTTAAACGCTACTAGAAGCCAAACGGTATATAATTTTTACAATTATAGCGACCAGCGTTTCAATAAAAGCATATATGTTTAACGTTCTTCGGACAATGCTCTTAACTGCTTAACCCGATTACCCGGCGGGATGCAACTGAACGTTCGAGTCTGGTCATCCAGGCATATCGCTTCGGAGGGATGTTATGCGCGCCGCCGTCTATGCGCGTGTGTCCACTGAAGACCAGGCCCGGGAAGGGTATAGCATACCAGACCAGCTCAAGCGTCTGAACGCCTATTGCAAGGCCAAGGGCTGGAAGGTGGCCGGGGAGTATGTTGACGATGGCTTCTCCGGAAGGAACATCGACCGGCCGGCATACCAGCGCATGCTGGAGCAGAAGGAAGATTGGGATGTTCTTCTGGTCCTCAAGATGGACCGTATCCACAGAAACTCCCAGAACTTCGCGGTCATGATGGACCACCTCAATGCATGGAAGAAGCAGTTCAATTCCATGCAGGAGAAGTTCGACACCACCACCGCCATGGGGCGCTTCGTCATGGACACCATCCAGCGCATTGCGCAGCTGGAGAGCGAGCAGATCGGCGAACGGGTGAAAGTGGGGATGGTGCAGAAGGCCAAGACGGCCTCTGGATACCTGGGCTCTGGCATACCGTACGGGTACGATATAGTGGAGGGGCAGTTG
>DAGU01000001.1:36796-49899 GCA_002498285.1 Methanomassiliicoccus sp. UBA386 | reverse complement strand
TCGCCAGGGAGGCCGAGGCCGAGGTCGTCGGGTACATCTACCGCGCGTACATGTGCGGTCGTTCACTGTCAGAGATCGCGCAGATCCTCAACGAAAGGGGGACGCCCACCAAGAAGGGCAAGGTGTGGATGAAGCAGACAGTCAGCAGGATTCTGCGGAACCCGCTTTACGCCGGTTACGTGGTCTGGGATGACATCGTTTTCAGCCTGGGACACACGGCCATGGTCACGCCCGAGCGATTCAATATCGTTCAGGGGTTGATGGAAAAGCGCCGACGGGACCCCAGCTGCGCTCCATCCCACCGCCGGGTGGAGGCTGTGAATGTCTAGGGTCGCCATCTATACCCGTGTCTCGACGGACGATCAGGCAGAGGAGGGCTATTCGCTCGAGGCCCAGATGGAGCGGCTGGAGGCCTACTGCGAGGCCCAGGGGTGGGAGGTGGCGGAGAGATACGTCGATGAAGGCTTCACCGGACGGTCCACCAAGCGGCCGGCCTACCAGCGCATGATGGCGGAGAGGGATAGATGGGACGCCATACTAGTGATGAAGATGGACCGTATCCACCGCAACTCCAAGAACTTCATGATCATGATGGAGAACCTGGAGAAGTGGGGAAAGGAGTTCACGTCCATGCAGGAGGAGCTGGATACCTCGTCGGCCATGGGGCGCTTCGTCGTCGACATCATCCAGCGCATTGCGCAGCTGGAGAGCGAGCAGATCGGAGAGCGGACATACTCGGGCATGGCCCAGAAGGCCGAAACGGGCGGCATGCTCGGCTTCTTCCCTCCGTTCGGCTACCGTATCAGGAACAACGACATGGTCATCGTGGGTGAGGAGGCAACCGTGGTCAGGGAACTCTTCTCTCGTTACTGCAACGGGGAGAGCATGGCCGCCCTGGCCGAATCGCTCAATGAGCGTGGACTGAAGACCCGGCGGGACCGGCAGTGGACGCTATACTCGATCCGCCATATACTACACAACCCGGCCTACGCCGGCTACCGCCGATGGGACGGGATCCTTGTTAAGAGCAAGCATCCCTCCATCATTGATGTGCAGACCTTCAACGCTGCCCAGCTCGCCGCGGCCGAGAGGACCAGGGATCCGCGCTACCGGAACGCAAAGGTACTGTCGGCCTGACCTCTATCTATATCAATCCTATGGGGAATAAGGGACGCATATGCCAGATAGATGGGTACTTCCCGATCGGAGCGCTGCCATCAAATGGTGCCAGAAACGGAACGAGCAAGGGATCACCTGTATCATGGACATCCTGGGGCGGTACAACAGGGAAGAGGCCGATGCAAAGGTCGCCCAATCTGAATACCTCTCCCTCCTGGAAGACATGTCCCGTTTCGGTTTGCAAGCATCCATATCGGTGAAGCCATCCACCCTGGGAGGTACCCTGAACAGAGAGACGGCATTGAGGCTATCACAGGGCATCGCCGAGAAGGCCGCCAACCTCAAGATCCCCTTTGAACTGGATATCGAGGGGCAACGCATGACCGACCTCACATTGGAAATGGCCGAGAACGCTGCACGGGCGGGCCTTCCGGTGACGGTGGCCTTGCAGGCCTACCTTCGCCGCACCAGCCAGGACATAGATGTCATGCTTGATGCCGGCGTCAAGATCCGTTTGGTCAAGGGCGCCTACACAGGCGACCTCTCCGATTTCACCATGATCGAGGAGGCGTTCAAGGACGCCGCTGAGCAGATAATCGGATGGGATATACCATTCTGCATAGGGACCCACGATCCTGACCTTCTAGAGTGGGCAAAGATCCGAATATCGGACCGGGACTTCCTAGAGTTTGCCTTCCTCAAAGGTCTGGCCGATGAGACCAAGGAGCACATGGCCTTCGAAGGATGGAGGGTGTCGGAGTATGTCCCCTACGGGAAGAACAAAGAGGGGTACGAGACCCGACGCAGGACCTACATGGCCATGTTGGCCCAGCTGGGTCGTTCGCCCGCGCCCTGAGCGGGCCTCTTTCAATACCCCTTTATTTCCTGTAGAGAATCCTTAAAAATAGAACTTTAATGAAGAATTGAATTTCACCTCTCTCGGGAACACTCCTACCAGAAAAATGTTCATCAGGTAGAAGTTTTGTTAGTTTGATAATAATCCGCTACATAGCTTTATCAGCCTGGGGTGGCGGTATATTCATTGATTGCTATCAGACTCATAGCGATCGCCGGAGAGGAGGGCCCGGCCATCGTCGGCGACCTTTACTAGGCGCGCTGCCGAACACATCGGCATATTGGACCGGGTCTCAAAAATCGAGTATAGGAGGAAAACAAAATGGCGGAAGAATCGAACGTGCACGTTAAGGTCGCAATGGCCGACGTGATGGCGCTATTCGTCATAGCGTTCTTCACATTCCTGGTTGGAGGCCTCGGCCTTGGCGTATTCGGACTCGACCAGCTGGCAATAATCGCCGAGATCTCGGTGCCAGTTGGGATATTGGTCCTTCTTGCGACCATAATCGCATATCTGAACGAGAATGTACTGGGAACTGCAATATTTGGCCCATTGGCCGTGTTCTTCCTGGTGTTCCAGTTCATTCCGCCAGATGCCTCTGGCATGCTTGCCCTGGTATACATTGGACTGGTGATCCTGATCGATGCGGTACTATCCCTGGCGCAGCCCGTAAGGTTGCTCCCCGTTGTATTGTTCATCGCTGCGATCGCCTTCTTTGTAACTGGCATCTGGTACAATGGAGGAGCGGCCGACGAGACCCTGAGACTGGTCGCGGGCGCGCTGTGGATGATATTTTCCCTGCTCGGTCTGTACCTGGCAACCGGCATAGTCCTGCTGGTCATGAAGGGAAAACAGGTCGTCCCAATAGGCATCCCCGCCACGCCGGCCGCTTCGAAGGCCTAAATGCTTGATAGCCCAAACTCGAATGGAGGCCTCACGGCCTTCAATCCTTTCTTATCATACCCAAGCATTCTATTTGGCATACAAAAGGAAGAATGACACTGAGCAATGACCTTATCGATTGAACGATTTCGCCATGCGACGGTCCTAATCATACACCTACTTATCGGTCTAGCATGTGGATATAGATATATTCGGGGGCCATCGACTGAAATGGACCTGGACGTGCATGATGCTTACGCGTTTCATACCGATGGACCAATGCCCAGGTGTGAACTGATGCCTTTCACTTTCCTGTTCTGGATTTCTCGGAAACAATCCCTTTTCGACTCTTCGTTCCTGTTCGGAGAGCTTCCGGATGTTCTAGAGCAATGAGAATCTCAGAATAGCCAGGAGTGCGGAAAGTATCACTATCTCAGTAAAGATCTACGCTCCAATGCATACAGGTCCGAATACCAGGAACACCAGCCAGACTTTGACACCCCAATAGTATTCGCATTTTATGATCACGGCGTGTAGCAGTCCTATGATCAAACAGACTCCTGCGCCTATTATGACCCCGCCAATGAGCACAGCATCGTTCTCTATCTCTTGTCCATTATGAAGTGTTGGACATGAGAGGGCCGGATTCAGGCCCTGATGAGTGTTTTAACCCGTTTCCCCCTCCTTGTGAAATCGTTTGCGCATCCTACGCACAGGACAGTCTTCATTAATAGCATTCTACTCGCGTATGAGGCACAGCTTGGACAAAGCGTCTTACCGCACACATCACACTCAAGAGCGTGCCGCTTCTTCTTAAAAAAATACTTCTTTGTACAAGTGATCAGTCCACACTCGTTACAAAGGGACCTCTTTTCCTGGTTCACGTGTTCTTTGCATATCGGGCAGATGCTGGTAGAGTCATTTAGAACATGAATCAAAGAGGTGCCATTGTTGGCGAACTCCAACTGCTGTGCTCTACCTAAAAGTAGACAATCAATCTGATATTCTGGGAGATATTCTTGAGATATATCACTGATGAATATGTCTTTCTTGGGTGGAGTACACTCCTTTGAGTACGTATGATTGTTACGACCTGAATATCTTACCGTCTGAGTATGTCTTCGAATTATGTTATCCATTGCTATTTCCTTGACAGTAGATGCTAGTATCTTGAACGGCTGATCGCTGGCAATAGTGTTGGATGACACGTTGTCCCAGCGCAACATGTTTTGGATGGGTGTCGAAGAGAAGTAATCGGCTGCTCCTTCTGAAATGACTTTTCCATCGCTCCCGTCGATGAAAAATTGCCCCATTGATCTTTCTGCGTGAACTACTCCGATGCTAGTGGAGAATTCAGCATCGATACTATATCTAATTCTGTAAACTGGCCGAAGCAAAATGTCTGTCCTTTGAGGGGAGTAAGCTCCCTTAACAGTGGCTGGATGAGAAACTATTTTGTTTGATAGATGGCCTACAGTAAACCCATTTATCTTCTCTGTGCCAAGTAATTGATATGTGTGAATGGGGGCAGATTCTTGATCAGTCACAATATGCATCCCTGCTCTAGATGTCAGATCTCTGAGCATGGCAATATCTATAAGCTCAATCTCTGGACTCAGAGTGGCAGCGTGCTCGATGGCTTGTCTTGAGAACTTACCTGTGGTGACTACGATGCCTTTTCTGGCACCTTCCGATATTACTGCCGAGTGAAGCTTTTGGATGATCGGCCTACCTATCGACGTTTTCGGTTGATGCTTGCACTCCACGACCGTCTTTCCCTGTTGATCATGGATTATTAAATCCCTGCCCCCATCTCCAACCGGAGGCAGCAGTTCAACACGACCATAATCTAACTGCTCGAATATTGTTTTACAAAGGCTCTCGAACTCAAATCCATCCATATCCGTTAGGTAGACAGTTCTACTGGCAGATTTCATTCTCTATAAATGGGTCGGTGACAATTAAAGCATTCGGCAAACCTAGCGATGATCATATTTTGTCTCTCTTCATCCTGACTTTGACACCTGGCCTTCTGTTTTTAACCGCTTTTTGAAATTTGACACATCGTTTCGAACGCTCGGAATCGCTCTCGGGATGCGGTCCTGAAGCTCGCGAACGCATCGTTCGCGGTTGCGGCCGACGACCTCGACCGCTCGATAGGGCGTCCTGACGTTAAACGGCGGCAGCTCATAATGCTCCCTGATCTCCGAGCGATTGCGCCATTCGCCTGCCCGCAATATGCTGAAGTTGTCTCCGAACTCGTAGGCGAGCGTGCCTCGAACGAGAGAATCGAGCGAAACGCCTCGGTCCTTGTGCCGGCCGATGACGGCCGGCAGATCGAAACGCTCGTACCAATCGTCGACCATCGGCATCGAGTCGATAGTAAACGATATTTTGTCGTTCGGCATGATGGCAACGGTCCTCAGCTTGAGTTGTTTTGCACTATTACAGCAAGCTGAGGGAACGCTTAATTATTATCATGCCTCCGCCTGATGGCGGAGTCCAGAGTTCCAAGGGGCAGCAATCCGATCAATAGTTGGCCGGGTCAGCTGTCAAGGACATCTTGCCTCATTTATCGAGTAACGGTTCATTCAACCATTTTTCATCGTGCAAAATGCACGTCAAAGTCCCGTCTGAGACGCTAATTTCTTGTCTATATCGGATATAGAATTAGTATTAATGATGATTGCTATTCTACATTATCTTTTAATTACTATTGCATTGTATTTGCCTCTCATGGTCTCGATGAGATCATCCCTCAAGGTAAGGTCCCCTTCGATCGTTCATCTCAGGGTAAATTTCTGCAGTAACGCGTTTTTGACCCCGATGCGCTTTACAGAAATTCCGAGACGCAACATGGTTCTGTGAGTTCCGTTTGATGTATCGGACCGCTCGTCATTGAAGGTTCGAAATATGTGATGCAGCATTGTTATCTATTATAATATCAGATGCAACACCGTGCTATATCGTGTTCCGATGCCGTATCGGGCCGGTCGGCAGCGATTAGAGCCGGTTCTAACCGCCTTTCAATTTGATATTCGGGAGACCGTCGTTGACCATATTCCTCTATTATGAGGAGCATACTATTGTTCTACATATATACAATAATCATATGTGATACTATAGATTCTATAATCTCCATAAGAACAATTATTTACATAGAATCCATACTCTGCTTGATGAGCACGGAGGATGGGACGAGAATGAGCGCTGATAACGGATCCGACAGGACGAGCATACAGATTACGACGGGAACACGCGACCGCCTTTATCGCTTGAAGTTCCGCCGAACCTATGATCAATTCCTCGATGAGCTCTGCGATCTTTACGAAGAAACACGCTCCGGTGAGGGCAAAACTTCGCCCTAAAACCCCCCCTTCAAACCATTAATTTTCCAATGTAGTGGGCACAGTATAACAAATAACGCAAATTGCTATAATGACATAAAATATTAATGCACTAGCATTATGCCTTGGGTCTAAGAAGAATAACATGAATTATATCGATAATGTTAGCACACCCCCTCGGAGTCCCCAACACTTTGAAAAAATTCAGACGAAAAGTTGACCATTCTCCATGGATGCATTTTAGTTTTCTTCCAGGGGATTGGTTGTATATAATGAGTAATAAATAGATAAAAATCTTCTAAACCATGCTCGATAATCTCTCACTTCTAGCTAGATAATATTATGAGTAGGCTAAATTAATGTGCCTCATCAGCAATAATCCATGGTGGGGAATAGGGCGGGCTTTCTGACATAGTTGCTGACGCTGATACCTGTCCACAATGCGACATCGTTCACAAGGGTGAAAGAGAACTATTACTTAGTAGAATGAAGCGAAGGCGCGTCATTGTCGCATCGGTTATGATCGTTCTCATCGCCGTCTCGATCGCCCGGCCGATCGTTCATGAATTATCTCTTACGCCCGCACAGAGGGATATGATCAACCCTGCTAAGATTAGATCGGATTGGGAAGGGTACAGCCTGAGAGGCCGAAGATATTTCCGCTGGGGGCGGAAGATGAAGCGATGGTCCGTTATTTTCTACGTACTCGATCAGACCACATTGATGTTTGTATATGTTCTTGCCTATTTTTTCCACAATGGACAATGCGAACATTTCCTTTCTAAAAATTTCCTAGAATCGCGCGTCCTATCCTGGCTATGCCGTGGATATTTCTGGCAGCGACTGGGCGATGAGCTATCAGTTATCATCAGATGGTCGAGTCGTCAGAGAGGCACTGGTGATGCAGAGGGGGCGATATCTTCCTCGGCATGCAGTCATTCATGGCCCTGGCAGCGTCGATCACTCGATGGTCGTTGAGATAGCAAATGTCCAGGTGTCCAAATTGCCTTGAGCCTTGCCGCCACAGAGGATGGCGACATCTGGCGACATAACGGGAATTGTAAGGGCTCATTCTCACTTAGGCAATATCGATGCCTCTATATCTCTTGCCTTAGGGAAGCAACATGGTGAACCACCGGCCCGCTAAAGCACCAAGCACGCATATGCCGCTATTCAGTAATATATTGAAAAAGGCGGCACCGAACCGCTCGGAAACCAGCAGTCCAACGGTGTCCAGGCTGAACGAGGACATGGTGGTGAAACCGCCGAATATCCCGACGAAGAGGAAGACCTTGACATACGAGGGCAGCTCCGCGCCGAAGCTGGAGAAGAAGACCACCGAGATCAGCAGGCTCCCCACGAAGTTAACCGCGAAGGTACCCCACGGAAAATCGTGAGCGCCGACGTAGTCTTGAACAAGGTACCGGGCGATGCTGCCGATGGCGCCGCCGAGACCGACCATGGCGATGATCTTGAGCTCCTCGGAAATCACAGGCGGAAAGAACGCTTCCTGGTAAAAATCTCCACTCCTCTCTATGGAAACGGTATGAGGCGAATATTATAGCAAATTGCTTTATCAGCATAACAATGAACGTGCATAGCAAAACATGGGATCTCAGATCCAAGCATTTGCTTGCAACGTGCGATCCAGGTCGTCAAGGGTTCGTGAACGCACCTCTTCGGGCAAGGTCGACCCTACGCTCCATCGCCATCAAGCTGTGGCAGTATTATCGAATAACGTGGCCGGTACGACATTCAACTATCCTTATGCCGGAACTTTTACGGTACGATAGTGGATGAAAGGGTCGGATGAATAGACTGATCACGTTCTCGTTCATCGCCAGGATGCCCGATGATCCAGGCGCCCTTCATCGCGCCGCCGCCATCATCAAGAGCCACGGCGGCAACATCCGTCGCGTTGACTATGATCGCAGGATCGACCCCCACACCGTGTTCTTCGAGGGCGAGGCGCCGGAGGGTGCGCCGGAGGCGATCCGCATCGACCTGCAGCGCGTCGGCTATCTGCAGGAAAATCTCATCACGCTTCGCTTCCTCAAGTTTCACGTATATCTTCCTGATGAGCCGGGCCAGTTGTTCACCTTCCTGGGTCACACGACCGGCGTCGGTGTCAACATTGCATTCCTGGACTACGATCGGGAAGGAAAGTATCCCGGCCGTCTGACCGTGTCGCTGACGCTGGAGAACGACCAGGTCGCCGACCGCCTTCTGGAGGACCTCAAGCAACACTATCGTCTCGAGATCCTGGAGTACGATTCCACCGGCAAGAGGCTGGATGATACGGTCTTCTACATCCGCTTCGCCCAGGAGCTCAGAGAGATCATCGGCGATGCCGAGGACGAGTTCCTCATGCGCCTGCTGCAGGACAGCAATCACATCGCTCAGGAGCTTACGTCCAGGGACATGGACCCCAGGGTGGTGTTCGACAGCATCCTGCAGACCGGGCGCACCCTGAGGCAGACCACTGACGGTAACTTCTACGCTGATGTGCAGAAGATATCCTTCAACGACGGCGCCGAGCTCTTATGCTTCCAGCTGCCCTGCGGCGGTTCGGTGTACGTGCTGCAGAACGAGGATGAGAGGGTGATGTTCGACACCGGCTTCGGCATCTACCACTTTGAGATCATGGATATGCTCACCCACTACGGCGTGGACTGTGCCAGGCTGTCTCGCATATACATCACGCATGCCGACGCCGACCACTGCGGGGGAGCGGCGATGTTCGATGCCCCCTCGGTGCTGCATCCCGGAAGCGTGGAGATCATCCGGAACTCCAACCGCGCCTACAACTCCATAATGCAGTCCTCCATCCTCGGCGAGGTCTACACCAAGCTGATCAACCTCTTCTCGCACTTCCAGCCGCCGACGGCGATCGAGGTGCTGCCGACAACGCCGCTGCGCATGCGCGGGGAGCTGCCCGTCATCGCGCAGTTCGAGGCCGCCGGGCGCCGCTTCGAGGTGCTGGAATCGCTGGGCGGCCACCTGCACGGGCAGGTCTTCTTCCTCGCACCGGACGACGGTCTGCTGTTCACCGGCGACACCATGATCAACTTCAGTTCGTTCACTCCCGAGCGGGAGCAGTTCTCCTCGCTGGCCGATATCCTCATGACCTCTGTCAACGTCAACAGCGAGCTGGCCCGGAAGGAGAGGAAAGCATTGACGGACCTGGCAACGGAGATCGATGCATCCCTACGGTCGGAGGGACGCCGCCTGTTGATCTGCTGCGGCCATGGCGCCATATCCACCCTGGAGGCTAAGAAGCTCGTCGCCTACGGAGAGGTGGAGAGATACCACAGCGATCCGATGCACTATCCGATGAAGTGAGCCTCACATCTGCGGCGGCGCGTCCGCCGGAATGAGCACCGCGAACCGTGCGCCCTTGGCATGCTCGCCGGGAACGCGGTCATCGACCCAGATGCGCCCTCCGAACATCTCCAGCACGGTCCTCGCCAGATATAGTCCGAGGCCATGGCCGGAAGCGGCGGTGCGCCCTCGCTGCATCCGATTGAACAGGACCTCCTTCACATCGTCAGGGATGCCCGGCCCGGTGTCGGTGATGTCCACCCGGACGAACTCCCCTTCCTCGGTCGTGCAGCGGCCGGTAACGATCTCGATGTCCACCGGTCCGCCGGCATGCTTGATCGCGTTCCCCACAATATTTTCGAAGACGTCCTTCAGCAGAGCGTTGCCGAGCGCCCAGGCCCGTTCTCCCGGACGAAAAGAAATGCTCGCTCGATCCGACGGAACATTGCGATAGGTCGCCACCACATCGCCGATCAGCATGTTCACATCAATGGGGAAGCGGTGCAGCGATTCCTCCTCCGCCCTCTGGAGCTTACGGACGTTCTCGACCAATCGGGCAATGTCATCCATCAGGGCGCAGCTGGAGCCAGCATACTGAAGCGCTTTATCATCCAACCCATCCCTCCTCAGCAACAGCTCCAGATATCCCTTGGCGCCGGCGTTCATGTTGTTGACATCGTGAGTGAGAAGATCGAGATACAGCTCCATCTCGCTCCTGGCCCGGACGGCTTCCTGTTCCGCCTTTCTCTGGTCCGTGATATCCAAGAACGCGACCACCGCGCCGCTGATCTCACCGCCCATGATGACGGGGCAGGCCGAGCCCATCACTGTCCTCATGCTGCCGTCCTTGATCCTCAGATCGGCCATTGCCCCGGATATGCACCCGCCCCGAAGGGCGCTGACCACTGGCCACTCATCCTCATTAATCTTGATCCCGGTATCGGACCAGTAGCCCTCCAGCCCAGGGATGTCTGGAAAAATGGTCAGAGTTGACGGCTCGATAAAACGCCTGAGGGCCTCATTGGCCACTATGATGTTGCCATGGCGGTCGACCACCATGATCGCTAGTGGCATGGCCTCCAGCACCGTCTGGAGGCGTTTCCTCTCCAGGTCGGCGAAGCCGACCAGCTCCTCCACCCCCTTGCGCCTGTCCACCTGAGCAGTTATGTCCACCATGGTGACCAATATGTTGCCGTGCGTCGGCTCTACCTGCGGTATGACGTACATGTTGCAGTAGAAGGATCTCCCGTCGGGCGTACGCATCGGCACCTCGCTCTCAATGACCAGCTCTCCGGACCTGTGAGTATGTTCCAGGGCATCCAGTATCTTCTTGCTGACATCGGCCGGCATGCGGTCAAGGCAATCGTCCAGCCCCTCGTCGCCGAGGTTCCGCCGGAATCTGGCGTTCATGAGGCCGACCTCCATCTCAGGATAGCGAATAAAAGCGATGCTGGCCGGGACGCTGTCGATGATGGTCTGCAGAAACGACCCCCCGGCTGCCTCGCTGGCCGAATGGCCGCTCCTCTCATGGAGCCTTCGGAAGGTGCGCACTCCCCTCTCGGTCCGTCGATATCTGCCCCTGGCCGTCTCCGTCTAACTCCCTCCGGGACCATTATTCATTTATGAATATTTATCACATGCCATTGAAGTATATTGTTCTGACAATGGATGCGTGATCGTATGCGCCATGCGTTCACTCCTTCAGCCTGCCTATCGCCGGGAACCGTTCCAAAACCTCCTCCCCGTGCGGGGCCAGGTCCATCTCGGCGGTGAGATCGTCCCCAGCGGAATGGGCGAACTGGTGCTCGCCGTCCGCCCAAAGGTCGCTGGGCGTGACATCGTAGACGATGCCTTTGAAGGCGACGTACATGGGCTGTCCATCGCGCCCGTTGTAGCGGGCTAGCTCGTCGCGGGTTAACACTCTCTCGGGGACCTGACTGGGCAAGCTCATGATATCTTGTCTGAGGTGAACATTACTAAGCGTTGCGGTTGTGATCTACCATGATGCTCCGCGCCCTCACGCGCTGCATTATGTCGCGGCGTTGACATACGGCAATGGCAGCCCGCCGGAATGTCCATGCGTCCTCAGGCGTCCTCGTTCGTCAGCAGATCGTCATCGGGCGTCACGGCGCCCAGCTGATGGAACAATCCGGCTATGTCGATCATGTCCCAGTGCTCCACGATCTTGCCGTCCTTGAGGCGGTATGCGTCGAGCTGCCATATCTCGAACCTGTTGCCAGTGGGGGGATGACCACGAAAGGTCCCGCGGTGGGTGCCCGAAACGATCGACCGCACCCAGACCATGTCCCTCTCGGCGATGGCATCCTGGACCTCGAACCGCAGGTCCGGAAAGGCTGAGTACCAGGAGGCCATGGCCAGCTGGAAGGCGGGCCAGCCATCTTCCAGATCGAGCATGCTGTGCTGCCTCACGTCATAGGAGAGCAGCTCATCGGCATGATCGAGGTCCCCCGTGTTGAGGAACTCATCGTAGAATCGCAGTACCAGCAGTCTGTTCTCTTCTGGATGTTCTGTTATGGTTCCAGCCATGGTGATGACTTCGAGCGGCCGATAGATAAACATCGTGCAATGGCATCTAGTGGCCCCATTTGAGCAAACCCTATAATACCGACCGTGCTATCCTCTAGCACTCCAGGTGAACAAATGACATGCTGGGACCCCCGAATCGAGGAGATATCCAAGGCCGATCTGCAGGCCCTTCAGTACAGGCACCTCAAGACCTTGGTGTATAAGCTCTACTCCTTCTCTCAATTCTATCACGATCGCATGAAGGCGGCGAACGTCCACCCGGATGACATTCGCTCGCTCGACGACATCGTCAAGCTGCCCTTCATGTACAAGCAGGACCTCCGGGACAACTACCCGAACAAGATGTTCCTTGGCGGCCAGGACGAGCTGGTCCGCTACCATGTATCGTCCGGCACCACCGGCAAACCGACAGTGGTCGGCTATACGCAGAACGACCTCAACAACTGGGCCGTATCGGTCGCCAGGGCCCTAACGTCCGTGGGCCTGGGCCGCAAGGACATCATCCAGATCAGTTACGGTTACGGCCTCTTCACCGGAGGCCTTGGGCTGCATTACGGCGCCGAGCGCATCGGCGCTACCGTCGTTCCCGCCTCGGTCGGCAACACCGAGCGGCAGATCGAGCTCATCCAGGACCTGAAGGTCACGGCGATATGCTGCACTCCCTCGTACATGCTGCACATGGCCGAAACGTCGGAAAAGATGGGGATCGACATCAGCAGGGACACCATGCTCCGCACCGCGGTGCTGGGCGCGGAGCCCTGGTCGGAGAAGATGCGAAAGCGCATCCAGGAGCTGACGGGCGTGAAGGCCTACGACATCTACGGTACGTCCGAGCTATCGGGGCCGCTGTTCACCGAGTGCACCGAGCAGAACGGCATCCACATATGGGGCGACCTCGCCTACGTGGAAGTGCTGGACCCCCACACGGGCGAGCAGCTTGGTCCCGGGGAGAGGGGAGAGCTGGTCGTCACGATGCTTCAGAAGGAAGCGCTTCCGATGGTCCGCTACCGCATCGGCGATCTGACCTCTTA
>DAGU01000001.1:33435-36575 GCA_002498285.1 Methanomassiliicoccus sp. UBA386 | reverse complement strand
GAGCTGGGAGAGCACTTCCAGATCGAGGTGGACCGCAGGGGCGCGCTGGACAACATGCTCGTGCGAGTGGAATTGAAGCCCACGGCCTTCTCGGACAAGATCGACGACATGATGTCCCTGAAGCACCGCGTGGCCCGTACGCTCCATGGCATGCTGAACATATCCGCCGATGTAGAGCTGGTGGGGCCTGGAACATTGGCCCGGTACGAGGGCAAGGCCAAGAGGGTGGTCGACAGGAGGAGCATCTGATGAGCTACACCATCAAGCAGATATCGATCTTCGCGGAGAACAAGCCCGGGCGGCTGGCCGCCATCGCCGACGCGCTCGAGGAGGAAAAGATCAACATCTATGCGTTCTCGATCGCCGAGGCCAGCGGGTTCGGCATCATCCGGGCGCTGGTCAGCGACCCCGAGAAGGCGCACAAGAAGCTCACCGAGCTCGGTTACGCGGTGTCGTTCACCAATGTCATAGGGGTCAAGATGCGCGACGAGCCAGGCGGCCTGAAGGACATCGCGCGCATCATGGGGAGCGCGGACATCAACATCGAATATGCGTATGCGTACTCCGGCAAGAAAGAGGCCGTCCTGGTGGTCCGGGTCGATCATGTAGAAGACGCCATCAAGGCGCTCCAGGCGCACGGGGGCCGCCTGATGGAAGAGAAGGAACTTGCTTGACGGTGTCGCCACCGCGCCTCCGCAAGGGCGATGCCGCGGCCATCGTATCGCCGTCCTGGGGCGGGCCCAGCGAGTACCCGGCGGTGTACGAGCACGGCCTCGCGGTGCTGCGCGACGAATTCGGCCTGCGGCCAGTGGAGATGGCATGCACCAGGGCAAAGCAGTCGTTCCTGCACCGGCATCCTGAGGCCCGGGCGAGGGACGTCAACAACGCGTTCGAGAACGACGATATCAGGGCGGTCCTGACGTCCATCGGAGGGGACGATTCGGTGCGCATCCTTCCGCACATCGATCTCGATGCCATCCTCGATCACCCCAAGGTGCTGATGGGCTTCTCCGATGCCACCACGCTTCTTACATACCTGTGCTGGAACGGCATGACCACTTTTCACGGCCCGTCGGTCATGGCTGGCATCTCGCAGATGTGGAACTATCCAGCGCAGATCGAGCAGGTAAGGGACGTCCTGTTCAGGGGCAGGGCGAATTACCGATATAGGGCGTCGACGGCGTACAGCGAGGGCTATCCGGACTGGTCCCGCGAGGAGTTGGTCGGCCACGTTGGTAGGAAGAGGCGCAGCGGCGGCTGGAAGACGCTCCAGGGCGAGGATAGGGCCGTCGGACAGCTGTTCGGCGGGTGCATCGAGGTGCTGGAGATGATGAAAGGGACGGCCTTCTGGCCTCCCCGCTCCTTCTGGGACGGAAAGGTCCTATTCCTCGAGACCTCGGAGAACATGCCGACGCCTGATAACGTGAGGTACATGCTCCGCAACTATGGCATGCAGGGCGTCCTGGGCGACATCTCGGCCCTGCTGTTCGGGCGCCCCCGCGGATACGACCGTGTGGGAAAAAGACGGCTGGCCAGGGTCCTTTGCCAGGTGGCCGAGGAGTTCGGACGAACGGACCTGCCGATCATCACCGATATGGAGTTCGGGCATACCGATCCGCAGATGGTCCTTCCCCTGGGCCTGAAGGCGGAGGTCGATCCCGCCGGCCCCGGCCTTCGGCTGCTGGAACGGGCGGTCGTATAGCGGCGCGGTCAGAGCGGAGCGCGCTCCGACCGGTCATTGCCGTTTCGGTCGAGCGCAAGCATCGTTCACCAGGCTCCGGCAACGCTCCCCTTCCATGCAAAAAAGCATTATATCCGATGCTGGGAAGGAGGTCCGACGGAGGACCAGGCTTGCAAAGGATACGGGAACAGGTCGAGCACATGCCCCGAGAGAAGGGGCTGGAAGTGACAGTGGAGTCAGGGGAGTTCGGCATCGATCAGACGTGCGAGGGGATGCAGTACTCGCCCCGCATCGCCATCGGCAACCTTCGCGCGCCGTTCCTGGCCGTGCTGATGGAGGATGCCGACCACCCCACGGGCAACTTCCCCTACTGGGTCCTGTGGAACGTCGAGCGGACCGAGCTCATACCGAGGAACCTTCCCAAGAGGGAGGAGTTCTCGCAGCCCATCCGCGGCATCCAGGGACGCAACGGGTTCGGACGCATAGGCTACGACGCTCCCTGCCCGCCGCAGGGGGCCAAGAGGCGCTTCCGCTTCCGGGTGTTCGGCGTGAACGGGGAGCTGGACCTGAGGCCTGGCGGGACCCCCAAGGATCTCGAGAATGCGCTGGAGGGCCGCATACTTCAGTACGGCGAGGCCATCGTGACCTACGAGCGGCCGGACCGGAAGAACATCTCCGCCACAGCGCCATGAGGTGAGCTTATGACCAACGAGACAAAGCATCAGGAACTAATGGTCAGCATCGACTTCGACTACTTTCCGGACAGGCACACCTGCAAGGGCAAGGACATCTCGCCCAGGCTGAGGATCGAGGGCGCCCGGCGTAAGCTGATGGCACTGATCCTGGAGGACCACGATGCGCGCGAAAGGCCGTACGTCCATTGGGTGATGTGGAACGTGCCGGCACGTTCGGAGATACCGGAGAACATCAGCAAGGTGGAGCGGCCGTCCGAGCTGGATGGAGCCGTCCAGGGCAGTACGACGAGTGGCGACATCGGGTACGAAGGGCCGTGCCCTCCGCGCGGCCAGACCCACAAGTACGAGTTCAAGATCTACGCTTACGATGAGGCCCTCGAGTTGAAGCCAGGGGCGACCCGGCTGGAGCTGCTGAAGGCCCTGGAAGGGAAGAGCCCGCAGTACGGCGTGGCGGCCGCAGACTATGGCCGGTGACGTTCACCATTAATACCCTTGTCCCCCATCTATCTGAGCATGTTGCCTGCTGGCCCGCTAATGATCGAGCACCGGCTGATCGAACAGACCGTCTCCCTGATCAAGAAGGAGAGCGAACTGATCCTCAACACCGGCAGGGTGGACCTTTCGCTGCTCACCGACATGGTGGACTTCATGAGGGCCTATGCCGACCGCTGCCATCACGGAAAGGAGGAGGACATCCTGTTCCGCGTGCTGGAGAAGAAGGACATGGCGGAGGAGCACCGCGCCATGATGGCCCGGCTGGTCGA
>DAGU01000001.1:30949-33293 GCA_002498285.1 Methanomassiliicoccus sp. UBA386 | reverse complement strand
AGGGCGCTGACGTCCTCCCTCAACGATCTCCTGCTCCCCTTCCGCCGCGGGGAACGCGGAGCGGTCGAAGAGATGGTAGAGATCCTGCAGGCCCTCTCTACTGTATACCCGGACCACATCGAGCGGGAGGACAAGCACTTCTTCCCGGTGGCCATGAGGTACCTGTCGAACGAGGAGCGGGACAGCATGCTGAAGGAGTTCCAGGTGTTCGACGGCAAGCTCGTTCACGAGCACTACAAGGCAGAGGTGGAGAGGATGAAGGCGCACATGGGGGTGAAGCAGTGAAGAAGTGGCGCTGCCTTGTCTGCGGGTATGAGTACGATCCAGCCGTTGGCGACGATCTCTCAGGCACTCCTCCCGGCACTGCCTTCGAGGACCTTCCCGATGATTGGGAGTGTCCCATGTGCGGCGCTCCCAAGTCGGACTTTGAGCCGGTGGAGTGAACCGCCAGAAGCGGTCTGGGCGCGCCCGCCTCACTTTTTCTCCCTTTCCTCCCCATTGTCCAGGCCGCCGGTCACCATGGCGCAGAACCTGACGTACGCGCGGCTGACGGTGTCCCATGTCAGCACCAGTATGATCAGGCCAGCGAAGACGGACACAAGAACGCCCAGGGGGCTCACCATGATGAGGTTGGGCATCAGGGTGATGACCAGGGCCACGGCGATCATGATCATGGCCACGTACGCCAGGTTGACGAAGATCTTGTAGACGGCCTTCGGATTGGTCACCGTGGTGCGGGGCGACTCCACCGCCAGGACCGTCAGGTGGCGGGCGATCTTCCTCACGTTGATCAGCATGTTGTAGATGATCGGCGCCATGATGATTATCAGCAGTATCAGGAGCAGCTCGTCGCCCAAAAGGTTCAGTCCGGAGGCGAAGTCCTCGAAGGTCTCGGTGTATCCCTCGGCATGGTTGAACAACAGCATCACGGTGATGAGGACGATGATGTCGACGAAGATGAGGGAGATGGCGTTCTTGATGCCAGCCCGTGCAGGGGAGTCCTCCGCCAGGCCGTTGGAGGCGGAGGCGTGCACGTCGTCGATGGCGCGGAGCGAGCACAACAGCCTGTCGGGCAGGATGCGCAGGATGGTGTCGAACATCTTCGGCTGGAACTTGGTGATCACCGGGGCGACGAACATGGTGATCAATGCGGCCCCTATGACGGCGGCGTAGAAGCCGCCCGTCACGACGCCGGCGTCCAAGGCGGCCTTGGCGATGATGAACGCGAACTCGCCCATGGCCAACAGGCTGGTGGCCACCAGGAGGCTGTCCCTTGCGGTCATGTTGACCAGATAGGACCCGAGGGAGATGGTGACGATCTTGGCGACGATGAAGACGACGGCCATTATGGCTGCGAGGCCTATATTGTCGACTATCAGCGCGGGACTGACCTGCATGCCGATGCTGATGAAGAACACCGCCATGAACAGCTCCTTGACCGGCTCCACCTTCTGCATGAGCTTGTGGCCGAACTTGGAGAGGGCGATCATCATGCCCATGAGGAACGCGCCGATGGCCACGTCAAGTCCGATCGAGGCCGAGATGGCGGCCATGGCAAAACAGAGGCCCACGGCGACGATGAGAACGATCTCTGGCGAATATCTCTTCCCGATCCAGTTGATCAGCCGAGGCACCAGGGTCATGCCGAACACCATGGCCATGCCGATGAACAGGATCAGACCGATGACCATGTTGACCGTCGAGCCCAAAGCGGGCGTGTCGCCGGCCAGCAGAGGCGCGGCCATGGTGAGGATCAGCACCTGGCCCACGTCCTCGAAGATGGTGATGGTGATGATCAACTTGGCCATGTCGGCGTCGATGTGCCTGGCGGTCTTGAGCACTCCAACCACGACGGCCGTGCTCGTACCGGAGATGATGGCGCCGAGGAAGATGGACTGTACAAAGTCCATGCCCATGACGATGCCCAGGAGATATCCTACGGCCACCATGATGGGCATCTGTATCAGGACGATGATGAGGATCTTGGAGCCGGTGGCCTGAAGCTTGGTGACGTCCGTCTCCAGACCGATATAGAACAGCAGAAGGACAATGCCCAGGCTGGACAAGAGGGACACGGTGCTTCCTTCCACCCACACCTCGGGGAACATGGACGGCCCGATGATGATGCCCGCCGTGATGTATCCCAGGATGGGAGGCATCCTGATCTTGGCGAACACGACCGCGAAGACCCCTGCGATGAGCAGGAGGACGGCCATGTCGATGACTATGCGGAACTCGTCCATGAACGGGGCCTGCCTCGGTAACGTACACTGCGCTCATCCTATATTCCTGGAATGGCCACGGCGCCCGCCCGAACGCTTTTACCTCACCGGGAAGTGAAAGA
>DAGU01000001.1:23339-30761 GCA_002498285.1 Methanomassiliicoccus sp. UBA386 | reverse complement strand
TTTGGTAAAGGGTTTAAAAGGCCCGGACAGCATACTCGTGGCCATATGGCGCAACCATCTAACATGAGGGAGCTTGTCGAGAGCAAGAAGTTCCTGTTCTTCGGAGGCAAGGGGGGTGTCGGAAAGACCACCATGGCCTCCACCACCGCCACCTGGCTGGCCGACCATGGCTACAAGACGCTCATCGTGGCGACCGATCCTACGATCAGCTTGTCGGCCATCTATGAGCAGGAGATCTCCGAGACGGAGGTGGTGCCCATCGGGTCGACCGGCAACCTGTACGGACTGAACATCAACCCCAAGAAGGCCATGGGAGTGTTCCAGACGCGCATGAACGAGATGATGGAGGGCTTCTCCACCATGTTCGGGAGCGAACTGCTCAGCACGCCCTGCACCGAGGAGATCGCCGCCTTCGATCAGTTCGTCAGCTATATGGCCGATACCGAGCATGACAAGGTGGTCTTCGACACCGCGCCCACCGGGCATACGCTGAGGGAGCTGAGCATGCCCTTCGACTGGTCCGGGTACATAGCAAATCAGATCGAGAGCCGCAAGGAGATGTCCGAGGCGCTGGGCTTCATCTACGACGAGGCCATGATCGCCGACCTCCGGAAGGAGAAGGAGCGGTATGACGCGGCCGTGAGGGCCCTTTCGGACGGCGACACGTCGGCGTTCAATCTTGTCCTGCTGCCCGAGAAGCTCCCCGTCGACGAAACGGAAAGAGCGGCCGAGGACCTGGCGACGTTCGGCATCCACGTTCGCTCGCTCATCATCAACGAGGTCATCCCCCGCGACGTGCTGCAGGGCAACTGGTTCCTGGAGCGCCGGAGGGCTACGCAGGACAAGTACCTGAAGCAGATCGATGAGAAGTTCAAGGACCTCATTAGGGCGGAGGTGCCGCTGTTCGAGAGCGACATCTACGGCATCGAGAACCTGCGCAAGGTCGGAAAATTGCTGTACGGATGATCGTCGAGGCGCTGACATGGAAAAGATGAGGCTCGCTATACTGTCGTTCGCCTGCTGCAATCCCACTCTGGCCGTTCATGATCAACGGTACGTTGAGAGGATAAAGGAGGCCGCCGAGGCCGCCGGGGTGGAGTATGAGCTCGAGATCCTGCACGCGACCGAGGCGCGCATGACCAATCAGCACAACTACATGGGGGAGATCATGCCGCTCTTCAACAAGTACGGGCAGGCCGTCTCGCCGGCGCTGTTCATCAACCGCTCGCTGCAGCTGTGGGGAGGCGTTCCCACGCTGGAGAAGCTGACCGAGGTCTTCCAGAAGGCCAAGGTGGCGATCGAGCAGGGTCGATTGTAGGTCCTCAATGCGCCGCCCCCGTTCCAGCGCGGGCCGCGGGACGGTGCGAACCCCTCCCTGTTCATGCCGGACCTCCGACAAGCATGCGATGGGCATTTGTACGGCGGCGACGGTCTATCGTCATCACATGGGAGCGATGACGGTGGATGAGCTGGTCGGTGCCGATCGTTGCAGCCCTGAGAAGCTAACCAAACTGCAGAGGTTCAAGTGGAACTTCCTGGGGACACTGGCCCTGATACTGGGCATCATCGGGATGGCTTTGCCGGTGATGCCCACGGCACCGTTCGTGCTGGCCGCGGCCGCTTGCTACCTGCGCGGCTCGAGAACGATGTACTGCTGGCTCACCACCAACCGCTTCTTTGGCCTCATAGTATCGGACTACCTGAATGGGAAGGGGGTCTCGTGGGGCCTGAAGCTCCTGTCCATTACCTTCCTGTGGGCCTCCCTGAGCTTTTCGTTCCTGTTCTTCGAGCTGCCTCCCTGGACCCTACTGGCGATCGTCCCCGCGGCCGCGGCGGTGTCCACGCACGTCATTCGCTTGCCCGTCAAGCCGTCCCGATCGTCTCTTCGGAGACGGGCACGGGGGCGCTCCTGAGCGCTAGGAAGAGGTAGGATAGGGACGACGCGCCCAGGATGACCGCCGCCACCGTCCAGGCCAGGCCGATGGAGTACGCTCCGGCCAGGAAGCCGATGACCAGGGTGCCGACCAGTCCGCCGATCTGCAGCACCAGCGACTTGAACGACAGCATGGTCGAACGCACCGGACCGGGCAGCTCGGCGTTGTACATGGTGGCGTCCGGCGGATCGGCCACGCCCTCGGTCATGAGGATGAGGAAGTAGAACAGCGCAAAGCCCAGGATGGTGTCCTGGAAGGCCAGCAGGAGGAGCAGCACGCCGGCCAGGAGGCGGAACGCGAAGACCACGAACGGGTATCGGTCATGGAAGAGGCCGCAGACGCGGGTGGAGAGCACGGAGCCGGCGGAGGCGGAGAAGAAGTATCCAGCAGCGAGGACGCCCAGCACCCAGGACAGCTCTGACGTCCCCAGGATGGATTGAACGCGAGGCTGCCACAGCAGTTCCAGGCTGCTCAGCGAGATGCCGAAGAGCAGGGTGGCGAACAGCAGCAAAAGCACGGTGCGGTTCTTTACCCCATGGCGGAACGAGGTGGCGATGACGTTCTGCAGGCGTCCGGCGACGGAGCCGAGCTTGTCAGCGTGTTGCGTCACGTTCTCCTGCACCATCGCCACGGTCAGGATGAACTGCACCGCCACCATGAGCTCCATCACCACGATGTTCATGGAGTAGGTGCTGAGCGGGATGACGGGGCCCCATATGCCGCTCAGGCTGGGGATGGCGCCTCCTGCCAGGGAGCCAATTCCCAGCCCTAGGGGGGTGAAGGTGCCTGCCCGGGCCAGCGCGTGCTGTATGTTGCCGTCAGGCTCTGCCCGGCGGTACTCGTCGATGAACCATGCGTCTATGGAACCGGACGAGAAGGCCCTGGCCGCGCCCATGGTGGCGGCCGCCGCCATCACGGTGACGAGATCGAAGGAGAGCAGCAGCGCCAGGCCGCCGGCCGCCTGGATGCCCAGCGACAGGAGGTATATGTTCTTGCGGCCAATGGTGTCGGCCAGGCTGCCCGACGGAAGCTCGAGAAGGATGGTGGCGGCCGAGTAAGCGGCCAAGGCAACGCCGGCCTCGGCGATGCCCAGCCCCTTGTCCATGATGAGAAGTACGAGGATCGGGAATGTGATGCCGGTTATAAAGTAATGTACCGACTGGTTGAACACGTATGTGGACAGGACCTTCCTGCCGGCCTCGCGACCCGTCGCCATGCGAGCGGGAGCAGGACGTATGACTAGATTATCTTTCCAGTTGGTGATGGTAACGTTCCGGAGCGACGGCACGTTGCAACGTGCTCCCGTCATGCTTTCGATCAGTTGCATCATATGAGAACACGTTCATTCGTCCCTTGCGGCCGCTGTCATTGCGGATACGGCAGTGCGTTCACGAAAAAGGCCGTAACGCGTGGAATGGTGCGAAAACAGCGCCCGAACGTTCGTTAAAATTGATTTCTTTTACCAATGATTAAAAAGGAGATGTACTCATCACCCCGGCGAGGAATATCATGGAGTCCAAGGAAGGAGTGTTTTCCAAACTGCGCAAGTTATTCGGCGGAAGCGACAAGCAGTCTGCCCCCGCTAAGGAGACTGCCGCTCCAGCTGCAGAGCCCAAAGCGCCCGCCGCTGCTCAGCCTGCCCCCGCGCCGGCCAAACCCCCGATGTCTCCCGCAGAGATGGTCCAGGAACAGGCCCGGTTCCTATGCTCGGACGCCTGGCTAGCCAACAAGATCACCGTCAAGGCCGAGGTCCGCGACGGCAAGACCTACCTATCCGGTTCGCCGGCCGAGGCCGCGCCGTACATCAGGGCGGCGTATCAGGCGAAGAAGGACCAGCTTCCGGCGGACGTCCTGCTGGCCTAAATGGCCTGGCAGGTCATGCTGTAAGACTTCACCCTTTTCACACGCCGCTCCCCGCGGGGAGCGGCCATTCTTTTCTGTCGCCCGGAGGACGGCCGGCGTCGGGGCGCACGGCTACGAAAGCATTATCTGTGACGCATAGGCCATCCAGGATGGTTGCATATGACCTCGAAAAACGGCATCCAACTGGACCGCGCCACCAAGGATGAGATGACCAAGTCCATCAGGAACTTTTTCCTAAAGGAACGAGGCGAAGAGATGGGCCATCTGGCTTCGGAAATGGTCCTTGATTTCATCACCGAGGAGCTGGCGCCGGAATTCTACAACCGGGGGGTCATGGACTCATATCGGTTGATGAGCGAAAAGGTGGCCGACATCCAACTGCTTCTGAAATGACCGATCCGTTTGACGCCGTCTCGGACGATGGAACATGGGCGCCGACGATCGGAACTACGTGAGGAGCGGCTTTCGCAGCTCGAGGATCTTAGTATCGCCGATAGATGCAGTAAAAAAACTGATGCGAGATGGTGAAAAGGACAGTGATGGTGGGCCCGAAGAGATTTGGACTCTTGACCTCCCGGTTATCAGCCGGGCGCTCCAGCCAGGCTAAGCTACGGGCCCTTGTACTCCACCGAATACCGCTTACCATTTTAAAGGTTTCCCTGGTCCATTGGAAATATTCATCTTTGGCCGAATAAAATTTTAGAATTCAGCTGAGCATTTTGTCGGCCGATGGTCCTCCGCTCGAGCACCTCCCGGCCGGGAGTTTTGAGGTCGCATCTCGACGCATCTGCGTTCCGAGAACGTTCGAAGGGCAGGAACGGATCTTTCAGGGAACGGGGACGGCGTTCATCGCCCCGCATCGAAGGCGTTGCCGGGTCCAGAAAGATAAGGAGCGCCCGTCTCATTCGAGGCGGTTCTCCCATGGGATGCCAACGTGCGATGAGACTAATATTCGGTCATGATGGATAGAATCGATATATAATCCGGAGCGCCTTCCTGAAGAGGCGCCATGGCCGATGATATGGCCAGGAACGATCCTGATGAAGCTCACGTATGGCATAGATGACCGCCCTAAACCAACAGCCCAGCTCATCCTCGGCCTGCAATGGCTGGCGGTGAGCGTGCCCGCCATCCTGATCATCGGCAAAGTGGTCGCCGACCTCTATGGGGGTCCGGCCATACCTTATCTTCAAAAGCTCTTTCTGATCACCGCCCTCGTCCTTCTCGCTCAATTGTATCTGGGCCACAGGCTGCCCCTGGTGGTCGGCCCGGCAACGGTGCTCTTGATCGGCATACTGGCCAGCCTTGATGCGGGTTTCGGTGCGATCAACTCATCGTTGCTTATCGGAGGTCTGATATTGGCAGGGGTCGCCGCGGCAGGCCTCTTCAAGCATCTCGAACGCCTCTTCACGCCTCGGGTCATCACGGTCGTGCTGATATTGATCGCGTTCACTCTGGCCCCGGTGATCCTCGACCTGATCACTGATGGCGGTGGCGTGGCCCCGCCGTCGCATACCTTTCTCTTCGCCATCGCTTTCGCGCTCATCCTTTTCATCGCGAACGGATACCTGAAAGGGATATGGAAATCGACCCTGGCGCTATGGGCGATAATCATCGGCAGTCTGGCATACGTCGCGGTCTTCGGCGCGGTCCCTATGCCGCCAGAGGGCACGCCGCTCGCTCTCCCCACCGAGCTCCTCGGCCCGCTCGCCATGCCCGATGTAGGCGTCCTTGCAGCGTTCCTGGTATGCTTCCTGGCGCTCGCCATCAACGATCTGGGGTCCATTCGGTCGGTCGGCGGCCTTCTTGCGGCGGACGACATGGGCAAGCGCGTTGACCGTGGAGTCACCGTCACCGGCCTGGGAAACGCCCTGGCCGGCCTCACCGGAGTGGTCGGTCCGGTCAACTTCTCGCTAAGCCCTGGCGTCATAGCCGCCACGAGATGCGCATCCCGGTTCGCCCTGGTCCCCGCGGGCGTGATACTTGCGCTCATGGCCATGTCCCCACTGGCCATCGGCTACTTGAGCAGCATCCCCGGTCCGGTCATAGGCGTCGTCCTGGCTTTCGTCATGGTGGCGCAGATCTCGGCAGGGCTCATGCTAGGGCAGGAGAACAACGCTGTGAGGACCTTCGATGAGGGAGTGATCATAGGGGTCCCGCTGCTCCTTGGGACCATCGTATCGTTCCTTCCCGATGCGGTCGCGGCTGAATTCCCGGCCACTGTTCGCCCCCTTATCGCCAACGGCTTCGTGGTGGGCATCGTGGCGGCCTTGATGCTCGAGCATCTGGTCTATCGCCAGAGGCATAGCGATTGAATCGATATGTGCTATCGCCCACGCCATCTTCTGACGATCTCAAAATGATGCGAAGCCAAGGGGCGGCATATGGGGCGATCGATAGCCAATGCCTCAAGATGTTCATAATGGTGGGCCCGAAGAGATTTGGGCTCTTGACCTCGCGGTTATCAGCCGGGCGCTCCAGCCAGGCTAAGCTACGGCCCTTGCGCTCTATCAGAGATCATTCACTCTTCCCAAGCCCCTAAGTGGGAATATTCCCCATCACCGATCCATGTTCCTGAGGGCTCGGGATGCACACCTTGTTCGACGCACGGCTCGCCTTAACCCCGCTTCAAATGTGCATCCATGGCATCGGCGAGGCGCCGCCTCCAGAAATAGTCCACCACCTCGGGGTCGGGGATCCGCTCATCCTGATTGATGAACCCCTGAAGGTAGCCGAACATGACCACCGTGAACTGGTACCTCGGCTTCCTGAGCAGGCCGAAGTAGAAGATGTCGGCGAAGATGATCAGCGGGTGGTAGCTCAGGTTCCACAGCGCCCTCCCCTTAAGGAGGTAGCCCTTCCAGCGGCCGATCTTGGTCGCCCCGGCCCTCTTGTCATGGAACCTGGCGGACGAGCACAGGCGAGCGTCCAGCCCCTCGTTCATTGCCTTAACGATGAGCACCGCGTCGGGAGAGGCCGATACCGGGTAGAGGTTCTGCGAGACCAGGAAATCGCGGCGATAGACCCTGATGTCGTTGAGATCGACGAACGGATCGCCCGAATGGTAGATGGTGTCCGGCGCCTCGACATCCACCTCAAGGCCGCACACGAACGCTGTACGCTGGTCGGAGCGTATGTCGGCGGTCATCCTTTCCAGGAAATCAGGCGCCAGTTCGACCGAGGCGTCGATCTTGGCGATGTAGCGGATCCTGTTTCCCATTCCGGGCATCTCCAGGCCGTGCCTGACCCCATCGTTAACGCCCAATGCGAAGTTCTGATGGCTGTAGCCCGCGCCGTAGTATCCGGTCTGCTCGATGACATGTATCCAATCGTACTGCTCTGTCAAGTTCCTCGCGCGCTCGGAGCATCCATCGTCGCTATTGCCATCGACCAGTATCCAGGCGGCCGGGCGGATCGTTTGGCGGAGCACGGTGCCGATCAGGTCATGGATGTGCTCGGCCTCGTTCCTCATGGGGGTGACGAGCAGGAGCTCATCATCCACCATCGGCCCCGCTTCTTCGGGCGAGGCAGCTCCTCCATCCGAGGCGTGCTGTATGCCCTCCGCTTTCTCCGACCGCGCTCCATGTATCATATTGAACGGCCCTTCCTCATCAGAAAACGTGAC
>DAGU01000001.1:19746-23150 GCA_002498285.1 Methanomassiliicoccus sp. UBA386 | reverse complement strand
AATGGAAAGTACAAGTAAGGTGTTTGGCAGGTCGAACGGGACCTGCCTTTAAAGCATTGCTCAGGTCCTAAACGAGACGGAATACTCTACCTCGCTGGCGCCGAAATATCTCCGGCAGTATTCGGCCACCGCCTGGGGAGGGTACTCCTTGCAGCTGAAGATGTCGATGAACGCCCTGTTGGTATCCTCGGCGAAGTGACCGGAGATCAGGGAGGTCTCGATCAGCTGTGCCAGGGAGTATCCCTGCACGCGGGGGTCAGCACCGAAGCGCACCACGATGGGCTCGCCGTACCTCTTCATATCGATGTGGTCGCACAGATCGACGGAGAACTTGCGAATGTAATCGCCGTCGGCTATCTTCTCCGGATCGCAACCTCTAAGGTCCACAGAGGTGAGGAGACCCCATTCTCCGCCCTTCTTGAACCGCTCGATCGTCTCCTCATCGCTCAAAAGCTTTCCCGATTTTGGACCCATGCTGTACATTGCCTGTTACCACCTTCTGGGCTTCCTTGCCCAAGATTCGAAATGGCGCAACTCGTTCTAGTTTAAAAAATTGTGCCCTTCATATCCCTTCGGAAGGCGGATATGGGCAAGCCCAAGACGGATATGGGCCGTTAAGGATGGATATATTACATATTGTGGAGAATATAATTGAATATCGTAATCAGAAGGTCGTTCGATGGGCTGTGAACGCCCATCGACCTTGCCCCGGCATCAAAAAGCATCATGCAGGACTCAAAACGCCTCTTGCGGAATAGGGGCGTCCAAGCCGTGAGCGACGTCAACCCGTCTAGGCCTCGCTCGATCCCTTCAACCGTGCTATCGCCCCGTTCCTTGCCCTGGTGTACGCATTGTCGCCTTTCCCTGCCCAGTGCATTCCCGCTGCCAGCGTGACCCCGAGCAAGGCGCCTACCAGCACGTCCGATGGCCAATGGACTCCCAGGTAGATCCGGCTGAGGCCCACCAATGCCGCCAGTACGATCGCCGGCAGCCGCCAGCTGCGGCCTCCTGCCAGGGACAGCAGGGCAGCCAGCGCGAAGGCCCTGGCCGTGTGGCCGCTGGGCATCGCCGGGCCGGTGGCCAGTGCGAAAGGCCATGCGATCGTGTTGGCGTCGGCCAGCGCCTCGAAGGGCCGTTCGCGCATGAACAGCAGCTTCAGGACATAGGCGGCGAGGCTGGTGATCAGGACAAGCGCCACGGCATCGAACGCCAGCTCTCGCCGTTTCCACTGCCATAGCAAAGGTCCCGCGAGAATGCTGATGTAGGTGAGCCCCAGGAACGATGCGCCCACCATCAGCAGGTCCAGGGCGGGGTCGCAGCCCGCATGGTTCAAGGCATCGAACATCGTCCCGTCAAGGCTCATGGTCCGGTCGGGACATTGCTCCCAGCCATTTGGGTCTTGCGGCTTGAGCGCCGACGCCTGATGCTCCAGAGGGCGCAGGCCCGCGCCGGAGCACGCGGGGCATGGGACAGGTTAATTACTACCATGCCGTTCCATCGCCGGAAATGACCCAGGGGCTGAAGAACCGAGGAAGGACCAGGGAGGACATGGACGAGCGCAGGCATGCCGTGGAGGAGTTCACGGGAGCGAGGCTTCCCACCATCGCCGAATGCCCCTTCGATCCCCAGCTGGCCGAGAAGAACGTTGAGAACATGATCGGCACCATGCCCGTTCCCCTGGGCTTCGTCGGTCCGCTGCTGGTGCGTGGCGATCACGCCAACGGGGAGTTCCTGGTGCCGATGGCCACCACCGAAGGCGCCCTGATCGCTTCAGTTAACCGCGGCAGCTCGGTCATCACCGCCGCCGGCGGGGCCACCGCCATGGTCGTCAAGGATGAGATGACCCGGGGGCCGGTGTTCAGAGCGAGGGATGTTCGTCATGCAGCGGAGGCCGCCAGATGGGTCGAGGAGAACCTCAATGAGGTCAGGGCCGCGGCCGAGGCCACCACCCGCCGGGGCAAGCTGCTGAGCGCCACCCCATACATCGTGGGCCGCTCGCTCTTCCTGAGATTCGCCTATTCCACCGGGGACGCCATGGGCATGAACATGGCCACCATCGCCTCGGAGGCCGCCGCCCGGCTGATCGAGGCGCGCACCGGAACGACCCTGGTCTCGGTCTCGGGCAACATGTGCGTGGACAAGAAGCCCTCGGCGCTGAACGCCATCGCCGGTCGGGGGAAAACGGTCCTGGCCGATGTCACCGTGCCCAGGGAGCTGCTCGAGAGCAAGATGCACGCCTCCCCGGAGGCCGTGGCGGAGACCTGCTATCGCAAGTGCAGCATCGGCTCCGCCCTATCGGCCTCCCTCGGCTTCAACGCCCACGTCGCCAACATGCTTGCCGCGGCATACATCGCCACCGGGCAGGATCCGGCGCAGGTCGTCGAGGGCTCCATGGGAACGACCACCGCCGAGGTCGTCGACGGCGACCTCTACATGTCCGTTCGGCTGCCAGCCATCGAGGTCGGCACTGTCGGCGGGGGGACCAGGCTGCCCGCGCAGGCTGAAGCCCTCTCCATGATGGGCTGCCTGGGCGACGGGAAGGCGGTCAAGCTGGCGGAGATCATGGGCGCGGTGGTGCTGGCGGGCGAGCTGTCGACGCTGTGCGCCCAGGCCGCCGGGCAGCTGGGAGCGGCCCACAGCCGCCTGGGGCGGTGACCTTCGCATCGACCCGAACTTCCGGGCGAGATGTTCATCACCCATGCCGTTCATCGTGTCTGCATGAGCGGCAAGGCTGCGTCGTGGTGGCATGGGGAGGAAGCGAACGTACGATGCGAGCTGTGCCCTCATCGATGCTCCATACCAGACGGCGCGGTGGGCCTATGCGGCGTCCGGAGGAACGAGGGCGGCAGGCTTCTCGCATCGTCCTATGGCAGAGTGTGCGTCCGCAGCCTCGATCCGATCGAGAAGAAGCCCTTGTTCCATTTTCATCCGGGCACGCTGGTGCATTCGTTCGGCACCTTCGGCTGCAACCTGGACTGCGACAACTGCCAGAACTATGAACTGGTCCGGGCGTGCTCAGGCGGGGCGAGCATGACGCCCCTGGAGGCCGTGAACGAGGCCGTGGGGCTGGGCGCGCAGGGCATGGCGTTCACATTCAACGAGCCGGTCACGTGGTACGAGTTCGTCCTCGACACCTGCGTGGAGGCCAGATCCCGCGGCCTGTACACGGTGCTGAACACCAACGGCTACATCCAGAGGGAGCCGGCGGAGGAGCTGTTCCGCTACGTCGATGCCATGAACGTGGACGTCAAGGCCTTCGACGAGCGAACGTATCGCTCGACCTGCGGCGGGGGCCTGGGGCCCGTGCTCGATACGTGCCTCGCCGCCAGGAACGTGGGCGTGCACGTGGAGCTGACCTATCTCCTCATCCCGGGGCTGAACGACTCGGCCGACGAGATCTCACG
>DAGU01000001.1:15088-19484 GCA_002498285.1 Methanomassiliicoccus sp. UBA386 | reverse complement strand
GGGGCCGGTGCCAGATATGTATACTTCGGCGGGGTGGCCGAGGACAATAGGAACACCCTGTGCCCCGTTTGCTCGACCGTGGTGATAGAGCGCAGGGGAGCCGAATCGACCGGCAAGGTGTGCTTCAAGGGCCGCGAGGTCAGCCGCTTCTGCCCTTCCGTTTCCGATGTCCGCGTCAACCTCCAGGACGGGCGGTGCCCCACCTGCGGTGAGCGTATTCCCGTGGTGCTGTGAACGCCAGAGCGCTTTCGATGCGGGAGGCCAGCAGGGCCCAGCCATCTCGCAACTTAAAAATAGTGACTGTCCCATCGCACCGCGATGCCAGTCGTCACGTTCAATTATGATGACCTTGTCGGCCTGATCGGCCGCGAGGTTCCCATGGAGACTCTGCTGGAACGTGTCCCCCAGCTCGGCGCGGACATTCATTCCTGCGACCCTGCCACGGGCGAGCTGAGCATCGAGTTCTTTCCTGACCGGTCCGACCTGTACAGCGTGGAAGGCGCGGCCAGAGCGCTGAGGGGCTTCCTCGGCTTCGAGAAGGGCCTTACCCGTTACGATGTGTCGGCCAGCGACGTCGTGCTGAACATCGACCCCTCAGTCGAGCATGTTCGACCGTACATGGTGGCAGGCGTGGTCGAGGACATCGTCATGTCCGATGAGCTCATCCGCTCGCTGATGGAGCTGCAGGAGAAGCTTCACCTCACCATGGGGAGGAAGCGCGCCAAGGTGTCCATCGGCATTCATGACATGGAGCGCATCAAGGCGCCTTTCACCTTCAAGGCGGTGGACCCCCGCTCGGTATCGTTCGTCCCCCTGGCCAGGGACGAGGAGATGGACCTGCAGGAGATACTGGAGAAGCATGAGAAGGGGAAGGATTACGCCTACATCCTCGAAGGCAAGGAGAAGTACCCGCTGCTGGTCGATAGCGACGACCGCGTGCTGTCGTTCCCGCCGATCATAAACGGCGCCTTGACGACCGTGACAGAGAGCACGACCAGGGTGTTCATCGACGTCACCGGCACCGATCTGGACGCGGTAACAGGCGCGCTGAACATCGTGGCCACCGCCATGGCGGAGCGCGGCGGGAAGGTCCGCTCCGTCACTGTAAAAGGGTTGCACGACTATGTGACGCCCGACCTGGGGCCGAGGAGGTGGCGCGTGGGCATCGACGAGGCCAACAAGCTTCTTGGGACGCACCTTGACGGTCAGAAGATGTCGGCCGCCCTGGAGAAGATGGGCTACGAGGCCTCTGCCGATGGCGAATGCCTCAACGTCCTGGCCCCCGCCACCCGCTTGGACCTCATCCATCCGGTGGACGTGATCGAGGACATCGCCAAGGGCATCGGGTACGAGAACTTCGGCGCCACGCTGCCGACGGAAGTGACGTTCGGAGAGCTGGGCACGAGGCAGAAGGCGTCCGACGCGGCAAGACAGCTCATGGTCGGATACGGCTACCTGGAAGTGACCACGCTCATGCTGTCCTCGCAGGTGGAGCAGTTCGAGAAGATGAACCTCGAGCCGGTCGAGGTCGTCGAGATCCTGAACCCCATAAGCGAGGACCACACCTGCCTCCGCGTGTCCCTGGTGCCAAGCATCATGGCGGTGCTGCGGCGCAACAAGCACCGCGACCTGCCCCAGCGGCTGTTCGAGGTGGGCGACGTCATGGCCGGCTGCAAGAGGAGCAAGCGCATCGCCGCCGCCGCCATCACGTCCCGCGCCTCGTTCACCGAGATCAAGTCGCTCGTCGAGGGCCTGATGCGCGATATGTCGGTGCGATACGAGATAACGCCCTCCTCCCTGGGATGCTTCATCGACGGCCGCGGGGCGGATGTCATGGTGGACGGCCGGAACATCGGCTCCTTCGGTGAGCTGCACCCCGCCGTCATAACGGCGTTCGAGCTCGGGCATCCCATAACGGCGTTCGAGCTGGACCTCAACGCGCTCACGGAGGGCAAACTGGAGCGCATCGCCTGACGAAAGCGACGAAATCGTTAAAAGGATGCATCGTTCTGGCCTGCACAGGCCGAGGTAGCAAAGCCCGGATCACCGCGCCAGCCTTGAGAGCTGGTGTCCGCAAGGACTCGGGAGTTCGAATCTCCCCCTCGGCGCCTTCTTCATCACCGCCGTTCGGCCTGCCTCTTGCTGGCGAGGTAGATCAGCACGGAGAACGCCAGCACGACCGAGCCCATGATCGTGGAGATGGTGCTGAACGTTCTTCCGGGGCCGCCCAGAAACCCGTCCGGTGCGGGAACGGCCGCGCCCATGATGATGATCAGGATGCCCACCATGGCCATGCCCAGGGCGCCCGCGACCCTCTGCTGGCCCACCACCAGCGATGTGGAGCGGTACATCTCGCCTCCCAGGGCGCCGTGCGCGGCGCCATCCACGGAGCGTCCGCATCGGTCGCAGAATCTCGCTTCCGGTCTCAGCTTCTCGCCGCACCCGCTGCAGAACGGTCCTGCCATGCGACCTCATCGTCAAGTCAGCTCATCAGTCTTTGCATGGTACGATGACCTTGACCGCGGCCGGCAGGACCTCGAGCTCCAGGGGAGTATATCCGATGAACTCCCCGTCGGCCTTGATCATGGTCCGAGGATCGGTCTCGATGCGCACCGAGCGGCGGGCCTTGTACGAGTCGAGCAGATCTCCATCGTACCTCCCGCCCAGAAGATGCAGCCCGGCCAGGATGAAGCTCGTTCGGCTTCGGCCGCGCATGAGGATGACGTCCACGGCGCCGTCGTCCACCCTGATGTCCGGCCCCAGCCGCAAGGGGTGGAGCCCCAGGATGCCGGCGTTGGCTATGAGTATCTGCGATGACCAGCCCTTCGTCTCACGTCCATCGATCTGGGCGTGCACCCTCATCGGCTGGAAGTCGCGAAACATCCTGAGGCCCATGAGGGGGTACACCGAACGCCTGAGCAGGCGCTTCTCCACCGCGGTGATCCTGCTCAGCGCTTCGGAGCTGGCGCCCAGCACCACCTGGTGTATGAACCTTCTGCCGTTCACGTCCATGACGTCTATGCGCCGGAGGTCGTGCCTCCCCATGATAAGGTCCAGCGAGTCGACGATGATGAGCGGAAGCCCCAGTTCTCGGGCGAACATGTTGGCGGTGCCCGCTGGCACGATGCCCAGCCGGGCCTCCTCCCCGGCCAGCATGCCCGCCACCCCGCCCACCGTGCCGTCCCCGCCGACCGCTATGACGTCCGTGGCCCCTTGGTACAAGGCCTGCTCCACCGCCACGGCGATGTCCTCGCCCCGGCGGAGCACCTTCATCTCGCCGATGCCGCCGCGGACGATCTCCTCGATCTTGCGCATGGCATAGTGCCCGGTGCCCACGCCCGCCCGAGGATTGACGATGAAGTACGGGAACCGGCCGAGCATCCCTCGATATTAGGAAGCCACGGCGTATTAGTCATTCGCGGAATGTACGCTCATGCGGGGCAACTCGCTGCATCGGCTGGCGTCGCTCACGCCAGAGCTTCCGAGAAGTATCGATTCGGCCTTGCATTCCGTCCTGGTGCGATCGACCGGCATCCACGCTCAGGACGAATCGAACGACGTCCCGGTCCGATGACGCCATGGCCTCCATGGAGGCAGCCTTTTGCTAGAACCTGCACGTCCGTTGGACGGCGGTAATGGCTCAACTCTCACAGGATGACAAATTATAAGATTTGAATCGATTCACCCCACGATCGATACGTGGGCTTCCTCGCCTGCGCTCTGTAAGATCAGGAAAGGCGTTCCAGTGTTCATGAAGCTCCGTCGGCTGTTGGCCAACAACACGGTGATGCTCGCCTCGGCGTTCGTGGCGGCGCTAATATTCGGCGGATTCCCCGAGGCCATGGGAGTGACGAGCTCGGACATCTCCATGCTGTCGCTGGGCGTCATGATGTCCTTCTCCCTCATCAGCCTGCGGTTCCGCGGGCTGGACGTGGGAGCGCACCGCAAGGCGATGCTGCGCGCGCTCTTCCTCTCGTTCGTCGTCAGTTCGGGCGTGACCATCGCACTGGCGCAGTTCTTCCAGGGCGACCTCCGGGACGGGTGGATCATGGTGGCCGCCGTTCCGTCGGCCGTCTCGGTGATACCGTTCTGCTACATGCTCCGCGGGGAGCTGGAAGCGACGCTGGTATCGTCGGCCGCGTTGTACTTTGCGGCGCTTCTCATCACTCCGCTGATCACCCTGCTCTTTCTCGGGCAGGCCGTCAGCCCGGTGACGATGCTGTGGTACGTGGCCGGACTGATCCTCCTCCCCATGCTCGTCTCCCGCCTCCTTCGCCTGCTGAACATGAAGGAGGAGACGAGGCACATCGCCATCAACATCGCCTTCGCCGCGTTGATCATAGCGGTGGTCGGGACGAACCGGGGCGTGTTCCTCGGCGAGCCGCTCATGCTCCTC
>DAGU01000001.1:14048-14748 GCA_002498285.1 Methanomassiliicoccus sp. UBA386 | reverse complement strand
TGGCTCATCTACGTGACGAGGTCCATGGCCCCTCCGGCACGATAGGATGATATTTTTGTCGAACCAATGCAAGACCGATGACGATCGAGGAGCTGAGCGCCGAACAGGCAAGGAGGACATGCCCGGAGATCGCTTTCGACTGCAAGACCACTGCTGAGCTCACGCCGCTGGAGCAGATAATCGGCCAGGACCGGGCGGTGCGAGCGCTGCAGTTCGGCCTCAACATCGACAAGAAGGGCTTCAACGTCTTTGTTTCCGGACTGCCGGGCACCGGCCGTAAAACGGCCATCATCGATTTCGTTAGGGAGCTGGCAGCCAAGCGGCCCACCCCGTCGGACTGGTGCTACGTCAACAACTTCAAGGATTCGTCCAGGCCCAATGCCATACGGATGCCGCCCGGCAAAGGGATGGAGCTGAAGAAGGCCATGGAGAATTTCGCCGGCCACGTGCCCGTGTCGCTGAGGGAGGCGTTCGAGAGCGAGGACTACTCCAAGCGCCGGGATGCCGTTCTGCAGGCCGTCAACCGCGAGAGGAACGACATCATAACGAACATCAACCGGATAGCCAAGGACGCCGGCTTTTCCATCCAGCAGACGGCGGCCGGCTTTGCCCTGGTACCGCTCGTCGAGGGGAAGCCGCTCACCGACGCTGAGTTCCTGGAGCTGCCGGAGCCGCTGCAGCAGAAGATCAATCAGGCCCG
>DAGU01000001.1:12803-13768 GCA_002498285.1 Methanomassiliicoccus sp. UBA386 | reverse complement strand
GAGGTGGAGAACGACATCATCGAATCGCTGCCCCTGTTCCTGGCGCCTCCCAAGGATGTCCCGATCGATCCGGTCCGGGACTATCACGTTAACCTCGTGGTCGACAACTCCCAGGCCAAGGGGGCGCCGGCGGAGATCGAGCTGAACCCGACGTACATTCGCCTGTTCGGCTACTCGGAGAGAGAGTCGCGCATGGGCGCGCTCATCACCGACTACACCATGGTCCGTGCCGGCACGGCGCACAAGGCCAACGGCGGCTTCCTGGTCGTACCGGCCGAGCAGATGTTCCGGGACCCCCTGGCGTGGGAAGGCCTCAAGCAGATGATCTCCTCCAGCAAGCTTGAGATGGAGGACCCCCTCGCCCGGATGGGATACATGGTGACCAAGACCCTGCGCCCGGAGCCCATACCGTTCGAAGGGAAGGTCATCATCCTTGGCTCCCCTCAGGTGTACCAGATCCTGCACGGCCTTGATCCCGACTTCCGGGACCTGTTCAAGGTGAAGGCGGAGTTCGACACCACCATGGAGCGGACCGATGAGAACCTCGGCCTGTTCGCCTCCTTCGTGTGCGGCCTATGCCGGCGCGAGGACCTGCTCGACCTCGAGCCCAGCGCCCTGGCCGCGCTGGTCGAGCACTCGTCGCGCATTGCGGGGGACCAGAGCAAGCTGACCACCCAGTTCGCCCAGGTGGCCGACGTCGTCCGAGAGGCCAACCACTACGCGGCCGAGGACGGCTCGAACGTCCTGGACGGCGCTCATATACGGCGCGCCATCGAGGAGAAGGTCTACCGCTCCAACATGGTCCAGGAAAAGATAGTGGAGATGATCGGGGACGGGACGCTCCTCATCGATGTGGCCGGGGCCAAGGCGGGACAGGTCAATGGCCTGGCGGTGCTGTCGACCGGCGATTACGCCTTCGGACGGCCGTCCCGCATAACGGCCACGGTGGGCGTGGGCCGGGAGGG
>DAGU01000001.1:9987-12608 GCA_002498285.1 Methanomassiliicoccus sp. UBA386 | reverse complement strand
TATGCGGTCGATGTCCCGCTCAGCCTGTCGGCCAGATTGGTCTTCGAGCAGTCGTATTCGGGGGTGGACGGCGACTCGGCGTCAAGCACCGAGCTGTACGCCCTGCTGTCCGCGCTGTCCGAGGTGCCGATCAAGCAGTACATCTCCGTGACCGGCTCCGTGAACCAATGGGGCGAGGTGCAGGCCATCGGGGGCGTGAACGAGAAGGTGGAGGGCTACTTCGAGGTGTGCAAGATCATCGGGCTTACAGGCGAGCAGGGCGTCATGATCCCCCGGAGCAACGTCCGCAACCTGATGCTGAGGGAGGAGGTCGTCGAGGCGATAAGAGAGGGACAGTTCCACATCTGGCCGGTGGCCACCATCGATGAGGGCATCGAGGTGCTGACCGGCGTGGAGGCCGGCGTCCGCAACGACGACGGGCGTTACCCGGAGGGCACCATCAACCACCTGGTGCAGGAGCGCTTGCTCCGCATGGCCGAGGCCATAAAGGAGTACCATCCCTAGGCGGGGGACCGCGACCCCATGGCGCGTGGAGGGCCGCCTAGCGGTACAGCTCCTGGCGGATGCGGGGCACCATGGCCGCCAGGACGGCCTGTTCGGACAGCGAGGTGCGGTCCAGCAGCCCTTTGGTCAGGAGGCCTATGGCGCCCTCCCGCCGGCCCACGTCCTCTTCGCCGTACAGCTCTTCGAACACTCGGCCAACGCTCTTGCCCTCGCGAACGCGCCGCGCCACTTCGGGAGGGTACCTGAACCCGGACCCATGGCCGATCGTGACCAGTCCCCTCTTGTCAACAACGGCGCAGTACTGAACGTCGTACAGGCCATCGGCGAGCTCGAAGACCCCGGCCTCCAGGCCGACGCCGAAGTCCGCATTGCCGAGCGACGCCTTCGCCCGCTCGACCGCGCCCTGCCGCGTCTGCTCGCCGAAAGGCTGCTCCGCGATGGACGTCGCCACGGCGGTGCAGCTGACCTCGAGGGAGGGGAACACCTTCGACATCACGTTGCACACGGCCTCCACCTTGACGGGGTTGTCCGAGCCGACCATGACGCGGATGGGGCGGAGCATGCGCCCGTCGCGGTCCATGTCGCCCGACAGTATGCGCGTCGAACTGATGGGCATCCCGTCCTCTGCCAGGATGTGCGGCACCGGCACCAGTAGAAGGGGGGAGAGGCCCCTGGAGGCCCGCTTTCGGTTTATCTCCTCGGCCCGAGGGCGCGTTTCCGGCGAGACAACGAGAGCGGCGATGTCCGTCCGGTTGATGGCGCCGCCCGACTCATCGTCTATGACCGATACCGTCCAGTTGCCGCCGCGGCCTCGCAGGTACGTTTCCAGCTCCGCTCTTCGCCGTTCGAGCGGCAGAAGACGCTCCCTTCCCGCCGAGGCGAAGCGGTCCGAGGTGATGCCCACGATGACCGCATCACCGATCTCGAAGGCCTTGTCCAGCAGGGCGCGGTGGCCCCGGTGGAGCACGTTGAAGGTCCCTCCTACGCCGACCTTCATAGGTTCACGGCCACCAGGGCGGCGATCAGCACCAGAACGCTGACGACATAGAGGAGGATCAGCTGTCTCTTCCGCTTCTTCAGATTGGCAGTTGAGGTGGTCCCGCATTCCGGGGAGCAATAGCGCCCCTCGCCCACGAACGCCCGGTTGCAGCCGGCGCAGTGGCGGTGCTGGGGGATCTTCTCGGTCATGTCGACTCCATCGGCGGTCGAGGTTAAAAGCGTTGCCCGGGAGGGCTTCCAGCCTCAGGCGGGGTGCCGGTCGAGCTCGGCGTTCATCAAGACGATGCAGTGATCCGCGTGATAGGAATGCGGGCCGAGCTTTATGACCGAGGGGGAGTGGGACAGCAGCGTCGCCTCTTCCTCCGGGGCGAGATCATGATGGTCCGACAGGACGAACGTCACGTCGTCGGCGAACTGCTTGGCTCGTACGTCCTCGCCGTCCTCCTTGAGATACACCAGCTCGCTCTTGGAGGCCAGTTCGGCGATGACCTCGGCAAAGGAGCGCCTCGACACATAGACGCCGGGGGAGCTTCTGACCTCGTCGCCGTCCGCCTTCAGTATGGCGTTCCGCACCAGCGCGCCGGTCGAGCGCTCATCGGGGTTCAGGTAGCGCACCTCGGCCCCGCTGAACCGGACCGTGAGCGGCGGCCGGGGCTCGCCCTGCAGCACCAGATAGATCTCGGCGTCCTTTCGGATGCCATGTGAAAGAAAGAAGGTGGAGTTGACGCATCTCAGCAGGATGTCCAAGCGCCCGGCCGAACCGGCCAGGTCGTCCAGCTTGAAGTCGCCCGACGTGACGGCCTTGTGGCCGACCACCACGAAGCGCCTCACTGGCTCACCTGGTCCTTGAACGCCGCCATGTCCTCGGACGACATCTGCTTCATCAGCTGCTTGCGCAGCTTGCGGTTGCCCATGAACCCTTTGACGGCCTTCTTGGACATGTTGAACTGGCGCAGCAGCTCGCGGACGTCCTTGCCTTCGACGCCGGCGCCCCGGGCGATGCGGTTCACGCGCGACGACTTGATGAGCTTGGGGTCCTCCATCTCCTCATCGGTCATGGAGTCCATGATGATCTTGAACTTCCTCAGCTTGGCCTGGGAGCCCTCCAAGTCCATCTT
>DAGU01000001.1:8792-9796 GCA_002498285.1 Methanomassiliicoccus sp. UBA386 | reverse complement strand
GTGAGCATCTCCATCTGGGAGTACATCTCCTTGAGGGTGAAGCGCCCGGACATCATCTTCCTGACCGTCTCTTCCGCCTGCTCCTCCGAGATGTTCTCCTTTGCCGCCTCCAGCAAGGTCTGCAGGTCCCCCATGCCCAGCAGGCGGGAGATGAACCTCGTTGGATCGAACGGCTCCAGATCGACCAGGTGCTCGCCGGTGCCGATGAACACGATCGAAGCGTTCGTCTGGGCCACCGCGCTCAGCGCCCCGCCGCCCTTGGCGGTGCCGTCCATCTTGGTGATGATGACCGACGTCACGCCCACCGCGTCGTGGAACGCCTTGGCCTGGGGGCCGGCCTGCTGACCCACCGAAGCATCCAGGACCAGGACGCGCTCGTCCGGTCTGGCCACGTCGGCGATGCGCTTCAGCTCGTCGATGAGGTCCGACTCCAGGGAGTGCCTACCGGAGGTGTCGATGATGATGACCTCCATGGTCTGGAACTCCTTCATGCCGTTGGCGACGATCCTGGCGGCGTCCTTCTCCCCCGGCTCGCCGTAGATGGATATGCCGACCTTTTCGGCGATCTGCTTCAGCTGGTCATAGGCGGCCGGACGGTACACGTCGGCGGCGATGACGCCCACCTTCAGACCTTTCTTGTTGAAGTAGCGGCCCAGCTTGCCGGTGGTGGTCGTCTTGCCCTGACCGTACAGGCCGACCATCATGATGGTCTGCTTGCTGATGGGCAGCGGCCTCGGTTGCCCCAGGATGCCGATCAGCTCGCTGTAGATGATCTTGATGACATGCTCCTTCGGGCTGGTCCCGGCGGGAGGCTTCTCGGTGAGCGCCCTCCGCTCGACGTTCTTGGTCAGCTCCAGCACCAGCTTGACGTTCACGTCGGCCTGCAGCAGGGCGCGCTGGATGTCCCTGGTGATCTCCTTCACCAGCGCTTCGTCTATATGGCTTGCCCCTGCGATCTTCTTCAACACGCCGCGGAGCGACTGGCCAAGCCCTTCTAGAACCAT
>DAGU01000001.1:6649-8453 GCA_002498285.1 Methanomassiliicoccus sp. UBA386 | reverse complement strand
AAGGACGGGATGCGGCGAGGCGCGCATCTTCTTCCGGGGCCTTTTACGCCATGACGCTCACGACCCTGGTCTGGAATATTACGTTGAGCAGGTCCCTCAGCTTCGCCACCCCTTCCGCTCCCTCGCCGTCCAGGTCGACGCGCAGCACCCGTCTCCCGCGGTCCGTCAGGACGATGATGTCGCCCAGGGCTTCCGCGCTGGTCAGCTCTCCGAAGGAATACTCCGTCCCGGGAACCGGCACATCGCCCTCGGCGCCATCGACGATCTGCATGAACAGCCCGGTGTTCGGCCCTCCCTTGTGCAGCTGCCCCGTGGAATGCAGGAAGCGCGGGCCATAGCCCAGGGTGGTTGCCAGGCCGGTGGAGGTCAGAAGGTCGCCCTGCAGGCGCTTCAGTTCGTCGTGGGCGTCGCGGTCGTAGCCGAGGTAGGCCTGAATGGAGATGTAGTCGCCCTGCCTGGCCTTTGTCACCCATTCCTCCGCGGCCGCCCTTAGCTCATCCGGCTCAAACAGATGGGATGCGGACACCCCCTGAGCGCGCCTTTCTCTGGTCCTTCCGCTGGACACCATGTCCCACGTCAGTTCCTTGGTGGCCTGCACGTCCGGCTGATCGAAGGGGTCTATCCCCATCACGATCCCGGCCGTAGCAGTTCCCAGCTCCCATTCGAACATGGCTCGTCCGAGCTCGATCTTGTCGTCCAGGATCATGTGCATCGTGGGGTGGCCGGCCTCTGACAGCTCCCTCATCCGTTCTGAGATGACGCTCTCCTCGCCGTCGAGCGAAAGGGCGATGAACGTCCTGTCCGGCGCATATTCGTCCGGCTCCAACCATGGCTCGCCCGAGACAGGTATTATGCCCCTGCCGTCCTTGCCGGTGCTCTCGGCGAAGAGCTGCTCGGCCCATAGGGAAAAGCTTCGCAGCGACGCCGAGGTCATGATGGTGGCTTTGTCCCTTCCCGCGGCCGTCAGTTCGCCCAGGGCGGCGCCCATGACCAGCCCCTCCTGCTGCCCGGCGGCGCTCGCAACATCGCCCTCCCAGGCGTCGAAGGCGGATGCGAGCAACGAGTGCACATCGACGCCGAGCAGGGCCGCCGGCACCAGGCCAAAGGCGGACAGCGCGGAATATCGACCTCCTACGTCAGGGTTGGCCTCAAAGATGCGTCGGAAACCTCTCCTGGCCCCGAGCTGGGCCAGCGAGGTGCCCGGATCGGTTATGGCCATGAAATGCCTCCCCACATCTGAGACGGCGGAGCGCATCTCTTCCCAGAAGTACCTGTACATCGACATCGTCTCGATCGTGCCGCCCGACTTGCTGGAGACGATGAACAGCGTGCTGCCCGGATCGATCCGCTCCATTACGCCTCTCACCTCGTCAGGATAGGTGCTGTCCAGGACCATAAGGTCGGGATGCTCGTCCACCGCCCCGAAGGTCCTGCTGAACACGCAGGGGGCCATGCTGGAACCTCCCATCCCCAGGAGGACGGCCTTCGTTATTCCGTCGGAGCACACCTTCCTGGAAACGTCGAGGATGTCGTCCAGTTGGGGCCGCATGCTTCTACCCAGGGAAAGCCAGCCGAGCATATCGGTCACCTCCCCCCTGGCCGTGCGCCACAGGGAGAGGTCCTTCTGCTTCAGTCTCCCCAGCAGGTTCATGCCGTCCCACTGCTTCAGCCTGGCATCGACGCTGTCCTGATAGAGGCCTAGTTCTAGTTCCATCATCCGTTCCCCGACCTTAGCCCACCGTCCATTCTCGGTTCGGACAATATATAAAGGATATGCCGCGGCAAGCTCGCTCAGAGCATGCAG
>DAGU01000001.1:0-6364 GCA_002498285.1 Methanomassiliicoccus sp. UBA386 | reverse complement strand
AGGCCGAGGGCGGGAAAAGGATCTCTGAGCCCAATGAGGGCCGCGAGAACGAGACGGCAGCCGACGCCTTCACCAGGCTATCCAGCAGCGACAGGGGATTGACCGAGCAGGAGGCCAAGAAGCGGATCGAACGCTACGGCAGGAACGAGCTGGTCGAGAGGAAGAGGCATCCGGCGGTAGAGTTCCTCCGCCATTTCTGGGGGCCGATCCCCCTCATGATCATGGTCGCCCTCGTCCTCTCGGCGGCGGTCGGCCATTGGGAGGAGTTCGTCATCATCCTGGCCCTTCTGATCACCAATGCCGTGGTGGGCTTCTACCAGGAAAGAAAGGCCGGCAATGCCATCGAGATGCTGAAGAAGAAGCTCGCCCCGGAGGCCCGCGTGCTCCGCGACGGCGCATGGAAGAAGGCGCCGGCGGCCGAGCTCGTGCCGGGCGACGTGGTCCGGGTCCGCCTTGGCGACATAGTGCCGGCGGACATCGTGCTGTTCAAGGGACAGTACCTCGAGGTGGACCAGTCCGCGCTGACCGGCGAGTCGCTGCCGGTCGAGAAAGCGATCAACGACATCAGCTACTCCAGCTCCCTGGTGCGAAAGGGCGAGATGGACGCCCTGGTGGTCGCAACCGGCCATGACACATATTTCGGGAAGACCACCAAGCTGGTCGGCGAGGCCCGGAGCATTGGGCACTTTCAGCGCAATGTGATGAGGATAGGGAACTATCTCATCGTGATCGCCGCCGTGTTGGTCTCACTGGTCTTCATAGCGGCGGTCCTGCGCCACGAGAGCCTCCTGGAAACGTTGCAGTTCGCCCTGGTCCTCACGATCGCGTCGATCCCGGTGGCCCTCCCGGCCGTGCTCTCGGTCACCATGGCCGTAGGGGCGATCGACCTGGCGAGGAAGGAGGCGATCGTCAGCAAGCTGGTGGCGATCGAGGAGATGGCCGGGGTCGATGTACTGTGCAGCGACAAGACCGGGACCATCACCCAGAACAAGTTGACCGTGGACAAGGTCATCGCCTATGGCGGCATGGACGGGGACCATGTGCTGTTGAACGCCGCCCTGGCCTCACGCGCCGAGGACAATGATCCGATCGATGATGCCATCCTGCAGAGGAGCGGCGCTGCCGAGGCGGTCAAGGGCGAGCGGGACAGGTACGTCGTACGCGATTTCGTCCCTTTCGACCCGGTGATAAAGCGCACCGAGGCCCAGGTGTCGCTGGACGATAAGGAGTTCCGCGTGGCCAAGGGGGCGCCCCAGGTGATACTGGGCATGGTCGAGGAAAAGGACCAGATCGGCGATCGGGTGCGCCAGGACGTTCATGAAATGGCCGCCCGGGGCTCCAGGACGCTGGGGGTGGCGCGCCGGGAGGAAGGGAAATGGAAGATGCTGGGGCTGATCGGCCTGCACGACCCGCCTCGCGACGATTCGGCCGAGACGATCGACAAGGGGAAGCAGATGGGGCTCGACATCAGGATGGTCACGGGCGACCACACCGCCATCGCCCAGGAGATCGCCCAACAGGTCGGGCTGAGCACGAACATCGTCTCATCGGACAGCTTCACCGACCTTCCGGACGAGAAGGCCGCCGAGGTCGTGGAGAAGGCCGACGGCTTCGCCGAGGTGTTCCCGGAGCACAAGTACCGCATCGTCAAGCTGCTCCAGGGAAGGGGCCACATAGTGGCCATGACCGGCGACGGGGTCAACGACGCCCCGGCGCTCAAGCAGGCGGACGCCGGGATCGCGGTGGAGGGCGCCACCGATGCCGCCAAATCGGCGGCCGACATCGTGCTGACGGTCCCCGGGCTGGACGTGGTCATCGATGTGGTCGTGGAGAGCAGAAAGATCTTCCAGAGGATGATCAACTATTCGATCTACCGCATCTCAGAAACAATCCGGGTGCTGGTGTTCATCACGCTGTCCATCCTCATCTTCCAGCTGTACCCCATAACGGCATTGATGATCATCCTGCTGGCGCTTCTGAACGACCTGCCTGTGCTGACGATCGCCTATGACAATGTCAACTACTCCATGGAGCCGGAGAAGTGGGACATGCGGTCCCTGCTGCTGGTGGCCACGTTCATGGGCGCGATCGGAGTGACGATCTCGTTCATCGTCCTGTACCTCGCTCTGGAAGTGTTCCATCTGGCGGCTCCGGCCCTGCAATCGCTGATATACCTCAAGCTGTCGGTGGGCGGGCACTTCGTGCTGCTGGCCGCGCGCACCAAGGGGCCGTTCTGGTCGGTGAGGCCGGCGCCCCAGCTGCTGTGGGCCATCGTGCTGACGCAGATGACCGCCACCGCCCTCGTCACCTTCGGGATCCTGCTGCCGCAGCTTCCCCTGGTATATGTCGGCTTCATCTGGGCGGAGAGCGTGATCGCATTGCTGGTGACCGACTTCCTCAAGGTCCGGCTGTACAACGTGCTGATCCGAAGGAGGGTAGTCGCCAGGGGCGTTCCCTCCGAGCAACAGTAGCGGTCGCGAAGATCGTGGAACGGCCCTCGATGCCATGGGCTAGCATTCTCTCGGAGGGAAAAGTAGATTACCGAGACGCCCAGGATAATCATCGGGCGATCATGATGGATACCGTTACAACGATGAAGGGCGGCCGCCGAGGGCCCTTGCCAGACCTGAAGCATATCGAGGCGTTCATACTTGACATGGATGGAGTGGTCACCGATACCGCCCGGATCCATGCCTCCGCCTGGAAGCAGGCTTTCGACGAGTTCCTCGAGGAAAGGGCGCGTTCGCGCGGGGAGCACTTCGTTCCGTTCGATGAGCGCTCCGATTATCTCCGATACGTCGACGGCAAGCCGCGATGCGACGGCGTCGCTTCCTTCCTTGGCTCACGCGGCATCGCTCTGCCGTTCGGGAGCCAAGACGATGATCCGGACGAACGGACCGTCTGCGGGATCGGCAACCGGAAGAACCAGTACTTCCTGGAGCGCCTGAGGCGCGAGGGCGCCGATGCCTACGCCTCGACCATCGATTTCATCCGGAGCATGCGTTCGCGGGGGCACCGGTTCGCGATCATATCCGCCAGTCGCAATGCCAGGATGATACTGGAGAAGGCGAAGCTGACCGATCTCTTCGAGGTGATGGTGGACGGCAACGAAGCTGACGAACGCAACCTGAAAGGAAAGCCGGCGCCCGACATCTTCCTGGAGGCCGCCAGGCAGCTGGGGACAACTCCCGACCGCTCGGCCGTGATCGAGGACGCCCTGTCCGGGGTGGAGGCGGGGAGGGCGGGCGGCTTCGCCCTGGTCATCGGGATCGACCGCGGGGACCATGAGGACGAGCTTCTGGCGCACGGCGCCGACATCGTGGTGCGGGACCTGGCGGACATCATGCCGGAGGACGCGGCCGGGGCCTGGTTGCCGTCGGCGATGGACAACGTGGACAAGATATTCAGGGATCTGCTGAAGGGGACCTCGGGCATATTCCTCGATTATGACGGCACCCTCACCCCCATCGTCAGGGAGCCCTCGATGGCCACCATGTCCGACCGGATGCGCCGCATCGTTGAGGACCTGACCAGGACCTGTCCGGTATCCATCGTCAGCGGGAGGGACCTCGATGACGTAAGGAAGATGGTCGGCCTTGAGAACGTGACATACGTCGGCAGCCATGGGTTCGAGGTCCTGGGGGCCAACGGCTCGTTCCACGACCAGGCCAGGGGTAGGCCCTTCCTTCCGTCCCTAGCCCAGGCGGAAAGCGAGCTGCAGGGCGCCGTTCAAGGGGTCCCGGGGGCGTGGGTCGAGAGGAAGCGGTTCGCCGTCACGATGCACTACCGGAACGTCGACGAGGAGAACGTCCCCCTGCTGGAGGAGCGGTTTGACGCGGTGGCCGGGCATCATCCCGATCTGAGGAAGGCGGGAGGGAAGAAGGTGTTCGAGCTGCTCCCCAACATCGACTGGAACAAGGGCAGGATGATCCAGGCGCTCCTGGACATGAAGCATGTGAACGGGGCCCGGGCGATGCCGCTGTTCATCGGCGACGACGTCACGGACGAGGACGCGTTCCGCGTGCTCGCCGACACGGGCATCACCATAGTGGTGAGCGACCATCCCCGGGAGACGGCCGCTCATTACTTCCTGAGGGACGTCCCCGAGGTGTACGACTTCCTCGAGACGCTGTCCGAGCTTCTGGAGAAGTATTCCACCGAGGGGGACTGGCTGCTACGGTACGACATATACGACCCGGAGGACGAAAAGCTGAGGGAGACGCTGTGCACGGTGGGGAACGGCCATTTCGCCAGCAGGGGCGCGGCCCCTGAATCGACCGCAGGGGAGCACCACTATCCGGGCACCTACCTGGCGGGAACGTACAACCGGCTGGAAAGCAACGTAGAAGGTCGCACCATAGTGAACGAGAGCATCGTGAACGTGCCCAACTGGCTCCGTCTGACGTTCCGCATCGGCGACGGCGAGTGGTTCGACATCGACTCGGTCGAGGTCCGGGGCTACCGACAGGAGCTGGACATGCGCAACGGCGTCCTTGACAGGAGCGTCAGCTTCGTTGACGGAGGCGGCCGGCGGACCCGCATCCACCAGCGGCGGTTCGTCAGCATGGAGGATGCCCACATCGCCGCGCTGGAGATGACCATCACCCCGGAGAACTGGTCTGGCAAGGTGCAAGTGCTGTCCGAGCTGGACGGCAGCGTGGAGAACACCCTGGTGGAGCGCTATCGGCAGCTGTCCACCAAGCATCTGGAGGGGTTCGAAGGCGGCGCCTCCGGCGACATTGTATGGCTTCAGATGGTGACCAGCCAGTCGCGGGTCCGGATCGCCGAGGCCGCAAGGACCAGGGTGAAGGATGGAGGAGAGGTCATCGAGGTCGAGCGATCGCTGGCGAGGGGGAAGGAGCGCATAGGGCAGATGTTCGAGGTGCCGGTGAGGGAGGGCCTTCCGGTCCAGATCGAGAAGGTGTGCGCGATCTTCTCATCGAAGGATAGGGCGATCTCGGAGCCCTGCCTGGAGGCGGTCAAGTCGGTCGAGCGCGCTAGCAGCTTCGATGAGCTGTTGAGCGAGCATAAGGACATATGGGACAGCCTGTGGGACCGGTGCATGATCGAGGTCGATACCCGCGAGGGGATGGTCAACAAGATACTCAACCTGCACCTCTTCCATCTGCTCCAGACCGTTTCGATCAACACCATCGATCTTGACGCCGGCGTGCCGCCCAGAGGGTTGCACGGAGAAGCGTACCGCGGCCTGATCATGTGGGACGAGCTCTTCATATTCCCCTTCCTGAACCTGCGCATCCCCGACATCACCCGCTCTCTTCTGCTGTACCGCTTCCGCCGCCTCCCCGAGGCGAAATGGGCGGCCAAGCAGGCTGGCTACGAGGGGGCGATGTTCCCGTGGCAGAGCGGCAGCAACGGCCGGGAGGAGGCCCAGAGGATCCACCTCAACCCCGTATCGGGAAAATGGATACCCGACCATTCGGAGCTGGAGCGGCATATCGGTCTGGCGATCGCCTTCAACACCTGGAACTACTACCAGGTCTCGGGCGACATGGACTTCATGGCGTTCTACGGCGCCGAGATGATGGTGGAGATCGCCCGGTTCTGGGCCAGCAAGGTCAGCTACAACCGGGCGCTCGATCGCTACGAGATCCTGGGCGTGATGGGCCCCGACGAGTTCCACGAGCGCTATCCCGATTCGGACAAGCCGGGCATCAATAACAATGCGTACACCAACGTCATGGCGGCCTGGATGTTCGCCCGCACCATCGATGCCCTCAGGGAGCTTCCCCTGGCGCATCGCCGGGACCTGTGGGCCGACCTGCGGCTGACGGACGAGGAGCTGGACGGATGGGACCTGATCAGCAGGAGGATGTACATCCCCTTCCACGGCGACGGGATCATCAGCCAGTTCGACGGCTTCGACAAGCTGGAGGAGCTTGACTGGGAGGCCTACCGCCAGAAGTACGGCAACATCCACCGGCTGGACCGCATCCTGAAGGCCGAGGGGGACACCCCCGATCGATACCAGGTGTCGAAGCAGGCGGACGTGCTCATGCTGTTCTACCTGTTCTCAAAGGAGGAGATGAGGGAGGTCCTCGAGCGGGCCGGCTATCGCCTGGAGGAGGACACCATGAGGAAGACGGTGGACTATTACATGAAGCGGACCTCACATGGCTCCACCCTCAGCCGCGTGGTGCACGCCTGGGTGGTGTCCAGGACCAACAGGGAGATGTCCTGGAACCTGTTCCGGGAAGCGCTGAGAAGCGACATATCGGACATCCAGGGGGGGACGACCAACGAGGGCATCCACCTGGGGGCCATGGCGGGGACGGTGGACATCGTCCAGCGATGCTATTCCGGACTGGAGACCAGGGAGGGCATCATCCGCTTCGATCCCCGG
>DAGU01000051.1:28415-28546 GCA_002498285.1 Methanomassiliicoccus sp. UBA386 | reverse complement strand
TTCATGGAGTCCTTCAGCGCCACGGTGCGTAATCAGGGTAGCGAGGACATGACGGTGGTCAGGGTCAGCGTCACCATCGACTGGCCCGGATGGGCGCCGACGCTGTATCCCATCTTCGAGGGCCGCGAGGT
>DAGU01000051.1:28033-28184 GCA_002498285.1 Methanomassiliicoccus sp. UBA386 | reverse complement strand
TCGAGACGCCGCAGGGCCAGCAGGAGTTCCGTTACGAAACCTCAGTGGGCATATCGGACTGGAGCATCCAGCCAGGCGGCGTTCCGGAGTACATAGCCGTTCCGGTGTCCCTCGCGGCCATCATGCTGCTGGTGACCGCCTTCTTCTTCCG
>DAGU01000051.1:24828-27800 GCA_002498285.1 Methanomassiliicoccus sp. UBA386 | reverse complement strand
GAGAATATCGCGCCCAGGAAGCCGGCCCCGGCCATGATGGGGCTGGGGAGCAGTACGCCCAGGATGATCAACAGAAGGCTGATGGCCAGCGCGACCACTTGGATCTCCAGTTCACGGCGCTCCCACCATCTTTTTTCTCCCTCGACCATAGCTATACCTCTCCCCCGCCGACGCAGGGGACGGTCTGGCAATGACCTCTTCATTAATCAAACTGACCTATCCTCCTCTTTTGCACCGATACGACAGTGCTACGAAATGGTTATTAGCCGCACATCGTTCAATGATTCATGGAATGGATCGCCCTGAGTCCATACAACCCCCGCCTTCAGCTGAGCGATGTTATCGTCTACGACTCCACCCTGCGCGATGGAGAGCAGACCCCAGGCGTGGCGTTCACGCCCGAGCAGAAGCTGACCATCGCTCGCATGCTGGACGACGCGGGCGTTCATCAGATTGAGGCAGGGTTCCCAGCGGTATCGGAGAACGAGGTCCGCACGATCAGGGCGATCGCTGACCTCGGCCTCAAGGCCGACATCCTTGGCCTGTCGCGCGTTACGCGAGGAGACATCGACGCCGCCGTGGACGCCGGTGTCGATCTGGTGCTGCTGTTCGTCGGCACGTCAGACATCCACCTGCGCTACAAGATGAAGAAGACCCAGGAGGACGTGCTGTCCATGATCACCGATTCCCTGGACCACTGCCGCGCCAGGGGCGTTAAGGCGGCGGTGAGCGCCGAGGACACCACACGCACCGACCTTGATTTCCTGATGCAGGTGTACCGGACCGCCGAGGCCGGAGGGGCGGTCCGCGTGGGCGTCACCGACACGCTGGGCTGCGCCACCCCGGAGGCGATCACCATGCTCGTTACCAAAGCGCGCCAGGAGGTCAAGGTCCCGGTGGCGCTGCACCTCCACAACGACTACGGACTGGCCCTGGCCAACGCCTTCGCCGGCGTCAAGGCGGGCGCGGCGGCCATAACCACCACGGTGAACGGCATTGGCGAGAGGGCCGGGAACGTCCCGCTGGAGCAGTTCGCCGTGGGCATGAAGTATCTCTACGGCAGCGACATCGGCATCGACTGCACCAAGATGAAGGCGCTGTCCGATACGATATGCCAGTTCTCCGGACTGCACAAGCCGAGGAACCAGCCATTGGTCGGCACCAACGTGTTCGCGCACGAGTCCGGCATCCACGTGGCGGCCATGCTCAACTGCCCCATGACCTATGAGTCGCTTCCTCCCGAGGCGGTCGGGAACGAGAGGCACATCATCATGGGCAAGAAGACAGGCGTGAACTACGTGAAGAAGCGCCTGGTGGACATGAGCATTGACGCCACCGATGAGCAGGCGGTCGAGATATGCCGCCGAGTGAAGGAGCTGGGGGAGCGCATCGGGCGGGTGAATGACAAGCAGTTCGGCCGCATCGTCCGCGAGGTCATGGGCGATTAGGCCTTGGTCTTGCTTCCTGACGCGGTGCGCTTGCACCGTCCGAACTCGGACATCCCCTCGACCTGCTCATCGAAGAACACCGGGCCTTCGACGCACACGCGGAGGCCGTCCACCACGCACGAGCCGCACAGGCCGGAGCCGCACTTCATCAAGCGTTCCAGGGACACCTGGCACCGCACCCCCGCCTCCTTGCAGGCCGGCAGCAGATAGCGCAGCATGATCTCCGGGCCGCAGCCCAGCACCATGTCGTACTTCTTCTCGGCCATCATGCCTGCCGCCAGCGCCACCACCGTTCCCTTGAAGCCCCGGCTGCCGTCGTCGGTCGATATCCGGACGTCGTTGGAGAGCCCCTTCGCCCTCTCGTCGAATATGATCTCGCCAGCGTCCCGGGCGCCGATGGCCACGTCCACCGACGAGGGCTCGTTGATAGCGTCGAGCGCCGACATGAGGGGGGCCATGCCCACCCCGCCGCCGACGCAGAGGGTCCGCCCCTTTGGGATCGTCCAGCCCTTTCCATACGGGCCGCGGACGCCGATGCGGTCGCCAGGGCGGAGGGCGGACAGCGCGGCCGTGGCATCCCCTACGTTCTTGACGGTGATGCCTGCCATCTCGCCCTGGTATGACAGAGACATCGGCACCTCGTCGACGCCCGGCACCCAGACCATGACGAACTGTCCCGGCGAACCGCCGGAGAAACGGAACCGCAGGGTGGTGATCCCCCGCCCCTGCTCCACCACCTCCTCTATGCGAACGAGATCATTCATGTGCCAGCCCCACTACTTCGCCGATGCTGCTCATTCCGTTCGCCTCCAAGTACTTGGTCATGCCATCGGTTACCTGGCCAAAGACGCCGATGCCTTTTCTTCCCACGGCGCTGCCTATCTGTACCGCCGCCGCGCCGGCCATCATGTACTCGAGCGCATCGATGGCGCTCTCGATGCCGCCCACCCCCACGATGGGGATGTTCACCGCATCATAGAGCTCGTACACGCATCGCAGGCCGACGCCCTTGATGGCCGGCCCGGACAGTCCGCCGGTGCGGTTGTACAGCACCGGCCGCCGCGCGTCCACCGAGATCGCCATGGCCTTGACCGTGTTCACGGCCACGATGGCGTCGCCGCCCCCCCTCTCCACCGCTCTACCGACCTCGGCGAGAAGATGAGTGTTGGGAGTGAGCTTGGCCAGCACCGGAATGTTGACCGACCTCTTGACCTCCTGCACGATCGCTCGGACCATGTCGGGATCGACGCCGATCTCCATGCCATATCCCTTGGCGTGCGGGCAGGAAAGGTTCAGTTCGACCGCCGCCGCGCCGTACCGCTGCATCCTCCTGGCCAGGAACGCGAAGTCCTCCGGGATGGCGGCGAACAGGCTACCTATCACCGGCGCCGGTCCTTTCACCGCTTCGACCATCTCCTCCTCGAAGGCGTCGATGCCGGGGCCCGGCAGCCCCATGGCGTTGATGTAGCCGTCATCCAGCTCGACCAGCGTTGGATTAGGATAACCGTCCCGCGCCTCCCGCCC
>DAGU01000051.1:22308-24622 GCA_002498285.1 Methanomassiliicoccus sp. UBA386 | reverse complement strand
AGTCCCGCGAAAGACACCTGGAGAGAGGTCATCGCGTGCCGATTGCCAAACAGGATATTAAGCGTTAGGGGAGCATCCTGAGCGTGCGGAGGCCTGCGGCATGCTCCGCCAATGGGGAAATCCTATAGTCTCTGCCGTTCAGTATGTTCATCATGGCCCAGACCGACCGGCTGCCGGATGCGTCGGCCCTCATCGGCATATCGATCGACCAGGCCTATGACGCCCTCCTCACCAGCAAGGATGGGCTGTCGGACGAGGAAGTGAGGAAAAGGCAATCGCAGTATGGAAGGAACGATATCGTCCGGGACAGACCGTTTTCCTGGGCCGGGAGGCTGAAGCACACCCTTCTCGATCCTTTCTCCGCCCTCCTGGTCTTCGCCGGTTCATTGGCCTTGCTCAGCGGCATCACCGAGCTGGCGGCGGTGGTGTTCGCCATCGTGCTCGTTAACGCCGCGCTCAGCGTGGTCCAGGAGTGGCGCGGGGAGCGGGCCATGGAAGCCCTTCGCAGGTGGGTCCCCCAGTCGGCCATGGTCATACGGGATGGAACGCTCCGTCGCATCGACGTCGACGGCATCGTGCCCGGGGACGTTGTCCAGCTTGAGCTGGGAGAACGCATTCCCGCCGATGCCAGGCTGGTGGAGGCCAATGACATGTGGACCGACAATGCTCCCTTGACCGGCGAATCGGCCCCCCAGTCCAGACGGGCGGCTCCGGCGGAACGAGGAACGCGCCCGGGGGAGTCGCCCAATCTGGTGTTCATGGGCACCAGCGTAACAAGCGGCAGCGGGGTTGCAATCGTGTATGCCACCGGGATGAGCACCAGGTTCGGTCAGATCGCCAGACTCACCCATGAGGCGGCGCCGTCGGCCAGTCCCCTTGAGAAGGAGATCGAGCGGACCGCTCGATACGACTTCGTGATCGCGATAGCGGTCGGCCTTGCCTTCTTCGCGGCCGGCACGCTATTCCTGCACCTGAACGCGGTCGGCGCGGCGCTGCTGATGATCGGGGTCATGGTGGCGTTCGTCCCCGAGGGGCTGCAGCTGACCATATCCACCGCTCTGGCGGTCAGCCTGGTGGAGATGGCCAGGAATAAGGTGCTGGTGAAGAAACTGGCAGCGGTCCAGACCCTGGGCAGCGTCACGGTCATATGCACCGACAAGACCGGCACGATCACCAGGGGGGTGATGACCGTCGGCGAGATATGGGTCGACGGCACCAAGGTGAGCGTATCGGGCATCGGGCCCGGCACGATGGGGCGGGCGATGGTCGATGGGAGGGACGTCACGTCCGATATGGCCCCCGACCTGCAGTGGACGCTCAAGCTGGGCGCCCTCTGCAACAATGCAAAGCTGGTGCCTCCCACGGAACCGTCCGGGGAATGGAACGTGCTCGGAGACCCAACGGACAGCGCCCTGCTGATGGCTGCCAAGAAGCTTGGCCTGGACCCCGAGGCCATCCTGAAAGGCAATCCTCGCACAGCCGTGCTGCCGTTCGATCCTGCTCGGAGGACGATGATCACCCTTCATGACGATGGCGGCGGGACCCTGATATGCATGAAAGGGGCCCTGGATGTCGTCCTGAAACAATGCAGTTCCCGCCTCAGCAACGGCCGCACCGAGCCGCTGAACAATGATCCTAGGTCGGTCGTTCAGAAAGAGGAGGGTTCTCTAACCGATCTCGGCCTCAGGGTGATCGCCCTGGCGTTCAAAAGGGTCCCCTACCGCACAACGGACATGTCCATGGCCGAGAGCGGTCTGACCTTCGCCGGCCTGGTGGGCATGAGGGATCCGCCCCGTCCGGAGGTCCGTGAGGCGCTGCGGCAGGCCGACCGGGCAGGCGTAAGGACGATCATTGTCACCGGCGACCACGCAAGCACCGCGTTGGAGATCGCCAGGGAGGTGGAGATGGTCGACGATGACGTCGCCATCGTGACAGGGGAGCAGCTGGATGAGCTTGACGATGCTCGACTGTCCGAAACCCTCGATAAGCCTCAGCTCATCTTCGCCCGAACCTCCCCGGCACAGAAGCGCCGCATCGTGCTAGCCCTGAAAGCAAAGAGCGAAGTGGTGGCGGTCACGGGCGATGGGGCCAACGACGCCCCGTCGCTGAAGGAGGCAGACATCGGGGTGGCTATGGGCGTTTCAGGAACAGATGTGGCCAGGGAAGCGGCGGACATCGTCCTCCTCGATGACAGCTATGCATCGATCATTCGCTCGATCAGGCTCGGCAGGGGGATCTACGACAACATCCGCAAGTTCGTCGTCTATGTGTTCACGCACAACTGGGCCGAGCTCGTCCCATATCTGGTATACGG
>DAGU01000051.1:21731-22117 GCA_002498285.1 Methanomassiliicoccus sp. UBA386 | reverse complement strand
GAGGAGGGGGTCATGGACCGCCCTCCGCGGAGCAGGACGCAGCGGCTGTTCGACATTGACTTCCTCACTAGGTCGGTGGTCATCGGGGTCGTCATCGCCGCGGTCGCCCTGGCCGGCTGCCTGCTGACATGGTCGGGCGGGGGATGGCAGTGGGGAATGCAGCTGCCGGCCGACGGCCTGGTTTATCGGAGAGGCACGACCATGGCCTTCGCCGCCATCGTCGTCGCTCAGATGGCCAACCTCCTGGGGTCAAGGACCCTGGATACCTCCATCCTCCGGATGGACTGGACCAGCAACAAATGGATCTGGGCAGGACTGGCATGGATGATCGGTTCGCTTCTGCTCATGGTGTACTATCCCCCGCTGCAGTCGGTGTTCGGGACCGC
>DAGU01000051.1:0-21574 GCA_002498285.1 Methanomassiliicoccus sp. UBA386 | reverse complement strand
GTTGCCAATGAGGTGATGAAGTATTTCCTGAGGCGGCGGTCGATGCGCCGTTCAGCGCCTGAAGGTCCGCCCCGGCGCTGACCTTCAAAGGCCGGGATGAAAAGAATGGCGGGAAGAGGTTTACTGCGGCGCCCTATCCTCGACCTGGATGGGGCTCTGCTCATCCACCTCGCAGGCGTGGTCCTCGTGCGGCCGCTTGGCATCGGGCGGCAGCGGCGGCTCCCGCCCCTGCTTTCTCAGGTAGTCGTGGATGGCCTCGTGCAGCGCGTCGGCCGCCAGGTTGGAGCAGTGCATCTTCTGCGGCGGCAGTCCCCCCAGGTTCTCGGCCACGTCCTTGCGGGTGATCTTCAGCCCCTCGTCCAGCGTCTTTCCCTTGGCCAGTTCGGTGACCATGCTGCTGGTGGCGATGGCCGCCCCGCAGCCGAAAGTCTTGAACTTCACGTCGGTCATGACGTCGTTCTCCACCCTGATGTACACCCAAAGGAGGTCACCACATGTGGGATTTCCCACCTGGCCTATTCCGCTGGCGTCGGGCATCTCCCCCACGTTGCGGGGGTTGGTGAAATGGTCCATCACTTCCTTAGTGTACTGTGGGCACATCGTATGTCACTCCTTCTCCCAGTGGGGACATCTTCCTCAGCCTCTCGATTATCGGAGGCATCGTCTCTATGAAGTAATCGGCCTCCTCCATGGTGTTGAACTTGCTCAGGCTCAGACGGAGGGAGCCGTGACACTGCTCGTGCCGCAACCCTAGGGAACGGAGCACGTGAGATGGCTCCAGGCTCTTGGTGGAGCATGCCGACCCGGTCGATGCGGCGATCCCTTGCATGTCCAGGAAGAGCACCATGCCCTCACCCTCGATGAAATCGAAGCGGAAGTGGGCGTTGCTGCACAGCCGCCCCTCGTCCGGGGGGCCGTTCAGATAAGCCCTTGGCACCGCGGCCAGGGTGCCGTCGATTAGGCGGTCGCGCATCGCCTTCATGCGATCCACGCTCTCCTCCATTTCCCTGATGCCCAGCTCCGCCGCCTTGCCCATTCCGACCATGCCGGGTATGTTCTCGGTTGAAGACCGCAAGCCTCGTTCATGTCCACCGCCGTAAACGAGGGGGCGGAGCTTCACGCCCTTGCGGACGTACAATGCGCCTACCCCCTTGGGACCGTGGAACTTGTGGGCCGACAGCGCCAGCAGATCGACGTTGAGCTCGTCGACATCGACCGGAACTTTTGTAAGCGCTTGCACGGCGTCGGTCATGAACAGCGCCCCCTTTTCCTTGGCGATGTCAGCCAGGTCCTTGATGCGCTGCACCGTCCCGATCTCGTTGTTGGCCATCATAATGGAGACCAGCGTGGTCTCGGGAGTGATGGCGTTCTTGAGGTCCTCCTCCGACACGAAGCCCTCGCTGTCCACCGGCAGGTACGTGACCTTGAACCCCTGGGACTCAAGGAACTGACAGGTGTGAAGGACGGCGTGATGCTCTATCGACGACGTGACGATGTGCTTTCCCTTTGAAGCGCTGGCGAAGGCCGCTCCCTGCAAGGCCAGGTTATCCGATTCGGTGCCTCCCGATGTGAAGATGATATCCCTGGGAGCAGCGTTGACCGCGGCCGCCACCTGGCCCCTGGCTATCTCCATGGCGTCGAAGGCCTCGTGTCCGAACACATGCAGGGAGGACGCGTTGCCGTACTTCTCCAGAAAATAGGGGCGCATCGCATCCAGCACCCGGTCGTCGACCCTGGTGGTGGCACTGTTGTCGAAATAAACGCGATCCATCTAACGTCTCCTGTACGAGGTATAGACCTGACGGGATGTCCCACGTTTACGATTATGAGCTGTCTCCGTCGATGGCCGTCCCGAGAAGATTGTATTCCGCCATATATCATCCTGTTCCCTGCCAAAAACCATATACTGGCAATGAAAATGCCCACCCGTTCCGATGGACGTAAGCTCAATAAGAAGTGATTTTCCCATCTATTCCTCCGAGGAGCGGGACCTCGTCTACTTCGACAATGCTTGTCAGACCTTCCGTCCGCGCCAGGTCATAGAGGCCATGAACGAGTACTATGAGCTGTACCCCGCCTGCGGCGGTCGCTCGGTGCACCGTCTGGCCACTCGTGTGTCCATCAAGCTGGATGAGGCGAGGGAGAAGGTCGCCCGGTTCATCGGATGCGATGATCCTAACTGCATCATCTTCACCCGAGGGTGCACCGAGTCGCTCAACATGGTGGCCAAGGGCCGGCTGCTGAAGGACGGCGATCATGTCCTGACGACCGACATGGAGCATAACAGCAATCACGTACCATGGGTCCAGGTGGCCATGCATCAGGACATCAGGCACCGCATAGTCGGCACGCCCCCCTCGGGGATCTTCGACATGGACCGGTTCCGAGACGCGCTGGACGACGTCGCGCTGGTCTCCATGGTCCACACCAACAATGTCACGGGGACCACCATTCCGGCAGGGGAGATCGTCAAGGAGGCGCATGACCGGGGCGCACTGGTATGTCTGGACGGCGCGCAGTCGACGCCGCATCAGAGGATCGACGTTAAAGAGCTGGACGTCGACATGTTCGCATTCTCCTCCCACAAGATGCTCGGCCCCTCGGGAATGGGCATCCTGTATGCCAAGATGGACATTCTCGAGAGGATGGAACCGCTGATCGGCGGGGGCGGGGGAGTGGGCCTCACGACCTACGACCGGGTGGAGTTCCTACCGCCGCCGGAGAGGTTCGAGTCGGGCCTGATGAACTACTCGGGCGTCATCGGAACGGCAGCGGCGGTCGATTATCTCACCAGGGTCGGAATGGAAGGGGTCCAGGAGCACGAGCGGCGCCTGAACGACATTGTCACCAGGGGGCTTAAGGACCTGCCAGGTATATCGATCCTCCCCCCTGCCGATCCGGCGCTTCGGAGCGGGATCTTCTCCTTCAACCTTCAGGGCATGACGTCGCATGACATCGCCATGATAATCGACGAGATGGCCAAGGTGCTGATCCGCTCCGGCATGCATTGCGTGCATCCCTACTTCGTGTCCCGCGGCATCGACGGCTGCGCCCGGGCGTCGTTCTATCTGTACAATACCGAGGAGGAGGCGCACAGGTTCGTGGAGGCCGTGAAGGAGCTCAGCTCGGTCTTTTCCAGTTGAACAACGGTCCATCGCGTGCCGTTGATCTCCATCCTGGTCGCCGAGAACGAGTCGCCTGGGCGCGCCTCGATATATGGAACGGCGACGTTGCCCTCCATCGCTATGACCTCCGAACGGATGGGCATCAGAAGATCAGAACCGCCCCTTACCAGCCATAGTGAGCCATTGCCCACTCTCAGGACCGAATCGGCCGGGATGTCGGGGGCGATGCGCACCGTTGTGCCAACGGGGGAGCCGCTCAGCTCCTCCAGGATGTTTGACGTGGAGGCCATCTCGGTCTTCAGACCATCCTCGGCCGTCCGATCGTCGAGCGAGCCGAAGGCGGCCACGACGGCCGCCATGACGGCGAGGCCGGTTATGACCATCCACAGCTTGGACAGAAGGAACTCCATCATGGGGACGCCTCGGCCAGGACCACCAGGCGGTTATCGCTGAGGATGCATTCAAGCCTAATGTTGGTGCTCTCGCCCATGGTCATCGTTCCCCCAGTGCCGGTGATCACCCTGGCCGGCGGATCATCGAGATATGTCGTACGGACGACACGGCCGGCCACGACGCCTCGGATGGACATGGCGTCGACGCCCTCGCCGCCGAGCTCTATCGCCACGTCCCCTGCTGGCACCCCTATGGTGATAAAACGAACGTTGCCCTCCCCAGCGGCGTGGACCTCTGAGATCAAGGACGCCAGCCGGGAGACCTCCGCTCCCAGCGCCGCCTCTTCCACGTTTGTCCGATAGTCATCCATGCTGGAGGCCACCACGGGAAGGGAAATGGAGAGCAGGAGCGCGACCAGCAGCAGCTTGAGAGGAAGGCCTTCAAGCCCTCGCCGGTCCCACCCCTTCATGTTCACTCGGACACCACCGGGATGGTCAGAGAGGTGTCGGTTCCCAGGCCGCTCTTGGTGACCGTGACGGTTATGAAGCCGATGCTCTTGCCGGTCTGAGAGGCGCTCAGCCCACTGAAGGTGACCTTGCCGCTGGCGTCCGTCATGCCGTGCACCTGGCGCCCGTCTGCGGTCATGATGTTCGCTCCATCCAGCACCACGGTGGCGCCGCCGACCGCGTCGCCGTTGTTGTCCAGCACCGAGATGGTGATGGTGATGCCGGTCTTGGTGAACACACCGTCGTGGTCCCTATCGTTCAGAACTATCTCGGTGGGGTTCGAGTACACCGCATCTATGCCGTTCGGAGCGCTCAGGCTTCCCATCCATCCCATGAGGATGGCCGTTCCGACCCCCGCGATGACCACCATGATCATCAGCTGAAGGGGCAGTCCCTCGATCCCTGCGCTCTTGTCCTTGCCTATTTTCCGGAAGGTTCTCATTTTACTCCCGGGACGGAGAGCGGCAGGGGGTGGTTCAATGCCCCGCACTACAGTGAGACTTCACCGTTCACAACATCACTTCCTCGATCGTGTGGTACTCTGGGCCGCACCGGGTCAGGATGCTCTTCTTGAGCCTTACCGCCTTGACCTCCTGGGTGCCGAAGTCCACCCTGCCGCGGTCATGGATGATCTGTCTGAGCGATGGATGCGGCGCGTCGGACCTCGCCCTGGCGAGAGTGATGTGCGGAGCGAAGGGGCGAGCCTCCCTCGTTATGCCAAGATCGGCCAGCCGCTCGTCCAGCCGTCCCGCTATGGTCGCCAGGGGAAGAGTGTCATTGACGCCCACCCAAACCACGCGAATGCGGTTCATCGAGGGGAAGGCCCCCGCCCCCTTGAAGGAGATGGTGAACGGCGGGATGCCCTTGGCGGCCTCGCGCAGCGCCTCGGCGATGGCGGGGAGCTTCTCCTCGTCCGTCTCTCCCAGGAACTTCAGGGTGATGTGTATCAGCGACGGATCGACAATCTTTAGGGCGGGTTCGGCGCTCTTGAGAGCGGTAGCGAATTCCACGATCCTCTCGTTCCTGTCCAGATCGACAGAGATGAAGGCACGGACGGTCATAATAGCTCTTGCCTGGATGGTAGGGCGGAGGTCATCAAGCTATCGTCCCCTACTGTTTTCGTTCTCTGGCCACGAAAGCCATTCGAACACCAGGTGTGAGAAATGTCATCTGATGCCATGGTTCGATAACTCTTAAAAAGAGGAGCATGATAAGCCTTATCGCATGATATATGACCTGATAATTATCGGCGCGGGTCCGGCCGGCCTAACTGCCGGTATCTACGCGAGCACTCGAAAGCTAAAGACCCTCATACTCGATGCCACCGAGGCTGGAGGGCAGCTTGCGAGCCTCTACCCGGAGAAGGGCATCGATAACTATCCCGGCTATATCATGACCGACGCGGGCCAGCTCGCCGCTCATCTGATCAATCATGCCACATCGATGGGTTGCGAACTGCACGAGGGAGAGAGGGCGACGGAGCTCAAGGATTTTTCCGGCCATCTTCAGATGGTGACCGACAGGGCATCGTACGAGACCAAGGCGGTCATCATCGCCACCGGCATGGGGTTGTTCAAGCCCAAGAGGATCGGATGCCCCGGCGAGCTGGAATTCGAAGGCCGCGGCGTTTATTACAAGCTGCCTGACAGGGAGACGCTCAAGAACAAGAGGATCATGTTCGTGGGTGGGGGCAACTCCGCCCTGGAGATGGCCCTCCTGGTGTGCGACCAGGCCGAGACCTGCCTGGTGCACCGCCGCGACACCTACCGTGCCGACGAGGCCATCGTGGAGAAGGTGCAGGGCTCCAAGATCGAACAGATCCTGTCCTCTCAGGTGGTAGAGATCAGGGGGACGGACCATGTCACCAGCGTCGTGGTGAAGACGAACGGCAAGCTGGAGGAGCGCCCCATTGACGCCATCATCGTGAACATCGGGACCGCCAGCGAGGCCCTGGACATGGAGGGCTGGGGCGTGGAGCTGGAAGACGGCCTCATCAAGGTCGATACCGACATGTGCACCTCCCGCCGGGGAGTGTTCGCCTGCGGGGACGTGGTCGCCTACAAGGGCAAGTACAAGCAGATCGTGGTCGCCTGCGGGGAGGCCGCCATAGCTTCCAACTCGGCCTACAAGTACATCAAGGAGCCTTATTGGGCAAAATAAGGATTGCCATCCCTGAGAGGACGTGGGCCGATCGAATGCCATTCACGATCGGGATGCCCAGCCTCTAAGGACAAATGATTTCCCTTGCCGGGAAGTAGGCTCAGGCATGGTAGCCCCGTAGCCGGGAGCGGATGAACAGCAGGACGATGACCACTAGCAATATGGAGAATATCAGCCCGATGCTGCCCGCCGCCTCGCCATAGGTGTCGCTGAACAGCTCGCCGAACGAGGCGAAGATGTTGAACGCCGCATGCATCAGCACCGCCATTGCGAGATACGGCCACCATGAGCTGCCATACGTCTTGCTCCTAGCGATGCCGTAACCAGCGATGGAGGTCGCTGAGGCGTGCATGAGGGTCGAGGAGAAGCTCCTCATGACGGCCAGGGCGATGAGGGCCTGCGCCCCGCCGGCCAGGTAGGCGGTGCTCTCATAGAGGAAGTTCTCCGTGGCGGCGAAGCCCAGACCGGAGGCGGCGCCGAACACCAACCCATTGCGGGGACGCCACATGTAGCGGGAGTAGCGCTTCACTCCCAGCGCCTTGACGGACTCCTCCACCAGCGGGGCTACGAAAATGATGGTGATGAACGACACGGCCGAGGGGTCGAGCGACAGGAGCTCGTACTCCCTGATAAGTGGGTTCAATAGAAAATAGGCGGCGGCCAGCTCTATAAGCAGAGCGGCGATGGCGGCCACCGCCGCGCCAAAGGCGAACGTCAGGAGAAGGCTATCCCAGTGCTCCTTCCTCCCCCGCACAATGGACCTCAGCCATAGCAAGGCCGCCAGGGATGGGGCGAAGGCGACGAGGAACACCAGGAAAAGGAAGTGCGCATCTCCGAGATTCACTCATGGAACTAGGCGGCACGGGCTATTAGTATTCTCGTCATGTAGATAGAATGATCGAATGATAGAAATATGGAAGGGGGAGCGGATGCTCCGTTAAGATCGCGTTTACTCGACGATGGCGCTGTTGGGGCACTCGTCGATGCAAGCGCCGCAGTCTACGCACTTTTCAGCGTCAACCTCGGCCACGTCGTTGACAACGATGGCAGACTGGGGGCAAACGTCCTCGCAAGCTCCGCATCCGACACAATCCTCAGCTTTGATCTTAACAGCCATTTAGGACACCTCGTTTCGGTTACGCCAACAATAAAATCACCCTATAAATAGACTTCCTCGAAATGCAAAAAAAGGCAGGGGAAAGGGGTTTCGATCATTCGAAGATGTTGTACCTAAAACTATAGCCGTCGGTGCGCACCAGGTTGGGCAGTTCCCCTCGCCCGATCAGCTGGAAGGCGTGTCGGATGATCGCTTCGTAGAACGAGCAGTAGGGGCTCTTGTTCATGATCCCGCCCTTCTCCGCGAACACCTCGCCCGGACAGGGGGCGCCACAGATGTTGCGCAGGGCGCATGATGAGCAGGTAGGGATGCTTTCGGCCCATCGTGACCTCACGGCGGCCAGCTGCGGCGAGCGGACCGCCCTCTCCACCCCCCGAGGGGAGAAGACGCTCCCGGACTTCCATGCCTCCAGCCCAAGGAACTCGCTGCATGGATAGATGGACCCGTCCGAAGCCACCGAGATGAAGCACCTGGCTCCCCCGCAGGGTGTTATATCGCACATGAGGCGACGGCCCATGGGGGCCACGATCCCGAGCACGAGGTTGGAGAAGTCGGCTATGGTTATGCGCTGGCCGTCCTTGGTCCGCTGCACCGCCCGCTCCACCGCGGCCATGAAACCGGGGATCAGCAGTTCATCAGCGGGGCGCAGCGCCCTGGCCACCTCCTGGGTACCCCGCACCGGGTTCATCAGGACCGATGGGACATTGCGGTCGGCAAGGAAATCGATCATGTCGGGCAAGGTCCCAACGTTCATGGAGCTGATCGTGCAGATCACGCTCATGGCCTTGTAGCCGTCCAGATGTTCGATGGCATGGACGGCGCGCTCGTACATGCTTCCCTCGCCCCCTCGCAGGGGCCGGATGCTGTCATGGATCTCTTTGATCGGCGAGTCCAGCGATACGCCCACCGATACCTTGTGGTCCATGAAGAAGTCCGCGGTGTCATCATCGAGATGCCAGCCGTTGGTCTGCACCCCAAACACGAAACGGTCCGAATAGTCGACCACGATCCTCTTGATCGCGTCCTTCACGAGAAGGGGTTCGCTCCCATGAAAGACGATGACCGGCCTTTTTCCATCGCGGTTGCGCATGACCGAGCCGGGGTAGTTCTCGAAGAACTCATGGAGGTTGTCCAGCGCGTCAGAGATCTCCTGGTAGCTCATATGCCTACCGGCCTTTCTGAGATCGTCGGGAAGGTAGCAGTATCTGCAGGAGGCGTTGCACATCCCGGTAGGATTGAAGTAGACCGCTGAGAAGCGCTCTGAGGCGCGGAACTCCTGCAGCTCCCTTCGCATGGAATCAGCATGCTCCTCGTACAGAGGGATGATGTCATCCCTCAATGATCTTGAGAGGTCTTTCTCCTTCGCCACTAGGGCCCAGAACATCGTTTCTGGGTCCAGAAGGGCGTACCATTGCCCTACGTCCAAAAGCTGAAGATGGGGCCCCGTGCCTGAATTGAGGCCGAACGGTCGTATAGCGCTATCGCTAGGCTGGAAGTCATCAGAGATCATTTCACATCACCTTGGAAAAGGTTTGAGGAAGAGGTTTAGAATGGCAGTTCGCCCGCTCCATCGTAGATTATGTAGTGCGATAGTCCGTTGCCGTCCACATTGCACTCCATCCTACACATCATAACGTTCATTTTTCTCTCTCCTTCCATTGGATGTAACATCCAACTATCATCAAGACCACCAAATAGAATATAATAGAGTTTTGGTGCCCAAATCATAGATGGATGTATCATCCATATCATTTGGTGAGTTGGATTGTTACACGCCAGCAATTGTTTGAAATAGTCACCGACCGTTAATCTTGCGTGGAGTACGTATCCGGCCCGATATGGTCCCCGCAGGGGTTCTGGAGGGGGCATATCGGCTTCGAGGATGGGGTGATAGTCGAGGTGGGCAAGGGCCGCGCCAAGGAGAATGTGGCCGAGGGCATCATCCTCCCCACCTTCGTCAATGCTCATACCCACATCGTCGACTACGTCGTCCCGGTCGATCTGAGCCTGTCCCTGGCGGAGGTGGTTGCGCCCCCCGACGGCCTCAAGTACCGGGTGCTGGGTCAGACCCCTCTGGAGAAGCAGCGCAGGGCGGTGTCGTACATCTCGGAGTGTATGCTGAGGAAGGGTATCTCGGCGTTCTCTGATTTCAGGGAGGGGGGTGTAGAAGGGTCGGCCGTGCTCTCCTCGGCCCAGGGCGCCCGGCCCTTCATAATGGGGAAGACCCGAAGGCCTCGGTTCGACAAGGAAGAGGTCCTGGAGATCCTCAAGGTGGCTGATGGCATAGGGCCGTCGGCCATCTCCGACTGGGACTATGAGGAGCTGAGGGAGCTCGCCGACCTGGTCCGTTCCAAGGGAAAGGCCTTCGCCCTGCACTGCTCCGAGCGGGTAAGGGAGGATCTGGACAAGGTGCTCGATCTTGAGCCGTCATATTTGATCCACATGTGCCAGGCCACCGACGGGGACCTCGAGGTTTGCGCCCAGGAAGGCATCCCCATCGTCGTCTGCCCTCGCTCCAACATGTTCTTCGGGATGCCCACTCCGCTCCGCCGCATGATCGAGGCGGGGGTAGTGGTGGCGCTGGGGACCGACAACGCCATGATCTCCTTCCCCGACATGTTCATCGAGATGGAATTCGCAGGAAGATTGCTGCGTTCCCAGGGTATGAGCCGCCTTGACTGCGTGATGAGCATGGCAACGGCCAATGGACGAAAAATTATAAATGAAAGCCCACTAATAGAGTTTGACCCAGGTTCACCATGCGATCTAATGGTGGTCCGGGAACACGGCGGTGACCCGGTCACCGACGTCATCCTGCGCACGGCGGGACAGGACCCTCTGCTAGTGTGTGCGGGACGAGAAAGGAGAGGCCTCCCATGAACAAGTTCAAAAAGATCCTCATACCGACCGACGGAAGCGAGTATACGAAGAAGGCCATAGCCCAGGGCCTGGAGATCGCCAAGGTTATGGACGCGGAAGTCACCGCGCTGTACGTGGTGGACCAGACCTCGTTCGTGAACTTCCCGATGGACTCCACGGTGGTATCCATATATTCGCTCCTGGAGAAGGAGGGGCGGGACGCCGTCGATTACGTGGTGGAGGAGGGGGCCAAAATGGGAGTCAAGGTCACCGCCGAGGTCCAGGAGGGTTCCCCGGTCAAGAGGATCGTCGATGTCGCCAAGGAGCACGACCTGGTCGTCATGGGCACGCTCGGGCGCACTGGTATCTCCAAACTCCTGCTCGGCAGCGTGGCCGAGAGAGTGGTAAGGTTCGCGCCTTGCCCGGTGCTCGTCGTCCGGTCCAGCCCCCGGGAGGACTGACATGACCGCCGTCCGCGAGGTGATGACCCACAAGCCTATCGTGGCTAGCCTGCCGGGCACCCGCAATGATGTCCTCAAGCTGATGGTGAAGCATAACCTCACCGGCGTCCCCCTAGTCAAGAAGGAGGGCAACGGCCTGGCGGGGATGGTCACCAGGCGGGACATACTCAACAGCCCGGAGGAGGAGCAGCTGGTGCTCATCATGCAGAAGGACCCCGTGCGCATCTCCTCCGATGCATCCGTGGAGGATGCGGCCAGACTGATGACGAAGACGAAGGCGACGCACCTTCCGGTGATGGAGGACGGCAAGCTGGTCGGCATCATAACACCCACGGACCTGCTCTACGAGGTGGAGAAGCGCGCCTCTGGGGTGCCGGTAGAGGAGCTGGCGCTGTCGCCATGCGTACCCATCTATTCGGAGTCGCCCCTCATGGTGGCGTTCGTAACGTTCCGGGTGTCCAACGTGAACGCCCTCCCGGTGCTGGACGCTTCGGGGCATCTCAACGGCATCCTTACCGATCGCGACATCTTCAACAAGTTCCACATCCACGAGAGCGTGGCCGAACAGGACATGGGGCTTGGTGGCGAGGACGACAACTGGAGCTGGGAGAACTACCGCAACATCCTGAGGATGTGGTACCAGGTCTCCAAGATCGATGTCCCCTTGGTGCCGGTCAGTCGGATCATGGCGGGTTCCCCCGCAACAGTTTTTAAGCGGACCAACGTATCGGATGCGGCCAGGACCATGCGGAGGAACGACTTCGGCCAACTGCCGGTGGTCGACTCCAGGGACCTATTGACGGCCATGCTGTACGATATGGACGTCATCTCCATACTGGTCGACTGAGCCCGGATCATTCAAAAAGAAGGTACTCTCATGGCAGATGCACAGGACGTTCTCTCACTCTGCAAGCGCAGAGGCTTCCTCTACCCATCGTTCGAGATCTACGGCGGCGTGGCCGGCATGTACGACTATGGCCCGCTGGGGACGGCGCTCAAGAACAATATCATCGAGATCTGGCGCCGGCTGTACACGCTGGGTGAAGGCTTCGTCGAGATAGACTCGGAGACGATCGGTCCGGAGGTAGTGTTCAAGGCGTCCGGCCACGTGGACGAGTTCGCCGATAAGATGGTGAAGTGCAAAGCGTGCGAGGAGCCCTACCGCGCCGACCATCTTGTGAAGGACCTCCATCCCAACGCTGGCGCGCTGGGCGAGAAGGAGATCGACGACCTCATACGAAGCAACAACGTCGTATGCCCGGCCTGCGGGGGCGAGCTTTCCACGGTCGAAGAGTTCAATCTGATGTTCAAGACCATTATCGGCCCCGGCTCCGGCCGCGTGGGCTATATGCGCCCTGAGACCGCACAAGGCATCTTCGTCAACTTCCCCAACCTTTACCGCTACAATCGCGAGAAGCTCCCGCTGGGCGTCATCCAGGTGGGCCGCGGCTACCGCAACGAGATATCGCCGCGCCAGGGGATCATCCGTCTGAGAGAGTTCAACATGATGGAGTGCGAGCTGTTCGTCGATCCAGAGGACAAGACCTGGCCCCGCTTCGGCGATGTGTCCTCCGAGACCCTGCGCCTCTTGGCCAACGACGGCCGGGAGCTGGAGATCACCGTCGGCGACGCCGTGGAGCAGGGCGTGATCTGCAACCAGGTGCTCGCGTACTTCATGTGGTTCACGCAGGAGTTCCTGAAGGCCGTGGGCGTGGATGGCGAGAGGCTTCGCTTCCGCCAGCACGAGAAGGAGGAGATGGCCCACTACGCCGCCGACTGCTGGGACGCCGAGAGCTTCCTTAGCTACGGCTGGACGGAGATCGTGGGCATCGCCGACCGTGGCTGCTGGGACCTCTCCAGGCATGCCAACTTCTCGGGCGTGGAGATGACCTCGTTCAAGCGGTTCGACGAGCCCCGGGAGGTCGAAAGGGACAGGATCAAGCCGCGCTACGACAAGCTGGGACCGATGTACAAGGCCAAGGCCGGCAAGATCGGCAAGGCCATGGAAGAGGCCGATCCGGCGGCCATCGCGGACGGCGCCATCACCGTCGAGGTGGACGGCGAGCGCATCGCCATACCGGGCGAGCTGTTCGACGTCGCCAGGGTAAAGGAGAAGGTGTCCGGCGTAAGGTCCGTGCCACACGTCATCGAGCCGTCGCACGGCCTGGACCGGATCATCTACACCGTTCTGGAGCACGCCTACTCACAGAAGGACGACCAGACCGTGATGCGCCTGTCGCCGACGGTGGCGCCCATAAAGGTGGGGGTGTTCCCTCTGATGGCCCGCGACGAGCTGGACGACATGGCGATGGACCTCGACCAGGAGCTCCGCTACGGCGGCATCGAGACCTACTATGATGACTCGGGCTCGATCGGCCGGCGGTATGCGCGCATGGACGAGGTCGGCACCCCGTTCTGCATAACGGTCGACTATCGCACCCGCGAGGATGGAACGGTCACGCTCCGCGAAAGGGACACCAGCTCTCAGATCAGGGTCCGGTTCGCCGATGTCCTTAACGTGGTGCGGGCAGCCCTGTGCGGCGCCGACCTCACGCAGTTCGTCGTCGAAGAGTAGGCCCCGTCCCGTCAAAGCTTAACGCATTTCGCAATAGCGTCAGCTTCCTCTCCAGAAAAATGGGAAAACGTCGCCAACCTTCAAGATGAATAAGGGCAATATAGGGTCAGGGAAGAGAGGAAGGAGAGGTTCAAAACGCTTCGTGGAGGAACGAAATGACCCCGAACGAGCTAACAGGGATACAGAAGCGGGAGCAGATCTGCTCCCGGATAGAGGCCGTGAAGCTGAGAGACATCATGTCCACGGACTTCCCATACGTCAGTCCGGACGAGCACCTCACTGACGTATTGAAGAAGATGGGCAATCTCGACCTTCACGAGATCCCTGTTAGCCAGGACGGGGAGCGGCTGATGGGAGTGGTCAGCTACGGCACCCTTCTCAAGCGCCGCAATCTTTCCACCTCGTCCAAGGCGGGCTCCATATCGATAATGCCCCAGGAGATAACGCCAGACACCCTGGTGACCGAGGTAGCGGAGGCTTTCCTGACCTCGGGCTTCAGGCAGATCCCGGTGGTCAGCGGACAGAACATGCAGGGAATGGTCACCAGGACAGACCTCATCGGCATCATCAAGGACATCAAGGAGCTGCGGGACCTGAAGGTCTACGACATCATGACCGAGGATGTGCAGACCATCGGGTCGGAGGACCCAGTGGACGCCGCCGTGCTCAGCATGAAGAACCTGACCATCAGGACGCTGCCGGTGGTGGACGATGAGGGCCAGCTGACCGGCATCATTGGCATCAAGCAGGTCGCGAACTACAACTGGCGGGAGAAGAAGCGCGAGACCGTCGGAGAGGTCACTGGCGATAACAGCCCGGTGGAGATCAAGGTCTCCTCCATCGCCCTCAGCTCGGTGTATACCGTCCGCTCGACCTCCACGCTAGGGGACGCCGTGGACGAGATGCTCAAGCACAACATATCGACGCTGCCGGTGGTGGATGAGGGAGACCTGGTGGGAATACTGACCAAGTATGACATCATAGAACTGCTGGCATCGTTCCGCCAGAGGGACATGGTGTACACCCAGATCACTGGACTGGACCAGGACGACCGGTATGCGGTCGACGAGATCGACAGCATCATAACCCAGTCGCTGCACAAGATCGCCAAGATCTCCAGGCCCATGCTGTTCACGCTGCACGTGACCAAGTACCACGCCAACGGCGGAAACCTGAAGTATTCGCTCAACGGCAGGCTGATCACCGAAGGGCGCATCTGGGTGGCCAGTGCGGTGGATTGGGACATAATTCGCGCTACGACCTCGCTGATGCAGAGGTTCGAGCGCCGGGTCATCGAGAAGAAAGAGGAGAAGGTGGCCAACCGCAAGAAGAACAAGAACGGCAGGGACTGAGGAGTACGCTCAAGGGCGTCGCCGGACAGGTCCGATGACCTCCAATGAGATAAATACCCTGGGCATCGCTGTAAAAGGCGGTGCTCCGAAACGTGAAAGCCAGCGCCGGCTCCGTGCTGAGCCGGTGAACTAATTTTCACAGGTGTGATGAAATGACTGCAGAGGAACTCGTAGGTATCAACAAGAAAGAGGTGCTCAGGGCGAAGATCGAGAGCATACGTCTCCCGGATGTGATGGACAAGGAGTTCGCCACCGTCAGACCGGACGACCGGCTGGGGGATGTGCTCGCCAGAATGACAGAGCTGGACCTTCACGAGATCCCCGTGAGCCAGGACGGGAAGAGGATGGACGGACTGGTCAGCTACGGCACGGTGATAAAGCGCAAGAACCTGTCCATCGACGCCAAGGCAAGCAACATCGCTATCGCCCCGCCGAGCGTATCGTCGGAGACGGCGATCACCGAGGCCGCCGAGGTCCTTCTCCGCGAAGGGTACCGCCAGCTGCCCATAGTGAACGGCGGCCGCATCGAGGGTGTGCTGACGAGGGGGCACATCCTCTCGGTGCTGAGGAGCGTTCCCGAGCTTCGTGACGTGCCGGTGGAATCCATCATGTCGCCGGAGGTCCGCATCGCCAGGGGGAAGGACCGCGTGGTCGACGCCGTGACGGCCATGAGGGACCTGGACATTAGGATACTGCCGGTGGTGGACGACATGGAGCGCATCATGGGCATCGTGGGCTTCAAGGACCTGGCGAACTACAACTGGAGAGAGAAGAGGAGGCAGACCCTCGGAGAGGTGGTCGGGGACAGCTATCCGGCCGATGTGTTCGTGGAGTCGGCCATGATCGAGGACCCCGTCATCATCACGCCAGGAACAACTGTCGGCAAGGCGGCCGAGATCATGCTGGAGCGGAACATCTCCTCTCTCCCCATAGCTGAGGAGAGGGAGCTGCGCGGCATCGTGACCAGGTACGACCTGGTGGAGCTGGTGGCCTCCTTCCGCCGGCGGGAGATGATGTACATGCAGATCACCGGGCTGGAGAGGGAGGACCGCTTCGAGACGGAGCAGATGGAGAGGGTCATCACCCAGTCGGTGCAGAAGATCGCCCGCATCGTCGATCCGCTGATGTTCAGCCTGCACGTGACCAAGTACAATCAGGAGGGCATCCGGGCCAAGTACTCCCTGAACGGACGGCTCGTCACAGCCGATGGCGTGATGAACGCCAATGCGGTGCAGTGGGACCTCATCCAGGCGACGACGGACCTCATGGGCATGTTCGAGCGGCGGGTGATCGACAAGAAGGAGGAGAAGCTGGAGCATCGCCGCCGCACCAGGAACATTGGACATAACTTCTGAGCCAAAAGCGCGAACGGTTCAGAATGGACCGATCAAACCCCTTTTCATATTTTTCCTATGAAATGAACAAAGTCAGCCATGGTCATTATTAAAAACACCTTCGTTAAAATAAAAAAGGAAAATATTATGCTGACACCATTTTGAAAGAATGAATGTCGGCAGAAGAGTATTCCTCGAAAGTATATCCAGGAGGACAATTTTCCGTGGTTTCGAATGCATAATAGGTATGTCCTCCACATTCGACAGACATTGGCGAGAAACCATCCACACTGGAAGATGTGTCGCATTCCACCGCCACCATGGCCACAGCATGGTCATGGAATAACGCTATCCCGCAATCATATCCTCCGCGTTCCAAAAGAGCGACGACCAGTATCACGAAGTCCTCACAGTCACCTTCTTTCAGCGACAACGTCTCTATGGGGTAAGCCGCCCAATCGAAAGAGGAGTACAACTCTTGATCGGACACGTATCTGAAATTCTCATGCAAGTAAGAAATAACAAAACTGGGGAGGTCAGTTCCAGAGGGGCATCTATCCCTTAAAGCCTTAAGACAATTGTCCAATGTGGATACGCCATCGCCATCGCGATCGTCGTTGGAAAGTGCTTTTTTCACGAACAGATCAGCTCTGGCATCATAAGAGCTCATCGCCGCACGTTCGAACTCCTCTGCCTGACAGATGTTCACATCGTCTTCATCTATAACAAAAGAGACATTGTTACCGTCATCCTCCGAACCTCTGTCTAAAGCGTACACTGCAAAGATAACACAGAATACGATGGCGATCAGAATGACGATGATAAATTGATTGCGAATTTTCATTATATCACAGCCGAATGACGGAAAGTGGCAGGCACCCGGCAATCAAGTGCCTGCTGATCCAAGCGGTTAGTTATAGGTGATCAGGTCAGGATCCATTGCTGCCATTTTGCCTCTACTTTACAATCGAATTGTTTATATTTACAGCCCATTCGTTATTGCGGTTCACTACGAACGTTTCCCATGTGCCATTTATCTTTTCAACTTTCAGCCCGGTTGCGAACTTAGAAAGCTTGCAGGGAGTGGCAGACTTTATCAGGCTCATGGGTATTGTCAGTTCATGATTTTGAATGTTGAACCGATGCGACTTAAAAAACAAGAACTCAGGTGTTAAAAAAAGCCAGCCGCCAACGCCCTCTTTATTCATAAAGTGGTTTGCTTCACCTTCAAAAACGATTCTATGTTCCCTTGCCATCTGCCTGCGTAAAGGTTCAAATTTTTTTGTCTGGTACTTTGATAAAAATGCCATGCATAGGCTGAAGAAAACACCGCAAACAAGTCCTACGGCCAAACCCAATCCCAGTCCCAACAAAAGCCCGTACATTCCATCTTGAAAACTTATTCCAAGTAATATTCCGAATGATAAGGCTAAAAATAAGCCCGTGATAATTCCAAAATACAAACCTGCTTTTACAATTCGCTGGTGCTGTTCTTGCTGTTCTTCATCAACCTGACTAGACTGCGTGATAATAGCATTTCCTTTCATAATTCCCCCTCTCCAATGTCAAATGTAAATGTACCTTCAAATTCTTTTTCTTTATTGTTCCCCAATAATATAGGTATATGAGTACTAGCTTTTCAACTAGTACTCATATTTTAAGAATCGTTTACTGCGCACCGTATCCTGCCAGACTCCACAAAGGTGGTGGAAGAGAATAATATATTTTGCTACCGAATACGGTGAAATGTCCGCGAACAGTAATATCGATCCAAATTCCGTTGTCGAGGTAATATTGTTCTACCACGAATTGATAAAGACCGGCTGCAACGACACCTACAATGAGCCCTGCGACAGTAGCACCAGCAATTGCACCTATTCCGGGTATAGGTATAACGACGCTACCTATGAGCGCCCCGAGTGCTGCTGCAAATCCCCCTGCGCCCGCAGATACGAGCATAGACATCGAAACTGTATCAATATAGATCCTGAGCTGATCGCCACGCAGTTCGCTGTCGATCATTGTCTTTCCCTTATCGATGGATTCGACAAAATATGCGACTGGCTCCCCGTTCTCGACAGTCAGATAGATTGCTTTGTCGGAAAGGTAATCCATAATGGCGTTGTACTCGGCATATGTGATGCCGTATTCAGCCATCATCTGTGAATCATATTCGGCAGAGAGCTTTGAGAACTCCTCATGGATGGCCGTCTGAAGTTCTTCGTCAGAAGGTTCAGAATCGTTTACGACACCAGAATATGCGATCTCTGAGCCTATGTCCGATCCGCTTGCCGTTACAGTTAGCGGAACCGCTACGAGTGACAGTACAAAAGTAGCTATCACTGCGATGGCAACGAATGCATGTATCTTTTTGTTCATTTTTCCAACTCCTTGCCCCCCATCCATATATAGGTAACATAATAATACATATTAACACCATATAATTTCCTACATAATTATCAATAACCTGATTTGTCCGACATTCTGCCATCCTCAACGGCAGTTCTGAGGGTCGTGAACAAGCATGGAGCATCTGACCATTCCATCTTGTGGAGGCCCATTGTCATATCGAAGTGAGATTTTCGGAAAGCTTGATGTGAATGATCGCAGGTTCAAGCTGATCGACAGATTTATAGCACGATGGTAGTTAGCAATAATATATTAACACACTAAAACAATCACACAGAGTGGGGATCAAATGGCATGGCAATTGCTGTTATCCGCGTCCCTGGCCGTAGCATTGGGGGCCATGGCGTTCGTGCTGTCAAAATGGAGCAAGGAGAGGGCTCTCACGGACAGTTCGGTCAAACCCCGCTCCCAATCCTGGTGGTACCTGACGATAGTGGCGGCGGGAGGAGCGGTCATGGTCACCATAGCGTTGATGGCGATGATCATAAACCACTTTATGTAGGCCATTGCCGCATGAATGCCGCCCTACATGCGATCAACCTTATTGCGAAGAGCCTTTCTCACGCTTAAGGTCTCTTGGATTAACATTCCCAGTGGAATCAGGACTATGGGATAAAACACCATTAAAGCTGTCAAAGCAGCCGATGGACTATTTCTCTCCACTACAAACGCAGGATAAACAATAGTTATTGCCAAAAAAATTGCAATAATTATATACCTCGTTTTTAGAGATACTTGTTTTTGTGGTGAAGAATCTCTCATCATGTCCCAACCTCCAATCACTGCGGGTAAATCGCAATTATAAATGGATTTTTTAATATATCATTACTCCGAAGACAATGACTGCCCCTCGTAACTGAATGTTCACAACAACGCCTTGCCGGTATCGACCCTCCATTCTGTGATGGCAGACCTGGTAAAATACCCAAAGATCCTCCGATCACAGTCCCAAACGGCGGAGCAAATAGGCTACCGATCGCCCTTCCAAACCCTTTTAACCCTTTCGGCCATTCCCATGGCTGGCCATGTCACAATATATTGCATCGGAGACCGAAGAGAAGTGGCAGCAGAAGTGGAAGGAATGGGGGATCTACAAGTTCGATCCATGCTCTCCCAAACCGGTATACAGCATCGACAACCCCCCGCGCTACACTTCGGGCTCTCTGCACCTGGGTCACGCCACGGGCTATTCGCTCATTGACTTCGCCGCCCGGTACCGGCGCATGCGCGGCCACAACGTGTTCTTCCCGCTGTGCTTCGACGTCAACGGGACGCCGACCGAGATCCGGGTCGAGAAGAAGCACGGCATCACCAAGCTGAACACCCCTCGCCAGGAGTACATCGGCCTGTGCTCGGAGTTCGCCAATTCGTTCATCGACGAGATGACCCAGCAGTTCGAGATGCTGGGCGAGTCGATGGATCCCTCGATCTACTATCAGACCGACGCTCCGTACTATAGGCGCATAACGCAGATCACCTTCCTGCGATTGCTCAAGAAGGGCATCGTGTACAAGGGAACGTTCCCGGTGAACTGGTGCCCGTCGTGCACGACCGCATTGGCGGATGCCGAGGTCGAGTACTCGGACAACCTGACCAAGCTCAATTACATCAAGTTCAAGCTGAAAGGCACGAACGAGGACGTCGTCATAGCGACCACCAGGCCGGAGCTGCTGTCGGCCTGCCAGATGGTCGCCGTTTCGCCCGAGGACAAGAGCAAGGAGCGCCTGGTGGGCAAGGAGCTCATAACGCCCCTGTATGGCAAGGAGATCAGGGTCATAGCCGACGAGAAGGTCGATCCGGCCTTCGGAACGGGCGTGGTGATGATCTGCACCATCGGCGACAAGACCGACCTGGAGTGGGTCATGAAGTACAACCTGCCGATGGACAAGGCCATCGACGAGCAGGGCCGCCTGACCTCCCTGACCGGCAAGTACGAGGGCATGACCGTCAAGGAGGGCAAGCAGGCCGTCATCGAGGACCTCAGGGCCGCCGGCCTGTTGGTCAAGCAGGAGGATGCCAAGCAGAACGTGGGAGGATGCTGGCGCTGCCACCATCCGATCGAGTACCTGCAGATGCCGCAGTGGTTCCTGAAGACCATGGACTACAAGGAGCAGGTGCTCAAGCTGGCCGACGAGGTCGAGTGGCATCCCAGCTTCATGAAGGTCCGTCTGCAGGACTGGGTCAACTCCCTGCAGTGGGACTGGGTCATCTCGAGGCAGAGGTACTTCGCGACCCCGATCCCGGTGTGGGAGTGCGAGGACTGCGGGGCCGTGGTCCCGGCCGAGGAGTCGCAGTGCTACGTCGACCCGACGATCGACAAGCCGCCCCTGAGCCGCTGCCCGGCCTGCGGGGGCACGCTGATCGGCTGCAGCGATGTGTTCGATACGTGGATGGACTCCAGCATCAGCGCGCTGTACAACACCTTCTGGGAGCGGGACGACGAGAGGTTCCAGCGCCTGTACCCGATGTCGATGCGGCCGCAGAGCCACGACATCATCAGGACGTGGGCATTCTACTCCCTGCTGCGCTGCTACCTCATGACGGAGAAGAGGCCGTGGGACCACATCATGATCCACGGGTTCATCATGTCTCCCGATGGCACGCCGATGCACTCCTCGCTGGGCAATGTCATCGATCCCATCCCCATCCTGGAGGAGTACGGGGCGGACGCGATGCGGTACTATGCGTGCACGTGCGCCCTTGGAGAGGACAACGCGTTCAGGGAGAAGGACGTCATCCACGGCAAGCGGCTGTGCAACAAGCTGTGGAACATCGGCAAGTTCACCGGCATGGTCGTCAAGGAGAAGCCTGAGATGAAGGGGCTGCAGCCGATGGACCGGTGGATCCTGAGCAAGTTCTCCCACGTCGTCCGCAACGCCACCGCACATTACGAGGTGTATCAGTTCGACCGCGCCATGCGAGAGATCGAGGAGTTCGCGTGGCACGAGTACGCCGACCACTACCTGGAGATGGTGAAGCACCGCACCAGGGAGGGCGACGACGGCGTGCGCTTCACGCTGTACACCATCACGCTGGGCATCGTCAAGATGCTAGCCCCCCTCATGCCGCACGTCACCGAGGACATCTATCAGGAGACCTTCCTTGAGCTGGACGGAGCGCGCAGCATCCACGTCTCGTCGTGGCCGGAGGAGGTGCTCGATTCCGATGAGGACGAGCGCAGGGGCGACCTCATCAAGGAGGTCATTAGCGCCATCCGCGCCTGGAAGGCGGAGAAGGGATTCCCGCTGAACCGCGAGATCGAGCTCATCGAGCTCATCGGCCC
>DAGU01000015.1:10569-15590 GCA_002498285.1 Methanomassiliicoccus sp. UBA386 | reverse complement strand
CATGTGCGCAATGTCACGGAAAAGGCGGTTTAACACCGCTTGTTCATCCAATGGAACTTATACTTGACCATGTTTACCGTACCAGGGGCGTTACCATCTCGAACTATACCATTCAGAACGTTGTTGCATCTGCAAGCCTGGGCACGGAGCTGGACCTCAACACCCTTGCGCTCCACCTCAATGGGGCGGAGTACGACCCCCAGGTATTCCCGGGGCTTGTCTACAGGCTCAAGGACCCAAAGACCGCCACGCTCCTGTTCCGCAGCGGCAAGCTGGTGTGCACCGGGGCCAAGACCCACGACCAGGTCAAGAAGACCATCGAGACGGTCGTGGCCAATATACGGAAGGCGGGCATAGAGATCGCCAAAGCGCCGGTCTTCGAGGTACAGAACATCGTGGCCTCGGCAGACCTGGGCCAGCCGGTCAACCTCACATCGGTCGTTATCTCCCTGGGCTTGGAGCGGGTGGAGTACGAGCCGGAGGTGTTCCCCGGCCTGGTGTACCGCATGACCGAGCCCAAGGTGGTGATCCTATTGTTCGGATCCGGCAGGCTGGTGTGCACCGGGGCCAGGCAGCCGTCGGATGTGGAAGAGGCTGTCGAGAAGATCACCGAGGAACTACGCTCGGCCGAACTGCTCATCTGAACGCCGGAACAGAGGAGCGGCTGGTACGACACATCATCCTGACATGACGGAGGGTTCGATTGTCCTACCGTGATGATCTGAGAGGCTACTATGCTCTAGGGAGGAAAGAGGCCCCGGGGATCGTAGCGTGCATCCTCCTGGCCACGGTCTCATACATCGTCACAAGGGGAACGCTGTTCGAGAACGGCCCCCGCGTGCTGCCCGCCGAGCTTTTCGTCAGCGATCCCGTGTTCTCAGCCCTGGCCAAGGTGGGCCCCATCGTCCTCGCGCTGTTGCTGGGGTTGCCCATCGCCTTAAGGCCGCTATCCCCTGGAGCGTCATACTCGAGCAAGTACCTTCTCCGCGTGGCCATCGCGCTCATGGGGGCGCGCGTTACCGTCGATGTGCTCTCAAGAGCGTCCCCTGCCGGCATGGTCATCATCCTGGCGACGATGGCGTTCACCATAGGCTTGGCCTTCCACCTCGGCAACAGATGGAGACTGGAACGCGACGCTTCTGCCCTCATCGGCACCGGCAACGCGGTATGCGGCGTCTCCGCCTGCTTGTGCGTTGCGCCGGTCGTCGGGGCAAGGCCTCACAACCTCCATGCCGTCATCGGCGTGATCAGCCTGCTCGGCCTGGTGGGCGTGTTCTTCGTACCCTGGCTCGCCACGGTGGTTGGCCTGGACGATGCGCAATCGGCCGTGCTGATCGGCGGCTCGCTGCATGAGATCGGGAACGTCGTCCCGGCGGCGGAGATCTACTCTAGCGCCCTGGGGGGCGGGGACATCCTGGGTCTGGTGCTGGCCTACAAGATGGTCAGGGTGGCCATGCTGGTGGTGGTCGCCTACTACCTGGCGCGTCTGTTCTCTCGGCAGGCCGGCAACGCCGTGGAGGGCATGCCGGTCAAACCGCAGGGCTTCCTGCTGGCGTTCGTGGCGGTGGCCGTCGCGGTCTCCGTGCTGCTGGTCCTAGAGCCTCAGATGGGCGACTCCGTGCGGACGGCGCTTATCAACGTGTCGGCCTCGGTGCTCACCATCGCCATGGCCGGGGTGGGGCTGGCCATGGACCTCCGGCAGACCATCAGCGCGGGGAGGCGGCTCCTGCCGCTCACCGGAGTGGTCTGGCTTGCCCAGCTCGTCCTTCTTCTGGCGTTCACCAAGCTGCTGGTCTGAGCGGTCGGGCAAGGCAGGCATCGGGGAGTTGTTGAGGACGAGGCATTGAGAAGAGTGAGGAAGGGATCCAGCGACCCGCGAAATGACATGCTCACGAGCCGAGAGGATCTTACGCTTCCCGATGTTCGGTGAGAGAACGGCCTTCCTGACAGCATCGCCTGATGAACTAGGTGTCGGCCACCAAACCCCTGATAAAAACCGCCCTTTTCGGCCCCCGTTAGAAGTGAGCCAGATGTTGTGGTTTATGGTGCAGGGGAAGGGATTTGAACCCTCGGACCACTAAGGACAAGGCCCTCAACCTTGCGCCGTTGGCCAAGCTTGGCTACCCCTGCGTTAGAGCAGCACAATACTGGAGCCATTTATTAACTTTTCCTTCCCCATGGGCATGTGGACATTCCCTGACGTGGGATTGGTGGAGCTCGTGACGCAATGCTCACTCGCTCCCAAACCGGAAGATGTTCACGATGGCGTGGCACCGGCATGATGTCGCTATGCCCATGGTCATGGCCGCCCCTAAGCTGTCCAGGACGTCAAGCATCTCTCTTATGTCGCCCCCCCGGATCGCTCCAACCTTCGTTCCGATGGTCACCATCACCGAGCGCCGGTCCACCGTCTCCGCCAGAGCCCGGTCGACGAGCTGGTGCATGGGCGTTAGTTCCTTACCTGTCGCCGGGCAGACGGATGGCTGTTCGCACCCTTCCCGACAGCGCATATCGGAAGGCATGTGGCTGGCGGCCAGCACGCCCTGGACGCTGTCGATCAGCTGCACGGTATCGGCAGGAAGTGCGTCGACCATCTTCAGGAGGGGGCCTCCGAAGGAAACGATAGGCCTGTAGGACCTGAGCGACCATGCCATTGCCAGGCGGGCGGCTAGGTGCCCCGGCGCGGCGGGTACCACTTGATCAGGGGTCCATCGCTGCAGAACATCCGTCAGGACATCGACCCCATCCCCTTTCAGGTATAGCGCCCGCCCCTCAGCGCAATCCAGGACCTCATCGGCGGAATCGACCCGACGCTGACATAACGGCCTGGCCAGGCAGCTCTCGTCAGGGTCCACCACCAGCACCCTCGCGCCATCGCCCAACAGGCTCCGGACCCCCAGACGGCCGATCTCTCCGCCCCCCAGGCAGATAACGGTCGACATGACATGTTCATAATATGCATCGGTTTAGAAATAGCCTAGCATGAGGACATGTTGGCAAGCATAATTCCATTTGATCCCCCCTCCAAACCTTATTATTAAATATAACGGTGTTCTTGGACAGACTGGTCAGGAGAGGGAGGGCGGCCGACGGTAGGGCGAAAGCCCAGCTGAGGAAGGTCCCCCCTCCACGAGAAGGTGGCCTACGCAAGTGGGCTGGTGAGAGCCAGGGCAAGGGCGCAGAAACGACACAGCCCGGACCGAGGATGATTCGCAGACGATGACGTTGGTCCGGGATTTGGTGAAACGGCGACTCCCCACCGGAGCAAGCCCAAACAGTCGGGATGACCACTCGGGACCGACGGGTAGGGTGCTTAGTTGAATGCTGCCTGAAACAGAAGGGGGCCTACTACCCTCACCTGACCCCCTCGCTTTTTCCGCAATATATGATAATAATGCAAATATTTGTCTAGCCAGCCTGGCGGCCCAATATCATGAAGATAGTGCATATTTGGCGAAGTCGGGATGAAATGTTAGCATTTGCATATAAAGCAGAATTCCATATGCGCTTATTTTGCGATAGAATTCCCATATTGAGGATTAATCGGCGGGAAACAGGTTAATAGAGACCTGAAGTTGCAGGAGGCTAGGGTGAACTGGAGGAGTTAATCTGAAGCTAACGCAAGGCAAGTTCTATCTGTTCGAGGAAAGAGTGCCGCTACGAACGCACCAGGTGCTGAGGAAAGAGCTCGACAAGGGACGGAAGACCCTGTACATCTCGAAGAATCCGCCCCGACTGCTGCGCACGCAGCTGGATTTTGACGAGACGAGACTATCGACCATGTGGCTCAGCACCCGGCCCAAACCCGAATGCATTCCCCCGATGAACCTCAACGTTTTTGAGCGGAACATAATGGACTTCCTGTCTGAGAACAGCGACGGGATAGTGGTCCTCAACGGCCTTGACGTCCTGGAGATGTGGAACGGGTTCAGGCCCGTCCTCGACGTTCTGGCCCGCACCCAAGAGCAGGTCAACGCCAAGGGCAGCAATCTGCTGATCAGCCTGGACCCGCATAACCACTACCCGGAGAAGCTGGTCATGCTGGAGGAGATCTCCGACGAGGTAGTATCCAGCTACACCTGAGCAAGGCAAACGATAAGGACGAGGTATCCAATCCGTCCGCCATGGACCCTCGATTGCAGGAAATAGCGGCTGCGGTGGCCGGCGACGCTCACTCCGGAGCATCGGAGATGCTGTCCAAGGCCGCCGCGTCGGTCCTCTCGCTTTCCGACGAGCACATCGCCGCGCTGCCGGCCTCGGAGTGGACGGAGTTCGGCATACGTCTTCACATGGCCAAACCGAGCATTGCCACGCTCTTCAATCTGGCCAACGTGATCATGCTCGAGGCTGAACAGGGTCCGGAAGGAGTGCACGGGATCCGTGGAGCGGTGGAGGCCATGATGGAGCGGGAGCGCCGCTCCGTAGCGTCGATAGCCGAGATGGCCGCTAGCACGATCGCCGCCGACTGGATCGTCACCTCATCCTATTCTGGCACGGTCAGCGCTGTGCTTGGCTCGATCGCGTCCCGCCGGCCGCTGAGGGTAACGGTGGCGGAATCGCTCCCCGGCGGCGAGGGGCGGCAGTTCGCCAGGAAGCTGTGGGACAGGGGCATCGAAACGGAGATCGTACCTGATTCCAACGTCTTCGCCCGAATGGCCGAGGCCGGCTGCGCCCTCACCGGCGCCGATTCGCTCACGCCTCAGGGGCTGGTGAACAAGGTGGGCACCAGGGCCCTTGTGGAGGCCGCCCGCTCCAATGGCCGACTCGCATACGCGGTATGCGGACAGAGCAAGTTCTCTCCCGTGGCGCTGCCCGATATGGTCGTAACGGAGGGCGAACCGGCGGATGGTCCGGGTGAACGGTCCCAACTGTTCGAATGCACCCCTGTCGAGAGATTCACTGGCATCATAATCGAGGAGGGGACCTTCACGCCCGATCGCCTTCAGGAGCTGCTGCGCGGCCGCGAGATGGCATCCGGGTGGTCATCCATAGGCCTATGAACGCCCGGTCGATCTCTTCCG
>DAGU01000015.1:4832-10347 GCA_002498285.1 Methanomassiliicoccus sp. UBA386 | reverse complement strand
CCCCTTGACTTCCCCATACTCATGTCGATTTCCAAGGATGACCGTATTGATCTTCGGCCGGACGACATTCCGACCAAGTGGTACAACATAGCCGCTGACCTTCCCGAGCCCCTCCCACCGCCGCTCAACCCGGTCACCAACCAGCCGATGAGGCCGGAAGATCTGGAAGCCATCTTTCCCAAGGGCGCCATAGCTCAGGAGATGTCGGTGGAAAGGTACATCGACATCCCGGAAGAGGTGAGGGACGCCTACCTGATGATAGGGCGGCCGTCTCCTCTGCAGAGAGCGCGGAGGCTTGAGAGGTACCTCAAGACCCCCGCCAAGATCTACTTCAAGCGCGAGGACCTGTCCCCGGCGGGATCGCACAAGCCCAACTCCGCCATACCTCAGGCGTACCTCAACATGAAGGAAGGGGTGGAGCATCTCACCACCGAGACGGGAGCCGGCCAGTGGGGAACCGCTTTGTCCCTGGCGTGCGCCCACTTCGGCCTTGGCTGCAAGGTGTTCATGGTGCGCACCTCCTACGAGCAGAAGCCCTTCAGGAGGCTGGTCATGGAGACCTACGGCGCCACGGTGCACTCCTCGCCCAGCGACGTGACCGAGTATGGACGCTCCATTAACGCCAAAACGCCGGACCACCCCGGGACCCTGGGCATCGCCATCACCGAGGCGGTGGAGGTGTGCCTTCACCAGAAGAACACCAAGTACTCACTGGGCAGCGTCCTCAACCATGTCATGCTGCACCAGACCGTCATCGGACAGGAGGTCATGATGCAGCTGGAGCAGATCGATACCGTTCCCGACTACATGGTGGCCTGCGTGGGCGGCGGCAGCAACTTCGCCGGGTTCTGCTTCCCCATGATGGGAAAGAAGATCCAGGGAAAGGTGGAGACGGAGTTCATCGCCACCGAGCCGGTCTCCGTCCCGTCGCTGACGAAGGGAGAGCTCCGCTACGACTATGGCGACACCGGCGGGATGACGCCCCTGCTCAAGATGTACACCCTGGGATGCGATTTCGTACCCTCGGCCATACATGCCGGTGGGCTCCGCTACCATGGCATGGCCCCCTCGGTCTCCAAGGTCGCCGAACTGGGATACATGAAGACGTATGCCTACGAGCAGAACGAAACCTTCGCTGCGGGCGTAACCTTCGCCCAGACCGAGGGCATCATCCCCGCCCCGGAGAGCTGCCATGCCATCAAGGGCGCCATGGACCTCGCCCTGGAGGCCAAGAAGAACAACGAGGAGAAGGTCATCGTGTTCAACCTGTCAGGTCATGGCCTGCTTGACATGGCCGGCTATGACCGGTACCTGCGCAACAGGCTGTAGGCAGGTCGGTGAAACCGCTTCCAAACCCATTTTCCTTTCTGCCGCCCCTTCGAAGACAGCGGTCCAGGGGCTTCACGCCGTGAAGGCGTTCAGATTTATGCCTAAATACATATATTCTAAAGTCGTTCCCCCCCTTAATATAAAAATCTAGAAAGGTGTGTGCACTCTGTCCGTGGATGCGTTCAATGGCGAGCCGACAAGAAGGCTGATCTCATTTAGCATAAACATAGGCCACCAGAGCATCACGATGGACCGCGGAAGGACGTATATTGTCTACGAGAAGCGCGTGGAGGGCACAGGCCGCATGGCCTGCCGCCTGGGCGAGATGGGATCCCGCGTGCTCACCGTCACCAGGCTGCACCCTGGCCTCTTGGCTGAACGGATAGGAATGGACGCCGAAGAGTCCATATGGCTCAGCGAACGGGCTGGCCCCAGGAACATCCCTCCAGACCAGCTTAACAGGCTATTCCAGGGGATAAGCGCCTTCCTGTCAGAGAACCCGGATGGCATCGTCATGCTCGAAGGGGTCGAATATCTTCTTCTATACAACGAGGTCAAGAAGGTCCTGGCGACCGTGGAGAGGATCAACGACGTCGTCATGTCCTCCCAGGCGGTCCTGGTCATATCGGTCGACCCGCTGACCCTGGACCCGAGAACCCTTGCCTATCTCCGCCGGTGGGCGGAGGTCGTTGAATGATGAGGGGCGGGGCGCCTACAGGTCGGCGCACTCTTTCCCGGCTATCGCATTAATGTCGATGCTTTGCTCAGCTCTAGCGTCATCCAGCAGCTCCTCTGAGGTGAGCTTGGGGTAGGCCTCCCACAGGCGCTCCAGGTCCCTTGGCTCGAAGGTATGAGGGTCGAGGAGCACCAGCATCGTCACGTCGGCCTGCTGAAGCAGGCCGTCGATCTCCTGGAGGATGCCCATCATCTTGCCGATGTCATGGAACAGCAACAGATATTCCAGGCCGTCCAGAAGCACCGTCCCGCCCGCACGCCCTCTAAGCTCAGAGTGGAGGGCCTTCACCAGAGCGCCCAGGGCCTTGGGGGATATGGTTCCCGCCCCTTTCTGGCTACTGAGCCAGTAGCGCTTAGACCTTTCCAGACCATATTTCTGCGCCACGTAGTCAGGATGAAGGCGGCCGATGCTCAGACCGCCAGAGGATCCACCGACCAGCCTGGCGTACGTCTGGTAGCCCGTACGGGGATATCCTTCGATTAGCAGAGTGATGCGGGTGTCTTTCCTGGCGTTACTGTTCATATTATGACCTCGACAACTTCCTCTTCCGCTTCGGATTGTGAGTATTTAATACGGTTTTGAGCATGCTCTTTTTGATTCTGAACGCCATACCACGCGCAAGGTGCATCTCTAGGTGTCAGTCCGAGCCGGAAAGAAGACCCTGCTGACCGTGCGGGAGAAGGTCACACTTCACATCCTGAACTACCATAGGTTCATTAATGACGCCGATGCGCCCGCTTCCGCCACCCAGGAGGGCATCGCAGATGCGGTTGAGGTGGGGCGCAACAACGTCTCCAAGATAGTCAACGCCCTGGCCAAGGAAGGGCTGGTGGAGGTGCACACCAAGCACGTCAAGGGCTTTCCCACCGTCAAAAAGGTGTACTTCCTCACCCCGATGGGATTCCAGGCCGCGCTGGAGCTGAAGGAGGAGATCGAGTCCGTCCCCATCAGCGTGATGGACTTCGACGGCCGGGTGCACAAGGACATCGTGGGCAAGCTGGGCGTGTACCTCCCCAGACGGTACACCTTCCTGGAAATGGCCATGGGCGTAGAGCATGGCAAGTTCGATTGCGCTTCCTTCCATGAGGGCAGGGTGAAGGCGGAAAGGCGCTATGTCGACTATACCGACCGCAAGCCGGCGGTGCGCAGCTTCTACGGACGTACCGAAGAGCTGAACCAGCTGTCCCAGTTCATCGATTCCAGGACGGCCCGCGTCATGGCCGTGGTGGGCATACCGGGCATGGGGAAGACCACCCTCATCGCCAAGTTCGTCCAGGACATCAGGGATGAGCGCAACCTCTTCTGGTACCGCATACACGAGTGGGTCACCCTCAAGATACTGCTCGCCCCCTTCGCCGAGTTCCTCTCGCAGCTTGGACGAAAGGGTTTGGAAAATTACCTGTCCAGGAACGAGGTCCCGCAGGTGGGGGAGATCACCGTTCTGCTGGAGACCGAGCTCAAGGACCTCTCGGCGGTCATCATCCTGGATGACGTGCAGAAGGCCGATCCCTCGGTGGAGACGTTCCTCAGCGCCATCGTGGGAGTGCTTGAGAACCTCCCCGAGGTGCATCTGATCTGCACCGGCCGGGAGATCCCCTCGTTCTACAGTCGGACCGCGGTGTTCAAGGGGACCGTCATCGAACTGATGCTGGACGGTCTTGACAAGGAGAGCAGTTTCAGGCTTCTTCGCAGCCGCGACATTCCCGAGAAAGGGTTCATGGACATCTACCTGGCCACCAAGGGGCATCCCCTTTTCCTCGAACTGGTCGATAACCCGAGGAGCGCGCTGGGAAAGAACGTCAGGATGTTCATCGAGCAGGAGGTGCTGAGCAAGCTGGACCTCACCGAGAGGCGGATCCTGGAGGTCGCCTCCATATTCCGCTACCCGGTGCTCATCGAGGCGTTCTTCACCATGGAGGAGGAGGTGGCCAAGCAGCTGGACGGCACTTCCAAGGAGATGAGCTACAACGACTACCTGGTTGACTATGACACCATGGACTCGCTCCTAGGCAAGTCGCTCATGCACGAGTCGGTGGGACGCATGGTGGGCATGCACGACCTGCTGCGCGACTTCTTCTATTCGCGGCTGACGCCCAGGCAGCGTACGAGCTACCATCGCGCGGCTTGCCGCTACTACCTTCAGAATAGCTCGGCCCCCAGCCAGGTGGAGGCCATGTACCATGCGCTGAAGGCTCAGGAGCATGACATGGCGGTCCGCATCGCCGCCTCCCATGGGAGGACCATCATCGCCAAGGGGTACGGGCTTCCCTTCGCCCCCCTGCTGTCCGAACTCCAGGCCGGAGCCTCCAAGATGGGGAAGAGCGAGAGGCTTGAGGTCCTTCTTCTGGACGGGGAGGTGCTGGACCTCCAGGGGGAGTGGGACAGGGCCATGGACCGCTATGAGGAAGCGGGCCGTCTGGCCGATCCCGCGGTCGACCCGAGGGTTCTCGCCGAGATAGACTGGCGCATCGGCCTGGTCCATCTGCGAAGATCGAACCTCGAGCGGGCCGAGAGCTGCTTCAACAGAAGCCTGGAGCGGGCCGCCGCCATAGGCGACAAGCACACTCTGGTCAACGTGCACTACGGTCTCGGAGGCATCATGCAGGACCGCGGCCGCTCGAACGAGGCGCTAGCAAAGTATCAGCTTTCATACGAGATAGCGCGCTCCATCGGCGACCATGCCAACATGGGGAGGGCGCTCTATGGCATCGGGCGCATCTACACCGGCATGATGGACCATGCAAGGGCCCTGAACGCCAAGAAGGAGGCGCTGGAGGAGGTGGAGCGCACCGGCGACGTGGACGAAATAACGAAGGTTTGCATCGGCATAGGCGTTACGTTAGGTGACATGGACAATGATGCCGAAGCGGTTAGGTATTACGAGCGAGCAGTGAAGATGGGGCAACTATCGGGCAATATGTTCCTGCGGGGCTATGCCACACGCAACCTGGCAGGCTCGCTCCTCGAACTGGGCGACCTGAGTCACGCCGAGGAGCTATTGGATTCAGTGGCGGAATTGTTCAGGAAACTCGGCAATCCCCACTTAGTAGCCGACGTGCATCTCACACAAGGGTACATACACAGCCGCAGAAATGACTGGGAGTGGGCCAAGGAGGAGTTCAACATCGCCCTGAACATTGTGAGACAGATGTCCATGCCCCTAATTCTGAGCAGATGGCTTTTCGAGATATCCCATGAGTACATCAACAATGGGGACCGGGAAGGCGCATCTCAACTGCTGAACGAGGCGCTCCAGCTGTCCAGCGATGGAGCGGCCGAGAAACTGCGCAAGGAAGTCGAAGGTGCCCTGGAGCGCATCACGGCTTAATCCCACAGGGCTGATGAAGATCATCGCCAGACGGCGGGCCCCTATGATGTGATTCTTAAAGAGGTGGCAGGAAAACAGAATGCAGCCCCTCCTAAGGAGGGGAAGGTGAGTGGAGTTTAGTG
>DAGU01000015.1:3943-4677 GCA_002498285.1 Methanomassiliicoccus sp. UBA386 | reverse complement strand
GGACTCGATGCCCGAGAAGATGTGAGGCTCGAGACCAGGGATCCTGAAGGACTCGATGGCGGAGAGATCAAATCCGACGACTGCAAGTCCGAGCGCCGCGACGGCCGCGGCAGCGATTCCGAGTATGGCTATCAACTTGAAATTCATGGTCCTCATCACTTTCATCAGATTTTATTTCTACACCGTTTTCTCATTGTCGATATAAAATAGGTCTTTGAGCATGCTACAGTTAAGTTCAAATATGCTGAACCAAAAAACGCCCTCATTCGGGATACTGGCTCTACCAATAATGCCCACCCACGGCGGCTGATTTATAGAGGATGGCCATTCTTCACGCCATGAGCCATGTGTACTCCGGCCGGCCGATCGGGGCGGTGGTGCTAGATCTCGATGGAACTCTGGTGCACACGACCGTCGACTTCTCCCGCATGAAACTTCAGCTCATCGCCGAGCTGGAAAGCAAGGGGGTGCCGAAGAGCGTGATGGACCCCTCGATCACGGTCACCGAGAACGTGGAGAGGGTCCACTCCTTCCTCGCCTCGTCCGGCAGGGCCGAGGAGTGGGGGGTGATAGAGGTCCTGGTCTCCGGGATGATGGAGCGAACGGAGATGGAGCGGGTCCGCCTCACCCGTCCGGTGGAGGGGGCCAGGGGATCGGTCCTGGAGCTAAGGCGGATGGGGCTCCAAGTGGGGCTTCTGACCCGCGGCTCCCGGCGATACGCCACCGCGGCCATT
>DAGU01000015.1:3143-3632 GCA_002498285.1 Methanomassiliicoccus sp. UBA386 | reverse complement strand
GCGAGGAGGACTGGCGCCGGGCCGGATGCCGATACGTTGACAGCGTGGCCGATGTGCCCCGGATCCTTTCGCCACAGGACGCCCTACGCGCCTAACGAGCGCTCACCTGTTCGGCGCTCCCAAGTAAACGTTCATGCAGGCCGGGGAGCACAGGTAGATGTCCTCGGAGCCTTCCCGGACCCTGAGGGGATGGCCCCTCACCTGCCTCCCGCATTGCTGGCAGGGCATGACCACCTGCAGGCCAGGCACCACCGAGGCGCGGTCCTCCTCCTTACCGACGCCGATGACGTTGGCGATGTCGTACTCCACGATCTCCGGTATATTTCCCAATCGGACGGCGAAATCGTTGACCAGATGGGTTCCGTTGAACGTGCATACGAGCATTAGGCGCCCGCTGCTGAGGAAGAACACCTGCCGCACCTCGTCGTCGTCCATGAGCCTCTCCGCAACCGCCGAGAGGTCGGACGGCCTGGCCTTGATGGTCACCAC
>DAGU01000015.1:495-2854 GCA_002498285.1 Methanomassiliicoccus sp. UBA386 | reverse complement strand
AGGCTCCGTTGCGAGCGACGCCCCTATAATTCTTTGCAAGAATAAGAAAAAATGACCGCATTCATTACGGACCGAAACGGAGCGCATCGTATCCTTCGATATCGTCAAACCGCGACAGAGATAGGTTTGAATAATCGTCGGGCAGATATGAAATTCCATGGACGGCAAACCCTGCACCGAGGAGTGCCCTCTCCCCCCGCCGCCCGGCATGAAGACCTCCACCTTCGGCGTCATGGGCATGATGTGCGCCACCTGCGTCGGAACGGTGGAGGGGGCCATCAAGGAGCTGCCTGGCATCAAGGACGTGTCGGTCAACCTCACCACCGAGCGCGCCAGGGTCGTATACGATCCGTCCCAGGTCTCCCCGGAGCAGATCGCCAAGGCGGTGGAGGGTGCAGGCTACCAGGTGGCCGTGAGCGAGGTGACCGTCTCGGTCGGGGGGATGACGTGCGCCACCTGCGCCCAGACCATCGAGTCGTCCCTGATGGACCTGGACGGGGTGTACTCGGCGGTGGTCAACCTCGCCACCGAGAGGGTGACCGTCCGCTATGATCCGGATGCGGTCACGCTGCCTGCCATCAAGGCCGCCATCGTCGATGCTGGATACTCCATCCTGGAGTCAGAGACGGTCGATACCGAGATGGCCGCCCGGGAGCGGGAGAGGAAGAGGCAGTTCGCGCTGCTGGTCTTCTCCCTGACGCTCAGCATACCGATCATGCTGCTGATGCTGGGCTTCGACTTCCTGGGCCTGGGAGCGACGCTGGGCATATCGCCCCAGGTGCAGAACCTCATACTGTTCGCCATGGCCACGCCGGTGCAGTTCATCGCCGGCTACCAGTTCTACGTCGGCACGTACAGGGCACTGCTCAACCGGCGGGCCAACATGGACACGCTCATAGCCATCGGCTCGTCGGCGGCGTACATATACTCGGTGGCGGTGACGTTCTTCCCTGAGCTGTTCCACCTGGGCCACCACACCTACTTCGACACCTCGGCGATGATCATCTCCCTCATCCTGTTCGGCAAGTACCTGGAGGCCAAGGCCAAGGGCAGGACCTCGGAAGCGATCCGCAAGCTGGTCGATCTGCAGGCCAGGACCGCCCGGGTGGTCCGCAGCGGCGTGGAGGTCGAGGTGCCGGTGGAGGATGTTACGGTCGGAGACGCGTTCATCGTCCGCCCAGGAGAGAAGATCGCCACCGACGGCATCGTTCTGGAGGGCGAGTCGGCGGTGGACGAGAGCATGCTCACCGGGGAGAGCATTCCGGTCGACAAGACGTTCGGCGCGACCGTGATAGGGGGCTCCATCAACCGCAACGGTGTTCTCAAGGTTCGCGCCGAAAAGGTGGGGAAGGACACTGCGCTGTCGCAGATCATCCGCCTGGTGGAGGACGCCCAGGCTTCCAAGGCTCCCATCCAGCGGTACGCGGACCGCGTCTCCGCATGGTTCGTACCGGCCGTCATAGTCATCGCCATGGCCGCCTTTGCGGTGTGGTACCTCTACCTGTTCGACGCGCTGGACGTGGGCGGCGACCGCTTCATCTTCTCCCTCATCATCTTCATCTCCGTACTGGTGATCTCGTGCCCCTGCGCGCTCGGCCTCGCCACTCCGACGGCCATCATGGTCGGCTCGGGCAAGGGCGCCGAGAACGGCATCCTGGTCAAGAGCGGGGGCGCCCTGGAGACCGCCGGTAAGATCACCACCGTCGTGTTCGATAAGACCGGAACGCTCACCAGGGGAGAGCCGGAGGTCACCGACATCGTGGCCTATGGAACGAGCGATAGCGAGCTTCTCCTCATGGCAGCGTCGGCCGAAAGGGGTTCAGAGCATCCCCTGGGGGAGGCGATCGTTAGACGCGCGGCGGCCGACGGGATGACGCTCCCGGACCCTGAGAGGTTCGAGTCGGTGACCGGAAAGGGCATCCGGGCGACCGTCCTGAGCAAGGAGGTCATGATCGGCAACCGCGCCCTTATGGGGTCGGGGAAGGTCGACATCGGCGAGGCCGAGAGCACGCTGGAGAGGCTGGAGGGGGAGGGCAGGACCGCCATGATCGTATCCGCCGACGGCCGCGTGGCCGGAGTGATCGGCGTCGCCGATGTCCTCAAGGAAACGTCGGTGCGGGCCGTGAAAGAACTGCGGGACATGGGCATCGACATCATCATGCTGACCGGCGATAATCGCCGCACCGCGGCCGTCATCGCCGCCCAGGCGGGCATAGAAAACTATATCGCGGAAGTTCTGCCAGAGAACAAGGTGCAAGAGGTGGCGAGGCTGCAGGGCGAGGGCCGCGTCGTGGCCATGGTGGGCGACGGCATCAACGACGCGCCGGCGCTGGCCCAGGCCGACGTCGGCATCGCCATC
>DAGU01000015.1:0-370 GCA_002498285.1 Methanomassiliicoccus sp. UBA386 | reverse complement strand
GACGTGGCGATGGAAACGGGCGACATCGTGCTCATACGATCGGACCTCATCGACGTGGTGGCCGCCATACAGCTTTCCAGGAGGACCATGACCAAGATACGCCAGAACCTGTTCTGGGCGCTGGGATACAACACGGCGGGCATACCGATAGCGGCCGGCATCCTGTACCCCTTCTTCGGCATCCTCCTGAACCCCATCGTGGCGGCCGGTGCCATGGCGCTTAGCTCAGTGTCCGTGGTGTCCAACGCCGCCCTGCTGAAACGCTACACCCCGGAAATAAAGAAGGAGGATGGCTGATGGCAATAGATCCAGTATGCGATATGGAGGTCGACGAGAAATCGGCCAAGTGGACGTCGGAGCACAAGGGCAA
>DAGU01000084.1:5641-6333 GCA_002498285.1 Methanomassiliicoccus sp. UBA386 | reverse complement strand
ATAGGGGTTCCTAAGGCCGTAGGCATAGATCTCGGGCAGCCCGCCGCCCTTGGCGAAGGGGTTGTCCTCCGGGATGCCGTACCCCCTGCCATCCGAGCGACCGTCGACGTCGATGCGCAATATCTTTCCCAGCATGGTATTCGGATCCTGCCCGTTACCAATGTCGGGATTGTGTCCGAGACCCTGATCGTTCTGTCCTCCTCCATCCCCCAGCGGAATGTGCAGCAGGCCGTCCGGTCCGAAGGCGATATGCCCCCCATTATGGTTCATCTGCGGCTGCTGGACCTTCAGCACGTTACGGGCCCTCCGCGGCTCGCCATCCTCTAGCGTGAACTCATCCAGGACGCTGGTGCTGTTCCAGCCCGGGAGCTTGGGGGGCGCGCTGTAGTACAGGTAGAACTTTCCGTTCATTGAGAACCGCGGATGGAAGGCCATTCCCAACAGCCCCCTTTCGTCGTAACTGGGGTCGAGGTCGACCATACGCTGGCCGATGTCAAGGAACAGCGTCGCTTCGCCGTTTGTCAACAGATGTACCTTGCCCACCTGGTCGACGATGAACATCCTGTCGCTGCCGTCGTCTGGACACGCCATGAAAACTGGATTCACCAGACCGTCGAGCACCGTTTCCAGGCCGACGGTCGTGCTCCTTCTCTTCGCAATAGGTTCGATCATGCCGCCTTGTTCCATACCGA
>DAGU01000084.1:3380-5494 GCA_002498285.1 Methanomassiliicoccus sp. UBA386 | reverse complement strand
ACCATGTGGGGCTTGGCATCCCGGACTAGATAAATCGCCACGGTCGCTCCGGACCCGTGGAAGACGGGCGTGGGAGGCGACGTCAGCGGATGAGGTCGAGCATGCTTGGCGGAAACCTTCATAATGAACGGCCTGGGATAGCAACTGTCGCGCTCTGCCGGTTCAGGGCGTTGGGAGGCAGGGATGGACGCTGTAGACGGATGGTGGGTGTTCCCCGGTTTCAGGATAGAGCTGGTGGCCACAGGGCTTCACAAGCCGGTCAATGTGGCCATGTCCCATCGGCGGGACGGCCCCATGCTGTATGTCTCGGAGCTGTACGGCCGCATTCGGTACGTTACAATGGACTGCAGGGTCGGGACCTTCGCCGAGGGCCTGCTGAACTATGAGCCTGACTATGTGCTGCCCGGTTCAGGCGAATCGGGCGTCACCGGCCTCTGCGTGGACCCTGCGTCGGGGGACGTGTTCGCCTCGATGCTGTACCTCGATGACGGGAGGCCGTTCTCCCGGGTGGTGAGGATGAGCACCGACGGCGGCCTGAAGGCCGACAACGCCGAGGTGATACTGGACGGCGTACGGTCCACATTCAACGCCCATCAGGTGCAGGCCCTCACCATCGGCCCGGACGGGAAGCTGTACGTCAACCTGGGCGACGGCTATGACGAACCGGAGGTGGCGCGGCGCGACGATGACCTCCGGGGAAAGGTCCTGCGGATGAACCTGGACGGCTCGGTTCCGGACGACAATCCGGTCGAGGGCAGCCTCGTCTTCGCCAAGGGCTTCCGCAACCCCTTCGGGGCGGCATGGAGGCGCAGCGACCGCTCCCTCTACATATCGGACAACGGGCGACAGTCGTACGACCGCATCGCTCGCGTCGAGCGGAATGGCGATTACGGATGGCCGCCTGACATGAGGCGGGGCTCGCTGTTCTGGTGGACCTTCACGCAGGCCCCCACCGCCCTTGACTTCGCGCAGGACGGGCAGTTCGGGGAACGCTTCAACGACCACCTGTTCGTCGCTCTCGCCGGCCCGGCCCGGCACAAGGCGCCCTTGATGAAGGGGAAGAAGATCGTGAAGTTGGAGTTGGGCAGCGACGGCGTCCTATCGTACGACGATTTCGTGGTGTACGCCGGGGAAGGATTGGCGATGCCGGTCGGTCTGGCGTTCGGCCATGACGGGATGTACTTCACGGACCTGCACGGCGAGGGCGACGTGTACGGGAAGAAGCCTGGTGGCAATGTGTTCCGTGTTGTAAGGTCGGAAGGAGGTGAGGGGCCTGGCAAGGGGCTGCGCTATTGATTCCAGGGATCGATGGGTGGAGGATAACGAACAGAACTTCCGCGAGTGCTATTGTCCAGGATGCCCGACCTACGTCGAGTGCATGAAGGCCGGTGGAGAGAAGCTGTACTGCGCCCGCCAGACCTCGAAATGCAACATCGTGCGCCGGGGCTGCGAGTGCGGCGAATGCACCGTGGCCATCCGCTCGCGGCTCTCTCTCAACTACTACTGCCAGGACGGCCCTGCGAGGTTCTAACCGAGGGCGATGGCCTAAAGCGTGCTCAGCGCCTTTTGGCCGCCGGGTCCCTGGCCCCCAGCAGGGGAAGGCTGGCGGCGATGGCGGTGAGGCCGGCCAGCACGAAAGGCGCTGGTCCGATGGCGCCCTCCCCTCCCGGCAGGAAGATGGTGAGGACGACCGGTCCGATGAACGAGCCCACATCGCCCATGGTGCGGAACAGCCCCATGGAGGCGCCCATCTCGGCCGGTCTGGAAACGTCGGAGACCCACGCCCCGATGGGGCCGGTGAGGCCCAGCGCCGCGCCCATTGCTACCATGATTGCCGCGAACGACGTGGCATCGTTCGACAGCGAGAGCAGGAGGACCAGCAGGCCGGTCGCGACCAGGCTGGCAAACATGAACGGACGCCGCCCCATACGGTCGCTTAGGGCGCCGGCCGGAAGCAGCGTCAGGAAGTTGGCCAGGGAGAATAGCGTCAGGACCGCCCCGAACTCCGCTGGCGACATGCTGAGGTTTTGAGAGGCGAAGACCGGCAGGACCGTGGCGATCAGGCCGATGCGGACCACCGATATCGCCAGCAGCCCGACGTTGATGGCCGCGAG
>DAGU01000084.1:2986-3159 GCA_002498285.1 Methanomassiliicoccus sp. UBA386 | reverse complement strand
GAGGCGGCGGCAAATAGCGCATAGATCAGGAACGGCGTGCCCAGGCCGAAGCTCTGTCCGAACAGCCCGCCCACCAGCGGCCCGCTGGTGGAGCCGAGGAACTGCAGGCTGACGAACAGCCCCAGGTGCCTGCCCCGCTTGGCGACCGGACCGAGGCGGCTGACCGCCAGGTA
>DAGU01000084.1:2479-2831 GCA_002498285.1 Methanomassiliicoccus sp. UBA386 | reverse complement strand
CAGCAACATCCACACGTTCACGGCCAGGGCGGAAACGATCGCCGAGATGGCCACTGTCATGAGCCCCAGGGACATGAAGCGCTTGGTGCCGACGCGGTCGGAGGCGACCCCCGCGGGGATGTCCAGCGCCACCTTGGTTATGCCTATGCTGCCCACCAGCGCCCCCACCATGGCCAGGTCTACGCCGAACGATAGCGCATATAGCGGAAGCACGGGGGCCAGCAGGCTGAAGCCGAAGCTGACCAGGAAGCCGACCGCCGAGATGAGCACGGTGGCCCTGAGGTCCTGACGCGGCGAATGCTGCCCCCCATCATCCCTGGCCATCATGTTGAGCTACTTTAGCCAAGCCATC
>DAGU01000084.1:1686-2306 GCA_002498285.1 Methanomassiliicoccus sp. UBA386 | reverse complement strand
ACCGCAGGGTAGAAGTCCCTATATATCTGGAGTCATTTTCCGTCCCTGGTCTGTATGAAAGCAACCAAGCGCTCGATGGACGTATCCTACGCCATCCGCGACATTCTTCTGCCAGCAAGGGAACTGGAGAGGCAAGGTCACGAGATAGTGAAGCTGCACATAGGCGATCCCAACAAGTGGGACTTCGAAACGCCCAAGCATGTCCGTGACGCGCTGTGCCGGGCCGTTGAGGTCAACGACAACGGGTACGCCGAGTCGGAGGGATATGTCGAGCTGCGCCGCTCCATCCTGGACAAGGAGAGGCAGAAGAACGGCATCAGCGTGGACATCGAGGACTGCCTCATCACCAACGGCGTCACGGAGGCCATACAGACCATCTCCGCGGCCGTCATAGACGCTGGCGACGAGGTTCTGCTGCCCGGCCCCGGATATCCGACCTACAGCGAGTTCACCAAGTTCTTCGGCGGAAGGCCAGTCTCGTACAGGGCCGATGAATCCTGCGACTGGGAGCCCGACGTGGACGATATGCGCAAGAAGATCACGCCCAAGACCAAGTACATCGCCGTGATAAACCCGAACAACCCCACGGGTGCGCTGTACTCGGACAAGGTGCTGAAGGA
>DAGU01000084.1:0-1503 GCA_002498285.1 Methanomassiliicoccus sp. UBA386 | reverse complement strand
GACCTGATGACCTTCGACGGCGTCCACCATTCCACGGCCTCGCTGTCCAAGGACGTGCCGGTCGTCCTGTTCAACGGCTTCTCCAAAGTGGACCTGCTGCCCGGATGGAGGCTGGGCTACGTGGTGTTCAATGACCCCCTGGGGAAGCTGGACGAGATCAAGGAGGGCATGATGCGCCAGCTTCGCTTGAGGATCTCGGCCAACAACCCGTGCCAGATGGCAGTCATCGAAGCGCTGGAGGGCCCGAAGGACCATCTGGAGGTCACCAACCGCAAGCTGAGGGAGCGGCGCGACTACGCGGTGAAGAGGATCAATTCCATACCTGGCCTCAGCACCGCCACCCCCCGCGGGGCGTTCTACATATTCCCCAAGATCGAATCGAAGCACTGGAAGAGCGACAATGACTTCGTATTGGACGTTCTGAAGAACGCCCACGTGCTCCTTGTCCCTGGCTCGGGCTTCTGCCCCGATAATGGCAGCATGCACTTCCGTGCGGTGTTCCTGCCCCCGGTGGAGACGCTGGCCAAGGCGTTCGATTCCATCGAGGACTACATGAACAAGGTGGCGTGAGCCCTAGGCCCGAACCCCCTCCATCACCTTCTTTCCCTTAGCGGTGCCTCTCCAGTAGCCACTGCTCAGCCATGCGTCGAACGAGAGCAGGCTGGGATGCATCCTTCGGACCGATGGGATGTCGGCCCGGTACCCCTCGTCCCGAAGCCACCGGGCCAGCAGATGATATTCTGGGTCCATGGTCCTCAGCTCGTCAAGGGGGAGCTGCACGAACCGGACCTCTCTGCCCAAGTGCGCAGAGAACCTCTGGGCGATCTCCGGCATGGTCAGTTCGTCCCCGGCCAGCTCGTAGCTCTTCCCCAGCATCTCGTCGGGACGGTCGAAGGCCATGGCGGCGAAGAACCCGATATCGTCGATGGCGATCAGCTGCAGCCGCCTGTCCATAGGTAGCGGGAACACCAGCTTGCCGTCGCGGATGGCCTTGCACTGCGGACCGATGTTGAAGTTCTCCATGAAGTGGGCCGGGCGCAGGAAGGTGAACGGCACATCCTTGGACCGGATGTACACCTCGTTCTGGTGCTTGCTGTCGAAGAAGGGGATGCCGGTCAGCTTGCCCGCTCCGCTCACCGAGCTGTAGACGAAGTGCTGCACCCCCGCCTCCACTGCTGCGTCAACGATGTTCTTCCCCTGGCGCACTTCCGCCTCCGCTCCGCCTTCGACGTACGTCAGAGCGGAGAACACGCCGTAGGCGCCTTCCAGCTCCTCATTGAACGAGCGCTTGTCCTCTAGGTCCCCATCACCAGTTCCACCCCATGGCCGTAAGGTCCCTCGCCCCTGGACCTTCTGTTGCCCTGGTCAGACCTTTCACCTTCCATCCCGCCTCGCGCAGATAGCGGCAGACGGAGCGCCCCTGTCTCCCGGTGGCGCCGGTGACGAATATCGTCATGCTCTCATGTTCCATCATCGTTCACCGCAGCGGACGTGTGACCACCA
>DAGU01000106.1:1608-3794 GCA_002498285.1 Methanomassiliicoccus sp. UBA386 | reverse complement strand
CCGCGAGATGGAGAGGGGGCTGCTGCGGGCGTGAGGCCGGGGCCTGCAGCCTTAATCCTTCATAACGACATGGACGACCGCACCGCCATCCAACGCTAGGATGATCGCGCTTTCACACATATCAGGGCGCATGACGGCCAGCCGCCGAGAGGGGGCCGATAGCATACGGTCGACGAACGATTCATGGCCGCTCATCGGCGAGATCGATTAAAAGAAAGGAAAAGGGTTTGGGAGGGACTCATACCTGCTCAGAGTTCGTAGTTCCTCGGGTTGAACATGGGGACGTCCTTGTAGGCCTTGAGGCACTGGTCCACGAACTTGCCCTGCTCGTCGGGGAGCGCGCTCAGATCGGTGATGATCTTGCGGAGCATGTCCTGCTCGTGCTTGGACAGCTTCAGCTTTCCGGCCTTCGACTCGTCATCGATGAGCCTGGCAGCGGTCATGCCGGCAGCCTTGGCCCTCAGGTAGATATCGTTCCCATGCTCCACGATGGCCTGGCCGATCTTGTACGCGTTGTCGTAGGCCAGGATGAATCCCTCGGGAGACCTGTACCTGTCCGTGGCCATGTAGATGTCACGGAGCAGCCTGTCCTGCTTCAGCTGCTTGGCGGTGTTCATCAGAGCGGCCTCGTAGCCAATGTTACCAAGCCAGCACTGGACGGACGAGCCGCCGAACTCCGGGTGGTATTCGACCGATTCGTTGGACCATAGGTCGCACACCTGGGCGATGAGGTTTCCCATCAGGTCGGCGTGAGCGCACTGGGCGCCCTTGCCCTCCTGAGCGCAGGGCTTTCCGGCGATGGACTTTACGATCGGCCCCTCGTAGCCGCAGTCCTTGTCCGGACCAGTGGCGCCGGCCTCCCAGGCCACAAGGGTCCTTGCGGACGCGATCGCCCTGGTCACGGCCGAGAACGTCCTCGGGATATCCTTGTCAAGGTACCCGCCGGCCATGAACATGGAGGTGTTAGCCCCGGCGCAGTTGGTGTCGCCGCCAGCACGGATCTTGTTCTTCTTGGCGATCTCCACGATCTGGGGCCACAGCCATTCCATGTCTAGGCTGCCTAGGTAGCCTATACCGAACAGCCACGCGCGGATGTCCTGGCGCAGGATGGCATAGTCGGCAACCTCCTTGCCGCCCATGGTCTCGATGGAGAGCAGGTCAGCGCCGTTGGCCGCGGCCACCTCAAAGGCCTCGATGGTCTTCTCGGGATAGGAGTGTTTCTTATCCATGCCGGGCCTCAGTCCCTCCTCCGCCAGCCTCGGGTCGGCTATCGTGTGCCTGATGGACAGAGCGATGCCGTATTCGTCATGGTACTTCTGCATCAGCTCCTTCTGTCCAGCCACCACGGGCTTCTCGAACTTCTCCGGATCATTGACCATCTGGAAGACGTGCTCGTTCTCCAGCTGGACGGCCGGGAATCCGAGGGTGATCGCCCTGTCCAAGACATCCTTGGTGATGTAATCGACATACTCGCGGCGCAGGGTCTCTGGGTTCTTCTCGGCGCCAGGCCGGGGGGCGAAGTTGATCTCCGGAATGACCATTCCCGCGCCGACGGTCTGTCCGAGGCCGTACGATACGGGGTATTTGGACTCCCCAAAGACCATCTCATCCGGTGAGCCATACTCCATCCTGGTGTATCTCTTGATTGCCATTTTTTTCACCTCCAGCGTTCAAGCTCCTCCGGTGAGTTTGTCCCAGTTCTCCCTGAGCTTCCTCCAGTCCCATCCCTCCACCGCCTTGGTGGCGAGGCTGGGTCCCTGGGCGGCCTTCTCGGCGAACACTCCCATGGGGTAGGATTCCACATAGGCGCGGTTCACCGCACCGCCGGCGCAGATGAAGGGTATGTTTATCCCCTTCTCCTGGAGCCTGTCCGCAACTTTCGGGAAGGCGGACATGGTAGTGGTCATCAGCGCGGTGCCGGTGACCAGCTGGGGCCTCTCGCTCTCCACGGTCTTTACGACGTCCTCCACGGCCACGTCCCTGCCCATGTCGACGATGTTGAAGCCGTTCGACTTCAACAGCACGGCGGCGATGTTCTTGCCGATGTCGTGGGGATCGCCCTCGGCAACATGCATAACCACCTTGCCCTTCATCTCGCGCGCGCCGGTCATCTTGGACTCGCAGAGCTTGACGCCACGGTCCATGGCATCGGCGGCGACCATGACGTGAGGCAGATAATAGATGCC
>DAGU01000106.1:0-1387 GCA_002498285.1 Methanomassiliicoccus sp. UBA386 | reverse complement strand
TTCTTGTAGCGCATAAAGACAACGTCCTCGGCGACCTTCTTGAGAACGGGGTCCTGGGGGACCATCTTCGCGGCTATGTCCTCGGGGGTTTCCCGCGCCTCCATCTGTATATCGTAGCGGCGCAAAACCCTATCGTAGTTTACACTCTTTAGGTCTATCATGCTCGCACCTCAACCCTATCCTCCTATAGGGTTTAAGGGAACCTTCCGGTGCCCTTGTTACAAAGATTTCCCTTCTTCATATTTGTAGCTAACTCCCCTTTGTATATCATTCACCACTATTGCCGATCCAATTGTCCAGCACCACTTTTTCTGTTTTGATAATAATATAATGGCACATATTCAGATCATACGACATGAGCCGGGGAGGGCATGGTGTGACGGCGGGGGAATGGCGACGAGCTCCGCTTAATCAACGGCCCGGACCCTAGATGAACGCTGCTACGGAAGATAATGAGTTTATAACTGACGTTTGCTGAGGTGTCCCGGCGCCCAGGATGGTTGCTCTAATTTCCTCCTGAGAGTTTTCTGAATCCCCACCGCACCATCCTGGACGCCTACCATCGTGACGATGGAAAGTGTTATTGGCTATCGATCTGATGCCACAGGCATGGCCATTGAGGATGATGTGTTACGTAGGATCAGGCCCGCCCCGGAGCAGCGGGAGCGCGTCGACAGGGCAGTGGGATCCATCCTCGAGGCGGTCCGCGACAGGGCCCGGGAGAGGGCGCTGGACCTCAAGATCATGCTGGTCGGCTCGGTGGCCAAGGACACCTACGTGGGGAGTCCCGATCTGGACATATTCATGCTCTTCCCCCCCACTGTTCAGAGGAGGGACCTGGAAAGCATTGGCCTCGCCATGGGAAGAGAGGTGCTGAGCAATGGAGAGGCGCGCTACGCAGAGCATCCCTACATCCACGGAACCTGGGACGGCCTGGAAGTGGATCTTGTGCCCTGCTATGCCGTGAAGGACACGTCGGAGCTGCGGTCGGCGGTGGACCGCACCCCATTCCACACCCGATATGTCAACTCCAATCTGAAGGAGGGGCAGCACGACCAGGTCCGTTTGCTCAAGCAGTTCATGAAGGGGATCGGCGCCTACGGCGCGGAGGCCCGCACCCAGGGATTCTCCGGCTATCTTGTGGAGCTCCTCATCCTGCGTTATGGCGGAATGCGGGAGGTGCTGGAGGCGGCATCCTCCTGGAAGAAGGGCAAGGTCCTGACGCTGGGAGAGAGGGGCAGGCCGTTCAAGGACCCTTTGGTGTTCTACGATCCGGTGGACCGGGACCGCAACGTGGCCTCCGCCCTGTCGGTGAACAACCTTGCCCTGTTCATCCACGCGGCCCGGGAATACCTATCGCGGCCGTCGCTGACCTTCTTCTTCCCCC
>DAGU01000017.1:16698-17526 GCA_002498285.1 Methanomassiliicoccus sp. UBA386 | reverse complement strand
GCATTCCCTGGCGGTCTGCTTCGCCCGGTCGCGGGTGAGGTCCTCCAGCCGGCGCGACGATGGCATGCCATAACAATCCTAATGAACCGTATTTAATGGCGAGGACGTCCCGCGCCGCTGCGATGCGGTTCGGCCCGGATCAAGAGATGTTAATAAAATGAAGAGGGGGAACGGCCGTCGCCGGCCGTTCCGAGAAAGAACGGTACAACCCTTACTGGGTGTCGATGATCTTGATGAGGTGGTAGCCGAACTCGGTCTTGACCGGGCCCACTACCTCGCCCTTCTTGCCCTTGAAAGCGGCGTTCTCGAACGGCTTGACCATCTGTCCCTTGCCGAAGAACCCGAGGTCTCCTCCCTTGGCCTTGGAGGGGCACTTGGAGTACTGCTTGGCGATGGCCTCGAAATTCTCGCCCGACTTGATCCTGGCAAGGAGCTCGTAGGCCTTGGCCTGGTCGTCCACCAGGATGTGAGCGGCGCGCACTTTGGTAACCATGGGAGCGGGTCAGGTTGAGGCCCGATAAATATTTTGGCCTGAATGCTCAGAAGACGCTGTAGTCGGTGACGAGGCCCCGCGAGCGGTCGATCATCTCCTTGATCTCGTTGATGGAGGGCACCCTTCCCTGGACCATCAGGCGCCCGTTGATGAACAGGGCCGGCTGGGACATGACGCCCCGCCGCTTGGCCTCCTCGGTGTCCTGGAGCTTCTCCACGTCCACGTCCAGGCCGAGCTCCTCCAGGGCAGCGTGGGTCGCTACCTCCAGCAGGCGGCACTTGGCGCATCCGATCGCGAACACCTCGATCCTCAGCATGCTACGCACATTGGCGATG
>DAGU01000017.1:14254-16520 GCA_002498285.1 Methanomassiliicoccus sp. UBA386 | reverse complement strand
AGCAAAGCTTAACTCCCCTTCTATCATACACCCCCCCAATGTGGAAGCAGCTGGACGTGGAGGGGTGGAACGCTCGGAGGAGGGGTTCCCTCTCCGAGGTCATGGGTCCCGTGCAGAAGATCGTGGATGCGGTCCGCGAGCGCGGGGACCTCGCGCTGCGTGAACTGACCGAGAGGTTCGACAAGGTCGAGCTGGACAGCATGCGCGTGACCGAGGCGGAGTTCGAGGAGGCCTATTCGAAAGTGCCCCCCGAGCTGGTAGAGGCGCTCCGAGCTGCCGAGGCCAACATCAACGCCTTCCACAGCCTACAGCGTCCGGCCGACATGTGGCTCCGCGAGATCTCCCCCGGGCTGTCGGTGGGCGTGAAGACCGCCCCCCTGCGCCGGGTCGGGGCCTACGTGCCAGGCGGCCGCGCCGCCTATCCGTCCACCGTGCTCATGTGCGCCGTGCCGGCCAAGGTGGCCGGGGTGCGGGAGATCGTCATGTGCACCCCCCCGCCGGTGAACCCCCTTACCCTGGTGGCGGCGGACATCGCCGGCATCCATGAGGTCTACAAGGTAGGAGGCGCCCAGGCCATAGCGGCCATGGCCCTCGGCACCGCGTCCATCGCCCCGGTGCAGAAGATTGTGGGGCCCGGCAACGTGTACGTCACGGCGGCCAAGATGCTGCTGCGCGACGAGGTGGACATCGACTTCCCGGCGGGCCCGTCGGAGATAGCGGTGCTGGCCGACGAGACGGCCGAGCCGTCCTACATCGCGGCCGATATGCTCGCCCAGGCGGAGCACGACCCCAACGCGGCCTGCATCCTGGTAACGACCGATCAGGTCATGGCCAACAAGGTGGGGCGGGAGCTGGAGAAGCAGCTGGCCCGCTCCGAACGCCAGGACGTGCTGAAGCGCTCGCTGGACAACATCGGCTATACGCTGGCAACGGACCTCAGGTCGGCCGCGGCGGTGATCGATATGATCGCCCCGGAGCACCTGTCCATCCAGGTGTCCGATCCTCTGGCCGTGCTCAGCGGCATACACAATGCCGGCTCCATATTCATTGGAAGGTACGCGGCGGTGGCCTGCGGCGACTACGCCTCCGGGACCAACCACGTCCTCCCGACCGCCGGATACGCGTCCACGTACTCAGGACTGGACGTCATGCACTTCATGAAGCGCTCCTCGGTGCAGGTCATCAAGCGCGAGGGCCTGGAGTCGATCGGCGATACAGTGGAGGCGCTGGCCAAGGCGGAGGGCCTCACGGCCCACGCCCGCTCGGTCAGCATCCGACGCCAGGGCTGATTCACAGCCGCGCGGTGCAGAACCACCAGTCCAGGCAGCCCTGGGTGCCCTTCCTCCTTTTCGCTCCCTCAATGTCATCGGGCGGATGCAGAAGGACCTCCTCGCCGATCAGCTCGTTCGACGGCCAGTTGGCCGGCGTGGCCACCTTGTGCCGCCTGACGACATGCAGCGCCTGCAATATGCGGAGCAGCTCCTCGATGTTCCTGCCGACCCCGCGGGGGTAGTACATCACCGACTGGAGGACCGCCTCCGGATCGACGATGTACGCGGCCCGGACGGTCGTGCCGGCGTCGGGCGGATGGATCGCCCCCAGGTTCCGGGACACGGCGCCGTTGGCGTCGGCGATGATCGGATATTCAATGCTGACGCCCAGATGCTCTTCTATCCACTCCACCCACTTGATGTGGGAGTGCACCTGATCGACCGACAGCCCCACGAGCTCGCAGTTCAGGCGGCGGAAGCGCTCGTGGTTGAGGGCGAAGGACGCGAACTCGGTCGTGCAGACCGGAGTGAAATCGCCCGGGTGGCTGAACAGGATGAACCATTTTCCATCGAAGCGGTCCGGCAAGGCCATCGGGCCCATGGTCGTGCGCACGTCCATTCGCGGGAACCGCTCTCCGATGCATGGAATGGCCACCCGGGGCAGGGGTTCGTTCATGCTTCCCCTTCTGTGCCGCCGATAGTTCAATCCTCCGAAAGGTACGAGTACCGTCTCGGCATTGTTGTCGGCATGTCCGCTTCCTCCGGCCCGGCCGTCCAGCTCAGATGGGAAAGGAACGGTGCGTTCGCCCGGGACTACACCCTTCGCGGGGACGGGGACGTGGCCACCCTGCGGTTCCCGAAGCTGCTGTCCGCCCAGGCCCAGGGCTCCATCGGCGGCCGCTCGTACACGTTCACTAGCAAGGGCGTCTTCCGCCGGGTGGTGACGGTGCTCCAGGACCCTTTCGATCAGGAGGTCGCCACCATGCGATTGAGGT
>DAGU01000017.1:10778-13948 GCA_002498285.1 Methanomassiliicoccus sp. UBA386 | reverse complement strand
GTGATCGTCCAGATGCTCGATCAGGCGGGGGCGACGTGTTGACGGCCGGCGAGCTCAGGATCATCAGGCCGAAGGCGTGGTCCATGCGCACCGAGTTCCGTGAGGGGGACACGTTGCTGGCCGTTCTCACCGGATCGAAAAGCTTCGGCCGCAAGGCCGCGGCCACCATCGGCGGCCAGACGTATGTCCTATCCACCGGCGGCAAGCGCGCGCTGTTCTCGAGGATGCGCGAGTCCGGCCGGATGGACGACGTCGCGGTGATGGAGCATGTTGGCGCGGCCAGGGGGTCGATCGTCATCGGCGATGCGACCTATGAACTGTCCCGCTCTCCCGATGGACGTTGGACGATCCGTTCCGAGGAGCGCGGGCCCCTCCTGACCTTCGTGCGCGATGTTAAGGACCCCTCCCAGGGAAGGGTGGTCATCGAGCTTCAGGACGACAACGCGCTGACCCTCGCCCTCCTGGGCTGGTTCTCGCTGCGTTCCATGGAGTACTGACGCGTCTGAGCCGCATTACGCCCTTGGGACATCGTCCCTCTTGCCGAAGCAGGCGCAGGTGTCGGTTCTCTATCATTCCTGAGACGTCGCGCTAATGAACGAGGATTCGGTCCCACGACGAACTCGCGCCGGGGCGCGGGCAACGGTCAGAGGCGCGTCAAGCTGCCGCTCCGCCCATAAAAAAGAAGCCATCACCGTCGCGCGTTAGGCGGTCGGGCGATGGTTCGTGGTGCTGGGGCGAACGATATATGTGCCTGATGACAGTGCACCGTCATGGAAGGGCAGCGGGAGGTATGGGAGAGGGAGTACTCCATCCCGGACCCATTGTGGAAGGGGCCTGCGCCCGAGCCCGTACTGAACGGGGGCAGGGTGCTGGAGCTGGGCTGCGGCAACGGAAAGACCCTCTCGGCCCTCGTTCGCCGCTCCGAGGCCGTGGGCCTGGACCACTCGATGAACGCCCTGCGCGCTTGCCCCGTCCGTGCCCCGTTGGTCAGGGGGGACGTCCTCCGCCTCCCGTTCCGGGACGGGAGCTTCGACGCGGTCCTGCTGCATCACGTGCTGCAGCACCTGATGGCCGACGAGCGGGCGGCGGCCGCGGCCGAGGCGTTCAGGGCGCTGAGGCCTGGAGGGCTTCTTTCCGTCCGGACGTTCTCCGTCCAGGACATGCGCTTCGGCAAGGGGGCCGAGGTCGAGAACCACACCTTCCGCCGCGGGAACGGCATAATCTACCACTACTTCGAGGCCGACGAGCTCAGGGCGCTGCTGTCCCGGTTCGAGGAGGCCTCCCTGGTCGAGGAGACAGCGCCGACGAAGTTCGCCAAGGGTTCGGTGAGGGCCGAGCTGGTCGGCATTTTCCGCCGTTGAGCGCCTGGCGCGTCCTCCGGCTCTTTGACCGGGACGTCATTGTCTGATCAGCTTGCGCTCCTTTCCCGGGATGCGCCGCAGCTTGCCGTTGTCGAGCGCCCACTGGTAGCTCGCCTTCTCCGAGGGAGCGATCAGGACCTTCTCGCCGGAGGAATACTTCTTCCGGGTGGTCCAGTCGGTGAAGCTGGACACCACCTTGTAGATCTCCGCCTCCTCCACCATGTCCCGCCCGGCCCGGGCGCCCTTGAACTGCGAGTACGAGCCGTTGAACATGGTCAGCGCGCCGTCCCGTAGCTCGGCCACCTTCGAGCACACGGAATCGAGCAGGTAGCGGTCGTGGGTGACGATGAGGAACGTGCCGCCGTAGTCGGCCAGGGCGACCTCCACCGCATGCTTGGCCATGATGTCAAGGTAATTGGTCGGCTCGTCGAGGACGAGGAAGTTGAGGTCCGACGACAGCAGGATGGAGAGCATCACCCGCGCCCTCTCGCCGCCGGACAGCGTGGATATCGGACGCTCGGCGTCCTTCCTGGTCATATAGAACCGGTAGAGGTATGAGCGGGCTCGCGCCCTGGCGTCCCCGACCAGCTTCTTGTCGATCTGCTCGAACGCCGTCAGATGAGGTTCGAGGTCATCATGCCCCTGGGCGAAGTATCCTATGCTTGCCCCCGGCGCTACCCACAGCTCGCCCCTGGACGGTATCTCACCCAGCAGCGCCTTCACCAGCGTCGTCTTCCCGGAGCCGTTGGGGCCGAAGATGCCCAGCTTGTCCCCGGTGTCGATCTCCAGCTCCATGTCCTCGAAGATGGTGCGGCCGGAGCGCGCCACCTTGAACTTCTTGGCGATGACCATGTTCCTCCCCGCCTTCTGGGCGGCGGAGATCTCGATGCTGAGGTCCTTCTTCTTGTCCGGGGCCTCCTTTACCTCCATCCTCTCCAGCATCTTGAGGCGGGTCTTGTGCGTGCTGGAGAACCACAGCGCGCGGTGCTGCTCGTCGGCGATGCGGGCTTGCCTTTCCCGCTCCCTTGCGTTCCTCTCGAACTCCTTCCTCTGCCTCTCCAGCTCCATGGACTTCTTGTCCACGAACTGCGAGTAGTTGCCGCCGTACCGGCGGAGCTTGCCGTCTTCCAGCTCGAAGACCTCGGTGACGGTCCGGTCAAGGAAATAACGGTCGTGGGAGACGATGATGACCGCCCCCTTGAAGTCCAGCAGGTATTCCTCCAGCCACTCCACGGCGTCGATGTCCAGGTGGTTCGTCGGCTCGTCGAGGATGAGCAGGTCGGCCTTCTCGGCCTGGGCCAGTATCTTTGACAGGTATACCTTGGCCTTCTCCCCTCCGCTCAGCTCCGACACCTTGCCATCGGCGCGGTCGTCGATGCCGAAGGTCTTGAGATGGTCCAACGCCCGCTCCGCTCCGCTCTTGTCGACCGACACGAGCTTCTCCTGCAGCATGGCGTACTCCATGGACACATCGTTCCAGTCCATGCCCGGCGGCAGCGCCCCCGAGGTCATGATGGCCTCCAGCTCCTCGATGCGCTTCTGCTCCTCCGATCTCGGGGCCTCGTCCTGGATCGCTTCGTTGACGGTGGTGTCCTCATCGAACGAGGGGAACTGCGAGAGGTGGACGATCTTGTTGGTCCTGATGGTAAGGTCCCCGCTGTCCTGCCGGACCTCGCCCATTATCATTCTGAGGAGGGTGGTCTTACCGGCGCCGTTCGGGCCCACAAGTCCGATCCGGTCGTTATCCTCCACGTTGAAGGAGACGTTCTTGAGGACATCCTTGGGGCCGAACGATTTCGAGATCCCCTC
>DAGU01000017.1:9806-10530 GCA_002498285.1 Methanomassiliicoccus sp. UBA386 | reverse complement strand
TAGGCCTTTTTTGAGTGGCCATATGAGGATCCGCCGCTGCGATCTGTTCGACCATGTCAAGAGCTACGAGACCAAGGACAATTTCGACGGTTTCCTGGAATTCATCGACGCCCCCATCCGCGAAGTGCGATGCATCCGCCTGCCGGAAGGCCGCATCAGGCTGAAGTACATCGACCAGGATAACAACATCCAGAGGGTCGACGTCGGACCGGGCGAGGAAGAAGAGATCGACTTCCCGTGATCACAACGGCGCCGCCAGCACCGTTACCGGAGTGGACTCGACGTCGGCCGTGAACAGCGGGACGATGTAGAGCGTCCACTCCTTTTTCGACAGCGCATCATCGGACAGGTCCAGGTCCTCCAATATCATCACCGGCCTTTCCGGACGCAGCAATAGCCGATGCGTCTCCCCTCCCTCGACGGGATAGTTGGGCGAGGCCGCCGACAGCAGGTCCATGCCGACCGCCTTAAGCCTGGGAAGTTCACGCAGGCGCCCGGCCGCCTGTGGATGTATCCAGGGATGCTCGTCCCGGTACCTGTCCCGCTCGCCGTCCCTCAGTCGGTGGTACCCGGTCCGGAGAAGGAGGGCTTCCACATCGTCCAGGTCGTCCGGCAGGTCGTCAAGGCGCAGCGGGACGTCGCCGTCCGCCGGCACGTCGATGCACCTCGCCGGAGCAAGCTCGATGAGCCGGGGAAGCGAGGACGCGTCCCCCCCTTCCTTGTG
>DAGU01000017.1:9083-9539 GCA_002498285.1 Methanomassiliicoccus sp. UBA386 | reverse complement strand
TCCTTTCAAGCCGGCAGATGATAAGCTCTTCGTCAGCCTCTACGGCTTGCGAACCTCCCTGACCGGCTGGGCGATGGTCGGGGTGCATCGATCGCAGAACGCCCGCATCTGCATCACGAACTCCTTGTACCGGGTCTGCTTCGTCCAGTCCTCAATGGAACGTTCCGGGCCGCATCTCCACAGGGCGTAGAACCGCCGCGGTTCGGCCACGTCCTGGAAGAGCTCAATGGTCTTGTCGGCGAACTTCTGCTCAAGCGTCCACTGCGCGAAGTCCGCCCAGGCATCCAGGAACTCCTCTTCGCGGCCCTCTTTTATCAACCAGTCCCCAACGAAGTAACATCTTTGCTGTTCGCCTTCCATATCGGCCCCCCATACGTAATCACCTACCAGGTGGATTATAATGTTGCCCCCGCGGTCGTTTTATATGGGTGGCATGAGAGTCATCGCCATGACCCC
>DAGU01000017.1:5186-8883 GCA_002498285.1 Methanomassiliicoccus sp. UBA386 | reverse complement strand
GACCAGGTGATGGACCTCCACCTGCTGAAGAAGGAGCTGAGGGAGCGCGAGGAGGCGCTGGACAGGGCGCTGGAGCGCGTTCATCTTCAGGGCGTGTATCTGTCCATGACCAGGCCTCAGAAGGCCGCCCTGCGAAATAGCGCCGTCGCCCTGGCGGCAGCGTGCATGCACGTCCTTGAGGTCACCGGGCTCCTGGACCCGGAGAAGGAGATCTGAACATCGAATGGTTTAACAGCGCGCTCCGCCTTCGCGGCACGATATTATGGACCTGCCGAAGGAGGTCAGGGAGCGCCTCGAGCTGATGGCCAGGGCGCCTTTCGCGGTGCTGTGCGGCATGGAGCTGGTGTCCCTGGGTTTCCGCACGGCGCGGGCGCGCATGCCGCTTGAAGGCCGCCAGAACGCGCTGGGAGGCATGCACGGGGGCGCGCTCTTCGCCCTGGCCGATCAGGTGTTCGCCCTGGCCGCCAACCAGGGCGAGAACGTCTACGTGGCCATGAGCGCCTCCATCCATTACATCAGGCCGGCGCATGGCACGGTGGAAGCGGAGGCGCGCCTGGTGGGAGAGAGCGGGCGCACCGCCATCTTCGAGGTGAAGATCTTCCAGGGGGACGATCTGGTGGCAATATTCCAGGGCACCGGCTATCGCCTCCCGAAGAAACTTATTTGATTGGCGGGGTGCACCATTGGCACCATGCGCAAGTGCGTCAAGTGCTATGCGGAGACGGACGAGGGGGCCCTGATCTGCAAGGAGTGCGGCAGCGACAAGTTCTTCATCGAAGGGGAGAAGACGATCCCCTGCCTGCATTGCGGGCTCGATAACAAGGAGTCGCAGAAGGAGTGCCTGGCGTGCGGCCACCGGCTGCGCTGAGCGTCATCTGGCGAACCGCCTTACCGGCCGGAACAGGTTGTCGTTCTCCCTCGACACTATCAGGCCGTTGGAGATCAGCCGCTGCAGCGAGTCCCTGACCTGCGTCGCCGTAACCTTCTTCGGCCGCAGCGCCTTCTTCAGCCCGGCGTAGGAGACGTAGTCCAGCCCGACCTCGTTGACCCCGCGGTGTATCTCCCTCAAAACCTCGCTGTCGTGCGGTCCGAGGGACAGATGCGCGTAGGACGTGCTGACCTCCGGGCCGATGCGCGTGGAGCCGCCCGGCCTCGAGTAGTGCATCCTCAGGTCGGCGAACTGCCGGTACATATCCTTGAACCACGAGCGACTCTGGTCCAGCATGTCCTCCGTCAGGCGGTCCTTCTGGTCCAGCCGGCACAGTGCCATGGCTATCTTGGCCAGGGCATCCTGGTCGAACGGGACGTTGTAACCGGCGTACGCCGGGTCCGATTCCTCCAGTATGTCGTTCATCGTGCTCTCGATCCGCACGATCATCTCCTCGCTGACGACCGGGCGGAGGAGCAGGCCGTACAGCTGGTATTCAAGGATGTCGGGGTCGGGCAAGGTGCTCCTCGGGACGTAATGGGCGTTGTACAATATCGTGGGCACATGCTGGGGCAGCGGATGATGCGACGGGTCGACCATCTTGAGGTAGTTGTACGATGCCTCCTCCACCCGCCCGGAGGCGATGCGGTTCCTCAGGGCCGTGAGGTCCTCCCGGGCCGACAGGAAAGCGAGCTCGAACCGGCCGTTGGGGCGGGAGAACTCCACCGGGAGATGAACGCCCACCGTCTTCCTGAGGTGGTCGAGCGCCTTCGACCGGCCGCTGAGGTCGAAGGACTGGGTGCCGATGCCCCCCGGGCCCATCGGGGTGCGGGGGCAGGACAGCATCTGCAGCGCCAGCGCCTTGTCCAGATGGTCGCTCTCTCCATCCCGCCAGTTGTCCACCAGGCGGGCCAGGAAGTCGTCCCGGTCAAGATACGGGCGCGGCATCTCCGCCGTCAATCGGCGAACGCTCTCGACCAGGTAATGCTCCTCGAACTCCTTTGCCATCGAGGTCCTCTTCTCAAGCGAGCCTATCCTCCTGAGCGGCTGTCCGACGTCGAGCTCGACCAGCTCCTCGTCGTACAGTTCGACGTCGTCCGGCAGATGGTACGTTCGCTCGGTGTCGGCAGGGATGAACGGGCTCTTGCGCAGATTGAAGCGGCGTTGCCCGGAGAACCTCACCCAACCGACGTGCGGACCCGCAGCGATGATCTTCCTCTCAAACCCTGCCCAGGGCCCTACGGTCCTGGAGCGGAGAGATACCTGAGCCATCCGTCCAGAACAGAACAGCCGGCGCGATAAAAGCGTTCCGCCCCATGGCCTGCCTGGCCGCCGCAAGCGGACGCCATCTCAATATCATGCCGTACGCTCCCTCAGCGGCCGCCGGTCCGACATGGCCAGGTTTTCTTAATCCTTTTGGTATCTAATGCGATATCATTAAATCCCCTCGGTTACGCTCATTTCACATTAGGCCGCCGTGGTCACATGGTGATCACAACAGGGCGGCAGAGGGATTGGAATGAAAAGAAGCACAGCGATAGTCGCCGCCATCGTCGTGGTAGCGGTAATAGTCGCGGCGGCAGTAGGCGTGATGCTGCTTAGCCCTCCAGGGGGCTCGGGCGACAATGGACCTGGCGACACACCAGACGGAAGGCCTAGCGGGCCTGAGGGAACTGTCAATGGTGCCGTGGTCAACATTGGCACGAACGAGTCCAACGCTTCGGCGTTCGATGACATGATGGGGGTGTTCCAGAACACCACCAATGCCGTCGGGGAACCTGATGCCCTGTGCCAGGTGGCCGTAACGAACAACCAGACCGAGAACGTGGTGCTCGACTGCGCCAACTTCACCGCCACCACCAGTGACGGGAAGGAGGTAAAGGCGCTCAACGCGAACAATATAACCATTGAACCGAACACCACCGCATACTTCGTGCTGGGGTTCAAGACCAATGGCAAGCTCATTACTGGGGTCTCCTACACCGGGAATGTGAAGTTCGACATGTCCGTCATGAGCAAATTCAAGATGGACCTCGGACCCACTACCATGATGCAGGCTCCCGAGAACCTCACCGCGATCGACAATCTGACGTTCGAGTCGCCGAATTCCTGGACCATCTCCAACGGGAGCATGAGCCTCATGCCCCTGTTCTTCGATGAGGGCGAGAAAATGATCCTCGCCGTGGTCATAGGCACCAACAACAACACGACCGCAGTGGACCTTGCTCCGACCAACTTCTGGATAGACCTCGGCAACGGCACCTGGGTGCAGGCCGAGGATGGTCGCAACAACAACATCGTCAAGACCCTAGAGCCTAACAGCTCCAAAGCGTTCATGATCGGGTTCAGGGTGAACGAGACGGTGTCGCCGACCGCCATCTACTACTGGCCGGACCAGAGCACCAATGCGACGGTGATGTTCCAGATCGACCCGCAGCAGCCGCCTCAGCAGCCGGCATCTTTCTCGCTCTTCAAGGTGTGGAGCGAGGAGAACAACAACACTACCGGAACCCGCCTGTTCGTGGCTCTTAATGCATCAGGCGACACGCCCGCCAGTGACATTACCCTCATGGGATGGACCATGAAGGAGGGCCGCATGGAGGCCCAGACCACCCAGAGCAACAGGACCAACGGGACGGTCTTCGTCTTCGATCTCTCCAGCGGTGACGCCATCACCCTGCTGAGCTACCAGGACGGAGGGCAGACCAGGTACCTGTGGATAAGGCCGGTGGTGCCGAGCTAAACCTCTTCCCAACCTTCTTATTTTTT
>DAGU01000017.1:4493-4940 GCA_002498285.1 Methanomassiliicoccus sp. UBA386 | reverse complement strand
ACATGGACGGGTTCGAACCCCTGCCCGGCCCAGAACGGTTCGCTGCCCTGGACCGAGACCAATGCCAATTGCTTATGACCGAACCAGGAGGCGATGTCTTCGGCCTTGCGGACCAGTCGCGACGCCAGGCAACGACCGCGATGCGAGGGGTGCACGGCCAGGTCGTGGATGTAAAGGCGGTCGGGGCGGGAAGGGAGGCAGCTCGTACGGCAGCTCAGAGGGGCGATATCGTCCCCCTCGGCAGGGATGCAGACGATGTAAGCGGCCAGCTCTCCGTCCGAGAAGCAGCCCCACGCTCCCATCGAGAACAGGAGCATCTTGGAGAGGAGCGCCTCGGCCGGCTCGATGAGCGATGGCTGATAACAAACTTCCTGGACCCTCAGGATCGATGGCAGGTCATGGGCGGCAAGGGGTCGCACCTCGCCGCGCACGGACGCGTCCCTGTCC
>DAGU01000017.1:3799-4188 GCA_002498285.1 Methanomassiliicoccus sp. UBA386 | reverse complement strand
TCGGTGGTCCCCTGGGCGCTCCCCGGGGCCGGAGTGGTCTGCACGCAGTCGTTCACGGACCCCTCATACGGCCCCAGGGGGCTGGACCTCATGCGGTCGGGGCGAACGGCGAAGGAAGCCCTGGACTCGCTGACGGCCGCGGACGAGGGCCGCGACGTCCGCCAGGTCGCCATGGTCGACGTCCGGGGCAACGTAGCGGCATACACCGGCCTGGGATGCATCGCCGAGGCCGGTCATGTCATCGGCGACGGCTTCTCGGTCCAGGCCAACATGATGCTCCGCCCCACCGTGCCAGCGTCCATGGCGGCTGCCTTCCGGAGCGCGGAGGGAACGCTGGCCGACCGGCTGTTGGCCTCTCTTGAGGCGGCCGAGGCCGAGGGCGGGGACAT
>DAGU01000017.1:897-3647 GCA_002498285.1 Methanomassiliicoccus sp. UBA386 | reverse complement strand
CGCCCGTGGGAGGACCGTTTGACAGACCTCCGCGTGGAGGACTCCTCCGACCCCCTGGCGGAGATGTCCCGCCTGCTGAAGGTGCAGCGGGCCTATTCCCACATGGACGCCGGGGACGTCGCCCTGGCCAGCGGCGATCACGCCAGGGCCCTGGAGGAATACTCGGCGGCCGAACGCCTTTACCAGGAGAACGAAGAGATCGTGTACTGGACGGCGGTCGGCCTGGCGAACAGCGGCCGGGTGGCGGAATCGCTGCCGAGGTTCAGGCAGGTGTTCGAGCGGAACGAGAACTGGAGGGAGATGACCTCCCGCCTGTTCGACAAGGGCCAGATAACCGTCGGCGACGAGGACCTCAGGCGCATACTGTCGGTATGAGCATACCGCCCATCAGAGCTGCTCGCCGGCCACGCCGAAGCGTGGTTCCAGCGGAAGGGGCAGCTCACTGGGCAGCGGGAGCTCGTATTCGTACCTCTCCCTCATGACCTCGCGGAAGGCCTGCATGCCGTCGACCTTGTAGATGTGCTTGGGCTTCATCTGGCCGATGGAGCGCCCGGCCTTCACGCGGCGATCGATCTCCGCCTGTATCACGTCATAGGCGTTGGCCCTTAGCACGATGATGTCGAACCGCCTGAGATCGCAGGCGATCTCGAACATCTGCGGCACGTCGGTCTGCTCGCCCAGCAGGTGCTTCTTGACCTCGGCGCCGAAGCGCGCGCGGTCGAGCGGCTCCTTCTCCGGAATGACCGCCATCACCAGGCGGGCCGGGCTGTCCCTCACGTTGTAAAGCTCCCACCACTTCACGCCGCCCTTGCCGTACAGCGTTTCGTTGACGAAGCGGGAGTAGATCTTCACCCCCATGAAATTGCCCGATTCGTCCTGGTCCCCGTAGTCAAGGGTGTCGGCCGTGCGGCCCAGCACGCGTATGTGCGGCAGGCAGATGTCGATGCGGGCATCGAGAACGGTCACGCGGTCGGTCCGGGCCGGATCGAGCACCTCGATGAGGTCCCCGGTGGGATAGCGGACCAGGGGCAGGCATTGACCGGGGCGGGTGATGACCAGCTCGCCCTTCATCCCGGCCTTCCACTCGTACCACGGCACCGCGCTCGGAGGGCGGTCATCGTCAACATGGCCGGAGTTCAGAGAGCCGGCCGGAATGAGCTCCGGTATGATGGCGCCGGTCATCACGCCTAGGGTGCGGACCCCCTGCACGATCTGGCCGGCCATGAGCGGGTTCTCGGTGCTGCCGTAGATATCGAACAGCCGAAGTTTGGGGTAGAACCGGTCCAGCTCATCCTGGTAGGCGTCGAGCGATTCGGCGAACGTGATGCCCAGCGACACGTCGTCGGCAAAGGCGCTGAGGGCGTCAGCGTCGATTCCCCTGAGGTAAAGCTTGGCCACCAGCCTGGCCAGCGGCCTGGGCAGGTGGTAGGTGCGGACGATCTTGTCGACTATGATGCCGGGAAGGAAATCGGGCTCCCGGCTCATCTTTCCCACCAGATAGACGATCAGGGCGCCGGAGGCGACCATGTCGATCCGCCCCTGTTTCGACACCTCCTTCAAGGCCCTTACCAGATCGCGGTCGTCCTTGAGCAGGGTCGTCGGACCGCCCATGGCCATGGCGCCCTTGACCCTGTCGACGATGTATCCGGAAACGTCGGGCGGGGCGCCGGAGAGGTTCCAGCCGGCCATGCCCTTGCGGAACCCGATCATGTATGTGTACAGGCGGTAATCGGACAGTATGCGCTCGATGTCCTCCTCGCCATAGAAGAACTCCTTGGGGTCGCCGGTCGAGCCGGAGGTGCGGAACGCCACCACCGAGGGGGCGAGGAGGCATTTCTCTTTGCCGTGCCGCGCCATGCATTCGTGGATCCAATGGTAATCGGTCAGCGGCAACCGGCCCAGCTCGTCGAACGAACGGGTGGTCCATATCCTTCCGGAATAGACGGCGGAGCCCAGCGCCCGTGAGGTTATCTCCGGCAGGAGCCCCTCATGGATCTCCCTCTTCTCCTCGGGGGAGGCCGAAAAGCGCTCCCCGATCGAACGTACCAGCCCTGAGGCGTCATCGCTCAATGGAGGCAGCACGCTTCAGGGTAAATAAAATGAAATTAAAATGCTTCGCACGTCGCTCATCTAAAGTGACGATGGCCATCGTACCATATTGAATAGCGACGTATCGCCCGCCCGCATGGTCAGGCGAACGCGTCGAGCCGGGTTCCTCAGGCCCTTATCCTGGGGGCGAGGTTGAGCTCGCTGAGCAGGTAGGTGGAGAAGCCCTCCCCTCCGCGCTGGTGCACGCTCCTGATGAACTGGGGGAACACCTCGTCGGGGATGACGACCGACGCCGGGTATCCCTCATGGGCCGCCATGTTGTAGTCGTCCACCGCGTTGGGCCTCTTCCAGCTGTCCTCCGACTCGAAGAACTCCAACCCAATGACCCTTTCTTCGGGATCAAGGATGTGCAGGATGCCCCACTCATGCCTGTCGTCCGTGTATAGGCTATATCGTACGGTGAGGTCAGGATCCCTTGCTGTCACGTTCTCCGCCCTGTTGGCCATGATTCTGCTTAGGTCTGTCATGTCACACCCGGCACATTGTCCGAACTCGACCTAATTATAGATTACTGGAAAGCACCGGCAATATCCCTGACCGCGCTGCCATCACCGCCCCCGGCCTTGCTGGCCGGTCATCGGGCACAAGGCTCATTGTCGAAAAGCTCGCCCGCAAGCCTGGCATACACGTCGCCTGACGGC
>DAGU01000017.1:0-733 GCA_002498285.1 Methanomassiliicoccus sp. UBA386 | reverse complement strand
CGAAGGTCTCGCCGGGCGACAGATCAAAACGGAAATCGCCGAGCGCCTGAAGCCGCTCCACGCATCGCATCGCCGTTCCGATGTCCTCCGGGGTGTACTCGAACGATAGGCTTCGCACCGGGGTCCTCAATCCCTCAAGCGCCCTGAGTTCGTTGCCCTCCACGTCGATCTTGATGAAGGCCGGGCGGCCGTAGGTGTCGATCAGATCGTCCAGCGTTAGGGTCCGCACCTTTATTCGTTCCCTCCAGACGGAGTCGTCGAAGCGCCCTCCCGACCTCACCCGGGAGATCCATTCGGCGTTCAGCGACGATACCATGTCGTTGTTGGACAGGTGCATGATGGCCGAGCCGGCCCGACGATCGACGGCCGCATCGACGATCACGACATCGGGACTTTGACCGAATCTGCCCCGGAGATCGTCCAGGCAGTGAGGTTGCGGCTCCACGGCCACGACGCTGGCTCCGAGCGATAGGAACGTCTCCACGCGGTCGCCGTGGTTGGCGCCTATGTCGAATGCGAGATCGCCGCGGCCCATGAAGGCCGAGTAGAACGATCGCATGCGTTCTCTGACGCCGGTTCCGTTATTCATGCAACAGCATTCGAGCACGCGGGTTGATGAACCTTCCCTTGGCCTTCGGACGTGAGCATGCCCCGCCGATCATTCGGCGACGATGGCGGCCTCACAGCAAGTGCTCGGCGTACTTCGAGGTCGTTCAGCTCCGCGGCCTCATCG
>DAGU01000041.1:65160-73485 GCA_002498285.1 Methanomassiliicoccus sp. UBA386 | reverse complement strand
GTCGACTTCAGGTCCATACTCGAAGAGGGGGTGGCTGAAGCGCTCCATGAGGAGATACCCCTAGACATCCCTCAGGGGATGCCCAGGGAGTGAGAACAGCATATAAGCGGACCGGACCTTCTTCATTCCCTAGGCAATGTTTATTAGCCATCACCCTCAAATGCTCTCACCAGCAAGAATGGGCAGGGGAGGCCATGACGACGGTAGAGGTTCAGAAAGGATCTGAAAGGGTGATGGGGCCGGTGGACTACCTCGTGGTGTTGTTCCCGGAGAACAGGCTCACAGGAAAGATCGCGCCAGAGATGCGCAGGCTCGTGGACTCCGGCATCGTAAGGGTCATCGATCTCCTGGTCGTCCGAAAGGATGGGAGCGGCAATGTCGAGTCCTTCGAGGCGTCGGAGATCGGGGGAGATGCCGAGGAGGCGTTCCAAGCCTTTGCGCCAAAGACCAAGGGATGGCTCTCTCAGGATGATGCGGAGGCGATCGGCGAACAGATGCCCAACAACAGCATCGCCGCGGCCATGCTTTTCGAGAACCTCTGGGCGATCGGCGTGAAGGCGGCCATGATGGACGCTGGCGGGAAGCTCCTGGAGCAAGGCCGGATACCCCCAGAGCTCATCGAACGGGCGCAGAACGAACCTTCAACGATAATGATCAGGGAGGATCGAACATGAGAGGGAGAGGATTGATGCTGGTGGCCGGGGCCCGCATGGGGCAACGCGCCGGTTACGAGCAAGCTATGGCGCAGCAGCAACAGCAGGCGCAGCAGCAACAGCTCTCCGATGCTCAGGAGCAGGCCGCCATGGCGCAGCAGCAGCTCCAGCAAGCGCAGGCGCAGCCCCCGCCGCAGGCTGCAGCGCCGGCAAGCGGCAGTACGAACGTAACGGCCGAACTCCATAAGCTGGCCGAGCTTCGCCAGTCCGGAGCCATTACGGAAGAGGAGTTCGCGGCGGCAAAGCGCAAACTCCTGGGCATGTAACCGCGCGGCAGCGGCGCGCGACGATATCCATTCGTGGCCGCTGTGAAACCCTTTGCCCATTTTTCGAACGTCCCATGAGATATGCCCACGTCCCCTTCATGACGGATGAGGGTATGAGGAGAACAAGAGGGAGCGGCCCCGCCATGGAGGGTGAACGGCATCTTGTGAGCGCGCAACCCTCCCAACGCCTTTTCAGACGTGCGGGCCGATGGGGCGCTCATGCCTCCGACGTGGCGTCGATCGCCCCGGGTCCTGCCAGGTGCCATCATTCTTCCTCATCGTCCCTCTTCCTTGGTTTCCAAGTGCCCACCAGCCGCGATATGAGGATGGCCATGTACAGGACGCCAGTGAGCACCTCCATGATGACCAGCCCTCTCGCTTCCTGGGTCATCGGCACGATGTCGCCGTAGCCCAGCGTGGCCAAGGTGACAAAGCTGTAGTATATGAAGGTGGGGAAGTTCATCCCGGCGCCCGGCAGGCTGGTGTCTTCGAACGAGCCAGGGGCCGTCGCCTCCAAAATGGCGAAAACGCTCGCCCACGTGAGCCCGATGAGAATGTAGACGGACACTGCCTCCCACAGGGTGGTGGACGTGACCTCCTTGGTCTGGAACAACGAGCGGAACAGGAATATCGTCACCCAGGCCAGGGTCGTCGTGGCAAAGAGGTAGGAGAGTGATTCCAGCCACCCCTCGCCGGTAAGCGAGAATGCCAATCGGCTCGTGATAGATGCCGCGAAGGACAGCAGGGCGATCACCTTCAGCAATCTCCCGCCGCGAATGGTCATGACGGCCGCCCCGAGGAGCAGGGTGAAAAGGATGGTGAAGGTCGAGGAGGTCGACGGCCCTTGCATGAACGGGAAGATGACCATCAGCAGGGCCAGTGAGGCCCACAGGCCGACATAGGTCAGCTTGGGGGCGATGCTGATCCACTTCTGTCGCAACCTCATGATCATCAGTATACGCGCGCGTCTCATTGGCCCCGATCGCCATCCGTCAAGTACGCTCCCCGCCGCGACCCAGGGCGGCATGGGCGGTAATACATTGTAAGGCGTAGTAGACCAATCCATCGGTGCTTCGGGAGCGCGCCCACGGGACAAGCTCGTTCAGACGACCCTTGCTCGATGGGGGCCCGCAGCTCACGCCCGGCCCGCGGCAGGGGCATCATCACTCCCGTGATGCGGGCCAGCCGCATCAGGCCGCGGCCCCTCGTGGCGGCGCCATTGGGCGATAGACGTGCTCGGACAGGAGCTTCTCGGTCTCGAAGGGCCTGGGAACGTTCTCCCAGACCACATCTCCCCCCGAATGGAAGCGGAGGCCGGGCCGCCTCCGAACGGCTCTCCCCAGATCCCCAGATGTGATGATGGCGATGTCCCCGAACCCGAAGATCCTCTCCAGCAGAGGCTGGCTGAGCGAGATGCTCTGGACCTTGTCCAGGCCGGTATCGCTGAAGTGCCGGCTCAGGAACCCGTACTGGCTTATGATGCGCCGGTCGGTGAGCACGAAGACCGTATTCCTCCAGTTCATGTACGTTGTGATGAGGGGCAGCACCCCCAGGACCACCGGGATGAACACCAGCACATCCCAGGCCCGATCGAGGGAGACGAGAAAGGCGATGATGATGCCCGCGATCGCCGCAGGTATGCCGAAGCGCCGATCGAACGGTATCATCAGGGCGGCCAGCACCAGGGCGGCCACGAGGTACGCCAGGCTGCCGTCGTAGGACAGGACGATGCTGGCGAAGGCGAGGGCCAGGACGGTTATGATGATGGGCCTGAGCAGCACGATCGCCATGGCCGGTCTGCTCTCCCAGATGACCCTCTCGCCAGGCACCAGGTGCCTGCCGTCGAGCATATTCCGTGAATGTGGCTGAATGGCCTCAGCTGACGACTGGGCTGTCATGCTGCACCTCCATTCGAGGGCCGGGACAGGCCCGCCCTCAGCCTCCGGGTGGAAGGCCGGCCCTCCTAGGTGGTTTCACGTCAGGGGCCGGTATATTATGCTTGCTAGGCGGGCGACCTCCCTCCGCCCCCCGAAAAAAAGGTTTGAGGGCTCAGCGCCTCGAGACCAGGCGGGCGTAGTTCTTCTCGATCTCGTCGAGCAGGGAGCGGCACGTGACCTTTCCGCCGGTCGCGGCCATGGCCATGATGGACGATCCTCCTGCTCCGACGCCCTCCTTCACCAAACCGGTCTCGTACACCCTGAGGCCGTCGTAGCGGGAGGCGGAGAAGTTAAGGTTGGCCGCCATCACCGGCACGTCGCCCATCTGCGAGACGAGTCCTCTCAGGTCAGAGGTCTTGTCCTCGGAGATCCATCTAGTGGTCCCAAGGGCGAGGTTGTCCATGACGGTATCGTCCATGGCCTTGATGATCGCCAGCACGGCAGCCATTTGAGTGCCGCCCGCCATGAGTACGGGAACGCTCTCGGCCGCGCCCGCTATAAGGCCGGCCGCGGGGGCCATCATCGGATCGCCGACGGCCTGCACCGCGGCCATGGCATCGTTCCTCAGCAGTTCGGGGTCGATGCCAGAGGCGGCGATCCCTTCAGCAACGACCTTTCCCTTGAGGTCGTGCGGGTTCACGGGGAAGGTGCTGGCGACCTTCTCCTTGGTATCGTAGCCGAGCGCCGTCAGGACGCCCAGGGCGGTGGTCGTGCCGCCAGGTATCGATTCCCCCACCACGAGGTAATCGACCGTCTTGGCCAGCTGTCGGCCGGCTACCAGCGCGCGGTCGAACGCCCTCTCGGCCCCCTTGACCGCCTTGCCCGTGCGGATATCTCCGCCAGGCGTCCCCTCCACCTCGATGTATGGAGTATGCGGCTTCACCCTGAGGCCGCCGTTGACGACGAAGATGGGCATGGGAGCCAGCTTGAGCGCCGACATCGTGACGATGCCTGGCGTGGGGATCCCGTCGGGCGTGATAGGCACGCCGTCGATGCACTTGCAGCGGCCGAAGTACAGAAGCTCCATGTCAGCCGCGGGAGTGAAATCGGTGGCCTCGGGGTTGGCCCCGGCGGCCGAGACGCCCGGTATCTTGGCCGTCTCCGTGTTGCCTATGACGCAGCAGTACGCCGCCTTCTTGTTCCAGATGCTCTCAAGAAATGCCTTTCCCCTGTCCTCGTTGAGGCAGAGGGCGATGTCCTCCGGTACTTTGAACGTCATTTGAGCGCCTCATCTAGTTGGATAATACATCCAACCCGATGCCCATCGCCCTATTTATATGCTGTCCGACGGAGAGCTATATGAGAGAAGCACCTTGAGCAGTTCCCCCAGTGGCACATGGCGGTAATCGTTCTCGCAGAACCGGACGGTCGGTTCGGACGGCTCCACCACCTCGGATACGGCGAAGGGCACCTTCATCCGCAGGTGCTGCCCGCTGATCGAGGACGTGCCGTGATCGACGATGAAGGCGACGCGGTGCCCCAGCAACCGGTCCAGGTTCTCCATGAGAATATCGTCGACCTCCTTGAGCATGCTGACCTTCTGGTCCGGCGCACGCCGATGGCTGATGTCGTCCGTCTCCTCCACGTGCATGAACACGTCGCCCGACCGCAGCAGCCGGAACGCCTCCTGGAACCCGCTCCACATGTTGTCCACCACGTCTCGGCGGATGTTGAGCAGGCCCCCGACGCCCAGCGCGGAGGGGCTCTTGGAGATCATGACCATGTTCTTCGCTTCCGGGACCGCCTTCTGGCCGTTGAGTCTGGCAAGCGAGCCGCCGCCCCAGGGGATGACCGTAAGACCCTCCGTTTCCGACGCCACCCGGTGGATGTACTCGCCGAAATGATGCATCGGGAACGACACGTCGTCCACCGGCGCGGGAGGCATGGGAAAAGGCACCACATCCTCGGTGTCGACGGTCATGACCCCCCTGCCGTCCTCGTAGAAGTAGAGGCGGGGATTGAGGTCGCCCAGCATGTCCAGGTGTTGCACCATGGAGTCCTGGAGCGATTCGGTGAGGTCCGGGGTGACGCGGTATGCCCAGTCAACCTTGGAATCGTATACGTAGGCCGGGGAGAACCGGTACGCGACCTGCCTCGGTTCGACGGGGACGCCCAGGCCCACCGCTTCCACCAGCCCCCGCGGGGTCTCAAGGCGTTTCCCGGTCAGGAACTCCAGGAGGTACAGGTGCGTGTACTGGCGCCCTTCGGTCCATCCCATGAGGCCGTTGCTGGCCACCATGTCCATGAAGGGCTTCTCGAACGATGCCAGGGGGGTTCGGTCACCAAATTCGGGGATCTTGTCATCCGCGGCCCCGTCCAGCAAGATTATGAGAGTGTTCAAAGGCGACCCACCATATTCCGGGCCTTGGATATTGAGGGCCACTAATAAACCTTGCTTATCCAACTGACCATATCTGGAACATCTGTCGAAGCGGGCTGCGGGGCCCGTGCCTGCCAAAGCAGATATCGCCCCGCAACGAATGCTATCTCATGATCAAGCTCAAGAGGGTGTACGAGAAGCCGTCGCCGGGCGATGGCACCAGGGTGCTGGTGGAGAGTGAGCAAGGAGAGGGCGGCGGTGGACCACTGGTGCCGGGACATCGCCCCCTCGCCCGAGCTGCGGAAGTGGTACTCTCACGACCCGTCAAAGTGGGAGGAGTTCAAGGAGCGTTACGTGAAGGAGGTGGACCGGAAGCTTCTGGAACGCCTGGCGGCCCTTTCCCGGAAGGGGGACCTTACCTTGGTGTTCGCCACCAAGGGTGCCGAGAGGAGCAGCGCGGCCGTCCTCCGGGAGATGCTCCAGAATGGGGACGCGGCGGAGAGGTGACAGGCGTCGGAGGATAGATAATAAGCAGAAGATAGATAATAGGGCAGTCGCTACCGGTGCTGACAAGGGAGGCCGCTGTGAACCGCTGGGTAAGGTCGAGGCCGCGCCCGCGGTACGGCGGACAGCGCTGGCAAGGGTCGGCGGGGCGACGTATCCCCTTGTCATTGATTCTAGGAATCACTTGCCCTACCGACCCCCAGAATCAAGCCGCGCGAAGCGTTTTTTTCCTTGTGATTAAATCAATAATTCCCATCCACATATTTGCGCCATCTTTGTAATCTATTGAACTCGCATTTGATAATCAGGTTAGAACCTATTTGAAGAGCGATGGGAAAATGGAGGTGCAACAAAAGCTCAGAAGGGATGGAGAATAGAAATGAACATAACGACAGATGAGTTCCTTTCGCTAGCCAAGAAGTACCAGGCCCTCGGCTCCTCGACCCAGCGCCTCCTGGAGGACGTCCGGAAAGGCTCCTTCAAGGTCCAGGACGGCGTTCGCCTCAGGCAGCTGTACGAGTTCCTGCTGGACCTGCAGTTCGTTCAGGGCGACCTCAGCGAGGTTCACGAGATGACCGCGGCCGTCGGCCGCATGCTCGCCGAGCACCAGGATGAGGAAGAGGAGAAGATCGTGGGGGAGCGATGGGTCCCTGAGAAGGGCTTCCCCGGCGCCACCCTGTGGCTGCAGCGCGAGGATGAGAAGTGGACCATCGCGCCTTCCCCCAAGGAGGGCGCCTGCCTGGGGAAGTGCGTGAAGGACATCGGCTCCGCCAAGTGGTTCGACAAGCCCCTGCCGCTGCTGGTCGACGGCCACTGAAACCTCACTTACCGACCTTTCTAAGAGCCACCGCCGCCTGCCCGCTGGAGACGCACCCGTCCCCGTTGGGCAGGCGGTCGGGGCAAACAAACCTGAGCCCCCTCTTCTCCACCATGGACTTGGCCATCGCGCATATGGTGGAGTTGTACGATACGCCCCCGGTAAGCCCGATATTGTCCACGCCCGTGGACGCGGCCTCATCGGCCGCGGCGTCCACCAGCGCTTCGAGCAGCGCGGCGGTGAACGAATGCGCGCGGTCTTCCCTCGTGCCGCTCGATCCGGCCAGCTGCCGGAACAGGTCCACGGTGCCCACCACGCCCGAGCGAAGCTCGGCCTTCATGGGGACGCTCCGCTCGCCTCTGGCCAGGAACGGCTCCAGCTTCATCGCCGGCTCGCCGTCGTAGCTCCTGGTCTGGCAGATGTCAAGGTAGCAGGACACCGCGTCCAGCACCCGGCCGAACCCGGTGGTGGCGACGCTCCTGTCCATGAGCTTCAGCAGCACCGCGGCGTCGCGGTCCTCGAAGTACGGCAGCGGCAGGCCTGCTCTTGCTGACAGGGCGAACACCAGGCGGCGGGGGTCCTTGACGGCCATCTCGCCGCCCAGCAGCGGGAAGCCCTCCAGGTGGGCCACCCGCCTGTAGTCGTCCAGGGTCACGTGGAGCACCTCTCCCCCCCAGGCCTGGCCGTCGGCGCCGTATCCGGTGCCGTCCAGCGTCAGGCACACGGTCTCGTCCAGGCCGGCGTCCAGCAGGAGGGCGGCGGCGTGTGCCCAGTGATGCTGCACCTCGACCAGCTCCGCTCCCGCCCGGTACGCCATCTCCCTGGCCATCCTGCGGTTCGTGTACCCGGGATGCAGGTCCATTCCGACCGCGTCCAGTTCGTTCACGCCAAGCATCCGGCGGAAATGGCCGATGGACGCTTCAAGAAACTCTATGACCCTTGGGGAATCGCCGTCCCCTATGTGCTGCGTCGTGAACAGCCGCCCGTCCTTGATCACCGCTCCCGTCAGATTCTCCTGTGCGCCGACCCCCACTGCCTGCCCCTTCAGGCGCACCTCGATGGGCGATGGGATATGGCCGCGGGACTTCCTCAGGAAGAAGGTGTTGCGGCCGAAGGAGCGGACCACCGAATCGTCGCAGCGGTTCAGTATCTCCCGGTTGTGGAGAAGGTACAGCTCCGCGTTGAGGTCCAGGGCATCGCTGTCCCTCAGGACCATCGGTTCACCGGGCGTGTTGGCGGAGGTCATGACGAGAGCGTCGCATTTGAGATGGTGGAACAGCAGGTGCTGCATCTCCGTATATGGCAGGAACAGCCCCACGTTCCCCAGGCCGGGGGAGATGACCTCGTTGATGGCCTCCTCCGTCCGCGGGACGAGGACCACCGGGCGGTGGGGCGAGGTCAGCAGCTCCGCCTCGTGCTCGTCCGGGCGGCCATAGCGGCGCACCGCAGCCATGTCGCGCACCATCACCGCGAACGGCTTTTGGTCGCGGCGGTACCACTTCCTGAGCCTGGGCAGGGTGGCGAGCGAACAGCATATGTGCATCCCCCCCCAGCTCTTGGCCACGCCGATCGCCCCGCGCCCCATCTGCTCGGCGAAGTATGCCACCGGATCGTCGGCGGCGATGCGCTTCCCGTTCCGGTCCAGCAGATAGTATTCGGGCCCGCATCTGGGGCACGATATGGTCTGATGGTGGAACCTCCTGGCCGACGGGTCGTCGTATTCGTTGCGGCAGTCCGGGCACATGGGGAAGTCGTGCATGGACGTCTC
>DAGU01000041.1:57547-64908 GCA_002498285.1 Methanomassiliicoccus sp. UBA386 | reverse complement strand
GGATGCCCACGCCGCGCTGCCCGGCCGAACTGGGCGCGATGCGGAAGCCCTTGTCGACGACGTCGCCGTCGACGATCTCGACCGAATCGAGGCGGGCCAGCGGCGGAAGTTCCGCTCTCAGCCGGCGTACGAACTCCTCCGCGTCCCGGTCGATCGCTATCACGACGTCAGCGCCGTTGTTCTGCACCCACCCGTTGAGGCCCATGGAGGCGGCTATGCGGTACACCGTTGGCCGGAAGCCCACTCCCTGCACCACGCCGCGCACGACGACCCTCATCGGCGTTTAATCGCCGGATGGTTATTTAGTTTATTGCCAGAGGCCCCACCATCTCAAAGGAGGTATGAATGCAGACCGCGGCACATCGCCGCCTTTTCCGCCGGTGGGCGGTATGCCGTCGGTCGGCCGAACGCGACGGGCAATGACGCCGAAGGCCGCAAGCCAACGAACAGGTCTGTGGGTAACCGATCTTTTCGGCGGAATCGTATGCGATGCGGCCACTCCCGAGAACCGGTTAAATATCCGGGATGTCATGGACGGCAGCAAGGGAGAGCATGGCCGACAACAGTGAAGTCAGGGATGATCTCAGATACACCATGAACGACGAATGGGTGAAGGCCGAGGGTGGCAACGTCCGGGTGGGCATCACCGATCATGCGCAGGGACAGCTGACGGACATCGTGTTCGTCGAACTGCCGAAGGCTGGCACCAAGGTCCGCCGGGGGGACGTCATCGGCCAGGTGGAGAGCGTAAAGACGGTGGCGGCCATCAACGCGCCGGTCAGCGGCGAGATCGTCGAAGTGAACGAAGGTCTGGAGGACGCGCCCCAGAAGTTCAATGAGTCGCCCTACGGGGACGGCTGGCTCGCGGTCATAAAGATGGACGACCCGTCGGAGTACGACAGCCTCATGGACGCCGACGGGTACCGGAAGAAGCTGAGCGAGTAAGCCCCTCTTCGGAAGGCCCCCTCGCCTTTTTCATTTCCTCGGCGGCCTTCAGGCCCCCGCTGCCTTCAGGGCGTGGGGGCACTCGCAATCGTTCCTGGCCTCGGGGATCTTGTCGATGGTGGCCGTGATCAGCTGCCTGACCCGGTCCACGCTCTCCGCCATGGTCCTGAGCACCGTTGCGGTGTCCACCGGCTCATCGGCCCACACGTCATAGTCGGTTATAGTGGCCAGCGAGGTGTAGCAGATCTCCGCCTCCCGGGCCAGCTGACATTCGGGCGCCAGGGTCATGCCGATGATGTCGGCGAAGCTGCGGAACATGCGCGACTCGGCCCTGGTGGAGAACCTCGGCCCCTCGATGCACATGTAGGTGCCGCCCTCGTGGAAGGCCAGCCCCAGGCGTTTGGCCTCCGACGCGAACAGCGCGTTCATCTCCCGGCAGAACGGATCGGCCGTGGAGATATGAACGGTCTTGGCGCCGTCGAAGAAGGTATAATCGCGCCCCTTGGTAAAATCGATGAACTGATCGACAATAACGAGCTCCCCCGGGCGGAACCTCTCCTGGAGGGAGCCGACCGCGCACGGCGAGATGATCCTCTCCACGCCCAGGTGCTTCATGGCCCAGATGTTGGCCCGGTAGTTGACGCGATGCGGCGGATACACATGCCCGCTGCCATGGCGGGACAGGAAGGCGACCTCCACGCCCTTCATCTCCCCGACCAGGACGGCGTCGGATGGAGCCCCGTAGGGCGTCGAGAGAACGACCTTGTCCTTGATTTCGAAGATCTCCGGATCGTATACGCCAGTGCCGCCAATGATTCCTATGCGCGGTGCCATGCTCCCCCATGCGGACCTGTGGATATTAATTTGACGAAGAAAGCAAGCGAGGGTTTATGTCAGGAGCTTGGCATCCACGGGCGAGAGCATGCCCAACAAGCTTGAAATGAACCCCGTCCGCGCCATCAGGACGTTCCCCTCATTCCCCATCGCCCTTGTCGTTGTCGGCAAGGAGGAGAAGAACATCATCGCGGTGTCGCTGGTCCACACATTCTCCTTCAATCCCCCTCTCATCGGCATCGGTATCTCGCCCTGCCGGTACAGCCACGAGCTGCTGCACCGCTCCCCGAACTTCACCGTGAACCTTCCCTGCAAGGAGCTGGTCGAGGAGACCTTGTTCTGCGGAGAGAAATCAGGAAAGGAGGTCGACAAGCTCGAAGAGACTGGCCTTACGGCCGTTCCAGGCCACAAGGTGGACGTGCCCACCCTGGAGGAGTGCCCGGTGAGCTTCGAGTGCCGCAAGGTGCAGAACTTCGACACCGGCGACCACACCTGGTTCATAGGCGAGATAGTATCGGCCCATGTGGCCGATGGATATGACCGGGAGCGGACCCTCATATACTGGGCGGGGGAGTTCCGCACCATCGGAGAGCTGATCAGGGGCAGGTGATGCGGCCCTCCGCCGATCCCCTGGAGGAATGGGCCCTTCGCTGCCGGGCCATGGGCGCCACGATCTCGCTGGACTCCAGCGGCGCGCCGCCGCCCTATGGCGAGCGGTGGTGGAAGGACCTTGACGTCCAGGACAGCAACGACGAGGCGGAGGGGGAGGAGCGCCTCCGGGACGAGCTCTCCTCGCACTACGGCGTGGAACGAGAGCGCATCGCCCTGACGGCGGGGGCGCAGCACGCTGGTTTTCTCTTTCTTCTAGCGTTCGGGGCGGGCGACCTCGTGGCGGTGGAGTCGCCGACCTTCATGCCCATACGCCAGCTGTCGGACATGGTCTGCGGGGCGATCACGGTTCGAAGGGACCCCGACCGCGACTTCCTCCTGCACCGGGATGACCTTGAGGGGGCATCGCGGCGCGGCGCCAGGGCATTGCTTCTGACCAACCTGCACAACCCCTCGGCGGCCGAGATGGGCGACGAGGAGATGGGAGCCGCGATCGAGCTGGCCGAACGTCATGGCATGCAGGTGCTGGTCGATGAGGTGTACCGGGAGATGAGCTACGGCATGCCTCCCGCCCCGGCGTTCAGCCTGGGAGGGATGTCGTGCTCGGTATCGAGCGTCACCAAGCTGAACGGGCTTCGGGGCCTGCGCATCGGCTGGCTCATAGGGCCTGAGGGGACGGTGGAGAGGATCGAGCAGACCAGGCTGCTGTCCTCCTACCGCCTGCCGCCCCGGAACCTGGCCCTGGCGGCCGAGGCGGTGCGCCGCCAGGGGTGGTTCCGCGAGAGGATGCTGCGGAAGGCGTCCAGGAACCTGCCGGTACTGTACGAGTGGCTGCAGACCGAGGAGCGGGTCTCCTGCCCCATGCCCGACGGCTCGCTGATGGCGCTCATCCAGCTGCCGCGGGGCGTGGACGACCTGGAGTTCAGCGAGATGCTGCTGGAGAGGGGCGTGGCGGTGGGGCCCGGGCGCTTCTGGGGAGCGCCGGGGCACATACGGGTCACGTTCTCGTGCCCGCCCAGGCAGCTGTCGGAGGGGCTGGAAGCCATCAGCGGAACGCTCGATCGTCTGTCTAGACGGACGCTCTAGGGTACGTTCCCAGGACCTTGACGAAGACCGCCTTTCGCACCAGCTCGGCCAGGGCATCGGCCACCGCCGGCTCGTCGGCATGGCCGTCGATGTCCACGAAGAAGGCGTACTCCCATGCCCTCCCCCGGCGGGGCCGCGATTCCACCTTGGTCATGTTGATGCCCCGCGAGGCGAAGCATCCCAGGGCCTCGTACAACGCTCCGGGCCCGCTGCGGGTGGCGAACACCAGGGAGGTCTTGTCCCCCCTTTCAAGAAGATGAGGCGCCTTCTGCAGCACGAAGAAGCGGGTGCAGTTGTCGTCGCTGTCCTGTATGCCTTCCAGGAGCACCCTCATTCCATACACCCCGGCGGCGCGGCGGGAGGCGATGGCCGCCTCATCGGCCCGGCCCCCGTCACGCACGATCCGCACGCTGCCGGCGGTATCGAAGGAGGGCACCCTCTCCCAGCCGGGGTGCTTGGCCAGGAACTGACGGCACTGCCCCAGGGCCTGGGGGTGCGAGTACACCCTCCTGATGTCCTCGATGGCGGCCGAGCCCTGTCCGATGAGGCAGTGGACCACCCTGACCATGATCTCTCCCACTATGACGAGGTCGTTCTCCAGCAGGAGGTCGTTCACCGCGGTGACGCTCCCCTCGATGGAGTTCTCGACCGGCACCACCGCCCGGCCGGCCCGGCCCTCATCGACGGCGCGGAACACGCTCTCGAAATCGGGGCACGGCAGCGTGGCGACCTCGCCGAAGAAGCGGGCGGCCGCATCCTCGGAGAACGCCCCCTTGACCCCCTGGAACGCCACCAGGCCGATGTCCCTAGCCGAAGAGCTCATGGTGGATGGTCCTGGTCGTCTTCTCGAGGTCTTCGCGCTTCACCGTGAACGTCAGGGCGGTCAGGGACGCTCCCGCGGAGATGAGGCCGATGTTGGTCCCGTTGGCGGCCACGATGCTGAACACCATGCCCGCCACGCCCACCTCCTGTCCTATCCCTTCGCCGACAAGGCACAGCAGGGCGATGCCCTTCTCCGTCTCGATGCGGTCGACCACGCTGCGGCTGGCCTTGGTCAGGACCCTCTCGGCGAACCGCAGGTCCCTCTCCTCGATGAGCAGGGAGATGCACGTCTGCGACGTTGCCGCCGAATAGACGTTGATGCCCGCCTCCGACAGAAGCACCGAGATCTCGGACAGCACGCCGCTCCTCGAACCCAGTCCGGGGCCGTAGGCCTTCACCACGGCCATGTTCGGCATGCTGGAGATGGACTTGATGGTCTGGGCGCCCCTTTCCGCCCCGGCGTCGTCGATGGCCGTTCCGGGGTACTCGGGCTTGAAGACGTTGCGCACCCACACCACGGTGCCGCGCGCCTTGGCCGGTTCGACGGTCCGGGGATGCAGGACCTTGGCGCCGAAGTACGACAGCTCGGCCGCCTCCTCGTACGTCAGCGCCGGTATGGGCACCGCCTCGGGGACGACCTTGGGATCGGCGGACATGAAGCCGTCGACGTCCTTCCATATCTCCAGCGAGTCGGCGTCGGCCACGTTGGCCATCACCGAGGCCGAGTAGTCCGTCCCGTTGCGGCCGAAGAGCGTGATGAACCCCTCGGGCGTCTTGCCGAAGAACCCCGTGACCACGGGCACCTCCTGCCGTCCGAGCATGTCCTTGATGCGCGGCGCGGCGTTGCGCCTCGTCGCTTCCATATCGACCGTGGCCGAGCCGAACTGTCCGTCGGTGATGATGCCCAGGTCGTCCGCCTCCACCGGTACGGCGTTAACACCCATGTCCTGCAGCATGGCCGAGAGCACGATGACGCTCATGCGCTCCCCGAACGATTGCACCAGGTCCTTGGTCCGAGGGGTCAGCTCCTCGAGGTAGATGATGCCGTACAGCACCCTCTCCAGGCGGACCAGCTTCTCGTTGAGCAGCTGAATGGCCTGCTGCTTCACGTACATCGAGCCGGCGACGTCGGCCAGTATCTGCAGGTGGCGGTCCCTGAGCTCTCGAACGAACCGCTGGACGTCCTGCTCCTGCCGGACCCTGGACATGAACCCGATCAGCGAGTCGGTGATGCCCTGGATAGCCGACACCACCACGACCTTCTCCTCGCTATCGGCCGCCACGATGGCGCCCACCTTCTTCATGGACGGGCCGTCCCTGAGCGAGGAGCCACCGAACTTGAGGACCTTCATCGACCGCGCACCCTCCGTACGATGTCCCTCGGGGCGCGCGTCACTGCGAGCTCGGCCTCCTCCCTGCTCATGCCGGCGCCCATGGCCACCAGCATCGCCCTCTCCTCGGTGATCAGATCGCCAGGGGAATGAGTATCGGAATTGACGACGAGCTTGGCGCCCACCTTGCGGGCCATGGCGGCGACGTGCCCGTTGGTCATCCCGTGCGAGGGTCTGGAGGTGATCTCCAGCACAACGTCGTTATCGGCGGCCGCCTGGGCGTCCTCCTCGGTTATGAATCCTGGATGGGCCAGTATGTCCACCTCGGGATTGTTGGCGGCCACGCGATTGGTACCCCTTTCAACCGGCTCGGAGATGGTCTCGCCGTGCACCACAATGATCTCGGCGCCGGCCCGGCGGGCGGCCGATATGACCTCGTCCAGGCGGGCCGCCGGGACATGGGTCAGCTCGCATCCCGCCAGCACCTCGATGCCCCACTCGGCGGCCAGCTCGGCATCCTTCATGGCCTCGCTGACCACCCGCTCGATGCTCCCCGCCGATGCGTGGTCCGTGAACGCCAGCGCCTCATGCTTCATGACCGACGCTCTCCGAGCCAGTTCGATCGGCAGCAGCGCGCCGTCGCTCAGCAGGGTGTGGGTGTGGAGGTCGATCCTCATCACTTCCCTCCCTTGTGCCGCAGGTCGAGCTTGCGGTAGATCTCCTCCCACGGCAGGTCGAGGTATTCCAGAAGCACCATCTGGTGGTATATCAGGTCGGCGGCCTCCCAGATCTGCGACTGCCTGTCCTTCCCCTTTCCGGCGATGGCCAGCTCCCCCGCCTCTTCCACGACCTTCTTGAGCACCTTGTCCTCGTCGGACAGCAGCTTGTTGGTGTAGCTGCCCTCCACCGGGTGCTCCTTCCTGTCGCGGATGATGCGCCTCAGCTCCGGTATGATGGCCGCCGTGCCCGAGATGTCGCCGTGGAGCACCTCGTCGAAGCAGGAGGGCCTCTCGAGATGGCAGGAGTTGCCGGTCTGGCGCACCCTGACAAGCAATGTGTCGGCATCGCAATCGGTCTGGATGGACACGATGTCCTGCACGTGCCCCGACTCCTCGCCCTTCATCCACAGCTTCTGCCTGGAGCGCGAGTAGAAATGGGTCCGGCCGGTCTCCAGCATCTTGCCGTACGCCTCCTCGTTGGCGTACGCCAGCATCAGCACCTCGTTCGTTTCCGCGTCCTGCACGATGACCGGTATGAGCCCGTTCTGGTCGTACTTCAGCCCGGTCATCTGACCACCACCCCCCGGTCGCGGAGGTAGTCCTTCACCTTCGCCACCGTCCAGGTGCCGTAGTGGAAGATGGATGCGGCCAGGGCGGCGGAGGCCTCGGTCTGCTGGAACACCTCGTACATGTGCTCCGGGCCGCCGCATCCGCCCGACGCGATGACCGGGATGTCGACCGCCTCGGCCACCGCTGCCGTCAGTTTGAGGTCGTAGCCGTTGGTGGTCCCGTCGGCGTCCATGCTGGTCAGAAGGATCTCGCCGGCCCCGCGTTCCTCGGCCTCGATCGCCCACGAGACGGCATCCAGCTCCGTCCGCTGGCGTCCGCCGTGGGTGTACACGGTCCACCGCTCGCCGTCCCTCCGGGCGTCGATGGCCACCACCACGCACTGCTTGCCGAACTCCCGGGCGCACTCGCCGATCAGTTCGGGAGAGCGGACGGCGGCGGAGTTGAT
>DAGU01000041.1:55012-57368 GCA_002498285.1 Methanomassiliicoccus sp. UBA386 | reverse complement strand
ACCGTCAAGGGAATGAACAGCTTCTCCGCCGTTCGTTCGACCGATCCAAGCAGCGTCTGCCTGGCGTCCGATGTTGCCGTGATGTCGAGGAACACCACCTCGTCAGCGCCCTGAGCCTCATACGTCTGGGCGAGGTCCGGCGGGTATCCTATGCCCTCCAGGTTCTCGAACCTCACACCCTTCACGACGCGTCCCTCGGTGACGTCGAGGCAGGGTATGATGCGCTTGGTCAGCATCACCTATCCCTCCTCAGGGAGACGGCATCCTTGGTGCTCAGGACGCTCTCCCGCGGAGCGACCGCCCTGCGGAGCGCGGTGCCCAGCGCCTTGAACGTCGCCTCGATGATGTGGTGGTCGTCCATGCCGCGGTGGACGATGCCGTGGAGCGTCATGCCCGAGGACATGGCGAAGGAGCGGAAGAAGTGTGCGTAGAGCATGTCCGGACAGTCGACGTCGCAGTACGGGCGGTCGATGATGTCCACCGCCACGGTCACCAGCGCATCGTCCATGGGGACCATGGCGGAGGAGATCCTCTCCACCGGCACGTCTCCGAGGGCCTCCCGGAACGCCGTGCCCAGGGCGATGGCGACGTCCTCCACCAGGTGGTGGACGTTGTCGCCGGTGGCCTCCAGCTGCAGGTCGAAGCCGCCGTAGCGGGTGAGCGTGTCTAGCATGTGGCGGAGGAACTGCTCGTCGGTCTCGATCTCGGCATGTCCGGAGCCGTCTATGCTGAGCTGCAGCTTTATGTCCGTCTCCTTGGTCTTCCGGCCGATCTTGGATTCCCTCATTCCCTCACCTTCCATACCTCCGGGGTGATGGTCCCGGCATAGAGCGCAAGGCCCACGATGGCCGAGCCGACGCCTATCTCCTCGAGCTTGATCAGGTCGTTCATCGTGGTGACGCCGCCCGACGCGATGACCGGGTGCGGGCACATGGCCACGAACTCGGCCAGCTGCTCGCCGTCGATGCCGGCCGCTTTACCTTCCACGTTGATGTTGGTGTGCAGCACCGCTGCCAGCGGCAGCCCCTCGGTGCGTTCCAGGATCTCCTCGACGCTTCTGGAGGAGCTCTCCTTCCAGCCCTTGACCTGCACCTTCCCGTCCCTGAGGTCCAGGGCCAGCACGATCTTGTGCCGGTTGGAGAGCGACAGCTCCTCGAGCCAGTCGGGATCGGTCACCGCCCTGGTGCCCACCACCACTCTCGAAGCACCGAGGTTCAGCAGGGTCTCCGCCTTCTCGGTGGTGCGTATGCCTCCCCCGATCTGGATGGGCACCTTGACCCTCGCGAGGATGGACGCGATCGCCTCGAAGTTGTCCCCCCGGTCCATGGCCGCGTTGAGGTCGACCAGGTGTATCATGGGGGCGCCCTTCTCCTCCCAGCCCAGTGCCACCTGGCGGGGGTCCGGCAGCGAGACCTTCTCGGTGCCCGGCTTTCCGCCGACCAGGGTGACGACGTTGCCGTCCAGTATGTCCACCGCGGGAATGACCTTCATAGCTTCTCCTCCAGGTACTTCACGTAGTTGCGGAGGAACGCCGCGCCCGACGCGCTGCTCTTCTCTGGGTGGAATTGAACCCCGAGCACGTTCTTCTTGCGGAACACCGAGGGGAACTCGCCCTCGTAGTCGGTGGTGCCCCTGGTCGCGTCCTCCTCGGGGCGGGCGCAGTAGGAGTGGGCGAAGTAGAAGTATGGCGAGGGGACGTTCTCGAACATCCGGTCATCGCTCCGAACCTCGTTCCAGCCCATGTGCGGGACCCGCTTGGCAGGCAGCTGGACCACGCGGCCCTTGATGAGGCCGAGGCCCGGCATCTCGCCCTCCTCGCTCCCCTCGAACAGGATCTGGGCGCCGATGCATATGCCCAGGCAGGGCGTGCCGGCGTTGAGGCGGTCCAGGACGATGTCCCGGTAGCCGTCCAGCTTCCTCATGGCGGCGTCGAAGGCCCCCACGCCCGGGAAGACGATCACATCGGCGTCCAGCAGGTTGCGCATGTTGGACTCCACCACTGGCCTGGCGCCCGCCAGTTCCAGCGCCTTGCGTATGGAGTGCAGGTTACCCACGCCATAATCGGCGATGGACACGCGGACGCGGGGCCTCTGGCCGATGCGGTACGAATCGGTCGACTCGGGATACTTCACCGAGCGACGGATGGTCACCATTCCTCCATCACCTCCTTCAACTTGGACAATAGCATCTGGTTCAGCTCCTCCGTTCCGACGGTGGTGCGGGCGCAGTCCTCCAGCAGCCGCTGCCGTCCGAAGTCGCGTATCAGGACGCCCTTGGCCGCGAGGCGCGAGACCACCTCCGACGAGGGCACGGGGCAGCGGAACAGGACGAAGTTGCTCTGCGACGGATACGGCCT
>DAGU01000041.1:53952-54831 GCA_002498285.1 Methanomassiliicoccus sp. UBA386 | reverse complement strand
AGCTCCACCGTCCTGTCGACGTAGTCGCGCTCCCGCAGCGCGGCGATGGCCGCCTGCTCTGACACGCGGTTGAGGGAGTACGGTATCTTGATCTTCTGCAACTGCTCGGCCATCGCCAGGTTGGAGGCCATGTACCCCACCCGCATGCCGGCCATGCCGTACGCCTTGGAGAACGTCCTGGTCACTATGAGGTTCTCGTAGTCGTCGACCAGGGGCATGAACGAGCGGTCTGTGAATTCGCCGTACGCCTCGTCCACGATCACCGGGCCGTCGTGCTCCCTCACCACCCGCTCCACCGCCTTCGTGTCGAAGGTGTTGGCGGTTGGATTGTTGGGGGTGCACAGTATGATGAGCTTTCCCCTTGCCTTGAGAAGGGCGTCGGGGTCCAGCTGGAAGCCGTCCGAGAGGTCGACCGTCACAAAGCGTCCGCCGTTGATCTTGACGAAGAAGCCGTGCAGGGAGTATGACGGATACGGCGCCACCACGGTCTCGCCGGCTTCCATGAAAGTCTTGAATATGATATCCAGCACTTCGTCCGAGCCGTTGCCGACCACGAAGTTGTCGGCCTTGAGGCCGTATGCCTGGGCGAGCGCCTCCCGCAGCTCGTCGGAGTATGGCTTGGGGTACTGATTGAGGTCCATGCCGGCGCAGCCGTTCAGAACGTTGCGCACCGCGGGATTGGGCCCCAGCACATTGGTGGACGTGTCCATGCGGACGGCCTTCACTTTGGGGTTGTAGTACAACGGAATGTCCCGCACCGTCGCTCTGACCCATTCTTCCTTCATCATCTCACCTATGGGACCATCCGGTCGATGGGGACGATCAGTATGCCGGTCGCCCCGATCCGCTTGAGCCTGTTGACCGAGTCATAGATCTGGG
>DAGU01000041.1:51896-53770 GCA_002498285.1 Methanomassiliicoccus sp. UBA386 | reverse complement strand
CCGGCCACTCCCGGCAGGAAGCTCCTGACCTCGTCGAGGATGTCCACCGGCACGTCGGCCATGAGATAGCGCTTGCCCTCGGCGGCCAGCACGCTCTCGATGGCCGAGGCCAGCTCCCTCATCTCCGTCCCCTTGGACGCCAGGCCCTTCTTGGAAGCGACCAGCACGGCCTGCGATTCGGCTATGACCGCTACCTCCACCAGCTTGTTGGTCTTGAGGGTGGAGCCGGACGATACAAGGTCGACGATGACGTCGGCCACGCCTAAGTGCGGCGTGACCTCGGCGGCTCCCGACACAGTGATGACGTCGACCTTCTTGCCCAGTCCTTCGAAGAACTTGCCGGCCATGTGGGGGAACGACGTCGCCACCTTGGCGCCGTCGGGGATGTCCTTTGCCGACCGGTATCCGGCAGCCTCGGGCGCGGCCACCGAGAGGCGGCAGCGGCCGTAGTCGAGGTCGAGCATCTTCTCCACCTCCAGGTCCGTTTCCAGAACGATGTCCCAGCCGGTGATGCCCATGTCGACCGAGCCCGAATGGACGAACCGCACGATGTCCTGCGCCCGCAGGAACAGGACGGACATGTCCCCATGATTGACGGTGGCATAGAGCTTCCTCTCTGACCCGTTCTCTATCTCCAGGCCCGCCTGACGGAGGATCTCCATCGTCCTCTCGTTGAGGCGCCCCTTGTTCGGCACGGCCAGTTTCAAAGACATTTGATCACCCTGTCAACAGTCAGCATGCTGATATCGCGTCCTCATTATTAACCTATGCGGAAGCGACTGGATACTTTGATTTGGAGAGCGTCCGAACGGGCGCGGCGCCGTCCCGAGAGCATCAACTTTGACTGATAATTATAAATCATCATCACATCAATTCTAAAGAGCGAGACAATGAAGGTTCTGCTCGCGACCCCTCCAGGAAAGACCACCGAGTTGTGGCCGCCCCTAGGGCTGCTGTATCTGGCAGGCTCGATCCGGCAGAGAAGGGCCGACGAGCTCGTGGTGGTGGACGCCTTCTGCCATAATTACACTCCCGAGAGGTTCGTGGCGCGCGTGATGGACGAGAGGCCGGACGTGCTGGGGATGAGCTGCTCCACCCATACGTTCCTGGCCACCATGGAGGTGCTGGCCGAGGTCCGAAGGCGGGTGCCCGACGTCATCATCGTCCTGGGCGGGTACCATGCCACCTTCGCCGCCCGGGAGATACTGAACGAGTACGACTTCATCGACTACATCATCAAGGGCGAGGCGGAGGGGTCGCTCCCCCGCATCCTCGACCATATCGAGTCCGGTACGGAGCCAGAGGACGTGGAAGGCATCTCATACCGCAAGGAGGGCGGCATAGAGGAGAAGGAGCTGGCCCTTGTCCGGGACCTCGACTCCCTGCCGTTCCCGGACCGCCGGCTCCTGGGGGACTTCCACTACGGGTACTTCTTCCAGGGAATTCCGCTGACGTTCGGGAAGTTCACCACCATCTCCTCGTCCAGGGGCTGCCCCTTCAGCTGCGCCTACTGCTCCTGCGCCGCGTTCTCCCAGAGGAAGTGGAGGTACCGCAGCGCCGAGAACGTGGTGGACGAGCTCGAAATGCTCTACCGCGACGGATACCGGGAATGCGTGTTCGTGGACGACAACTTCACGCAGAAGGTGTCGAGGGTGGAGAGGATCTGCGAACTGATCGGGGAGAGGGGCATAGACATGAAGCTGTACTGCGAGGGCCGCGCCAACCATGCCTCCCTTGCCTTGCTGAAGACGATGAAGAAAGCAGGCTTCAACGTCATCTACTTCGGGGCCGAGTCGGCGTCGCCGCACGTCTTGGATTATTACAACAAGACGATCACGCCGCAGCAGACCGCCGAAGCGGTGGCCGACGCCAAG
>DAGU01000041.1:41349-51710 GCA_002498285.1 Methanomassiliicoccus sp. UBA386 | reverse complement strand
GTACAGTACAACATCCTGGACGTGCTGATCGGCACTCCCATGTGGGAATCGATGGAGGAGAAGGGCATGCTGGGCCCGGACGACTGGAAGACCAACCATCGCATCTACGAGTACTATCCGGAGCACGCCACCAGGGAGCAGCTGGAGAGAGAGGTCAACGCCGGCTACGAGTCCTTCCTGGGGGCCTGGAAGAACCTGTGCGGACTGCGTGAGCTCATGAGGGTCCTGCTCGTAAATCCCACCGCCCGCAGCGTGGTCATGGGCAACATCCGCAACCCCGAGGCCATCGCCGCGGTGAAGAGCGGCCTAGGGCCGTTCAGGTCGTGAGCGTCACGCCCTTTACGCACGGCCCTGCTCGCGTCGACGCGCGAGGTCCGGAGAAAAGGTCATGGCGAACAGCATCATGGCCGCCAGGAGCAGCAGCGCCATCAGGCCGAAGCCCCCTCGGTAGGACAGGGCGGTGGCGATGACCGCCCCCACCGCGATAGGGCCGGCAGCCTGGCCAATGTCCATGATGGTGTTCAGGAATCCCATGGACGAGCCGGAGCCGGAACGTTCGCATAGGTCTGAGACCAGGGCGGCGGTCGAGGACGTCACGGCGGCGAACCCCGTCCCTATGAGCACCGAAAGGACGAGAAGCGCGCCGGGGCCGGTGGTCAGAGGAACAAGAAGGACGGCGACGCCGCCTAGCAGCAGCCCCGTCATGATCAGGCGCTCCCTTCCGGAGCGATCGGCGATGCGCCCCATCATCGGCTTTATGAGCACGACGGTCAGGAGCTGCGCGCCCGTGATCAGCGTGATCATGATCAGACCAATGCCGGCCTCGGCCGCATAGAGCACTATGAAGAACTCGAACGCGCCGTAGGTGAAGTACTGGACCGCCTCGACCGTCGAGGCGACGAGCACCCGGCGCTGCGACACTATGGCCCAGAGCTGCTCGCGAAGGGGGCTCTGCACCCTCCTCTGCGCAGCGGCATCTCCGCCGCGCCGGTACACCAGGACGATCGCCAGCAGGGCGGAGACTCCGGCCGCTCCCACGAGCGCGTAGACGTCCCGGTAATTGTAGTTGGTGAGCACCAGCATGGATCCGCCCAGGAAGGGCGCGATGCTCCTTCCCACGATGGTCGACGATGAGTAGAACGTCAGCCTGGAAGCCTTCTGCTCAGGGAACGTGTCCACGATGACGGCGTTGGCCACGGTGCCGAAGATGGCGGTGGCGAAGCCGTGATAGAACCGCACCGCCCATAGCGCCCCGGGGCTGTCAACGAAGAGGTACAGGAACGGCGCGGTGGCGAAGATGAGCGCCGACAGGTACATCACCCGGCGATACCCAAAGCGGTCGGAGAGCGACCCGGCCGGGAGGGAGACGAGGATGCCGGGCACGGTAGAGGCGGCGGCGATGAGGCCGAGAGCGGCGCCCTCGGCCCCCAGGCTTTGGGCGAACAGCGGGAGGATGGGGTTCTTGGACATGGTGGAGCTCAGGATGGCAAGCGCCCCCGCCGCGCTGAGTCCGTAGAAGAAGCGTTCTCGTTCTCTCATGCTCCCACTCGATAAGCTTGAAGGGGCCCGAGGGCCATGGGGGAGCAAATATCTTCCCATGTCGCGCCAGGGGATGCGTCATGCCGCCTGAGAACGAAGTCGAGCTGAAATGGTACCGGCCATGCGCTCTGTGCCATGCCCGGGCAAAGTGTCGGAAGGAGAAGGTGGAGCGAGGCTCCAGGAAGTGCCTGAGGCTTCTCAGGAAGGGGGAGCGGGAGCGCTCATGAGGCGCTTCACTGGACGACGGTGATCGGCCCCTCGTCGGTGCGCCGCACCTCGATGCCCATTCCTGCCAGCAGTTCCAGGGTCTCGTCGTGGGGATGGCCGTAGCTGTTGTCCAGGCCCACCGGGATCACGGCCCGTTCCGGCGAGATCAGCGTCAGGAACTCCGCGCTGGACGAATATCGGGAGCCATGGTGGCCGACCTTCAGCACATCGACGTCCACGTCGGCGCTTCTCCATGCCTCGATGAAGAGCGCTTCGCCCTCATGGCCCAGATCGCCGGTGAACAGGAAGCTCATCCCCTGGTTGGCGACCATCAGCACGAGGCTGGCCTCGTTGGCGTCGCCCGAGGAGGCGAGCGACATGACCCGGAAGTCCTCGGTCCAGCTGATGTTGAGATAATCGCCACGGTCTAGGTGCTCGTCGGTGTACACCGGGCAGGCCTCCTCATCCACCAGCCGGAGGAACGAGGCCCACATCGACCCGCCCTCCAGGCCCGGATGGTAGACGGAGCCGACCTCGTAGGCCTCCAGCACCTTATCGGCGCCGCCATAGTGGTCGGTGTGCGGATGGCTGATGATCAGCGCGTCGATGCGGTCCACGCCCCGCTCGTCAAGCTGGGCCAGCAGCTGGCTCGCGCTCCCCGATGGGCCGGCGTCGATCAGCACCCAGCGGAGATCGCTCGTGCGTATGAGCGTCGCATCCCCCTGCCCCACGTCCAGGAAGTGCACCTCCACGGCGTCCTTGAACGGGCCGGCCCCGGGCGGAAGCACTTGGAAGCGCACGCTCTCGTTCCTCTCTCCGTCATTGTCGGGCTGCACCACGCACAGGTGCCACACCCCGTAGGCGAGGCCGCCATCGGAGCGGACGTGCATGCCGTCGCCAGCGCTCAGCCGGCCGTTGCCGTCGGCGTCCGCGTAGCTCAGCTCAACGTCCGGCAACACCCGGGCGGAGGAGTTGCCTCCTGGCATGGCCCATTGCCCCTGGCCGAGCCCCGGCCCGTATAGGACGAGGCGGACCGAGGACAGCGGCGCGCTGCTCATGTTGTCCCCGAGGGTGATGGAGGCGGCGGTGCCGTTCACCGTCACATCGTAATTCAGAGGCCCGATGGCCGGCGGGCCATCGTCCTCTCCAGGCAGACGCAGCAGCCCCTTCTGATACGCCACCGCTGCCAGTATGATGATCGCGATGACCAGGGCGATGATGACGATCGTCCTACCCTTCATGTATGCATCCCGGAGAGGTATCGCCCCGCGGCTATCAAGCTTTGCAGCTCATTGCTGCGTTACAGAGAAATCTCCACCTTCGTGATCTTGGACGGATCGGCCGCAACTCGGATCAAATCGGGCAGCCGCCCCTTCATGGCGATCCGGCCCCCCGCCGCTGCCAGCGCCCCGTCGATGCCGGGCACCGCGACGATCCTTCCGACCGCCTCGCTTAACGTTTCGTCCGAGTCATCGGCGATAAGGTTCCCCAGCCGGGTGGCGCACGCGTCGGCCAGGGCGACGTTGTCCGCCATCACGGTGGCCGCGTCGGCCATTCCGAACGAGATGGAGGGGCCGATCGTTCCCGATGAGGTGCACATCCCGAAGATGCCCTTCCGGGGCGGGATCCTGAATCCCAGCCCCTGGACGCCCTCGCCGGCGTACAATGCGACCGTGACCTCGTCACGCAGCAGGAACGCGATGTCCCCGCCGTTGTCGACCACCGCCTGCTCGGCCCCGGCATCCCGCATGTCCATGACCGCCTGCTCGGCTATCGCGCCGGCCACCGCGGCCATGGGTCCCACGTCGGCCACCGCGGCGGCGTCGCACATTCTGACGATAAGGGAATGAGCGTCGCGCTTCACCTCGTACGGCTCGAGCGTCACGCCGAACAGCGGGTCATCGCGGATGAAGCGCTCGATCACGTCGCGGGAGCGGAAGATGGACTCCCTCGCGATCGGAAGGAACGCCTCATCGCACAGGATGGTGACGGCCGTCTCCCCGACCTCGAAGTGCCGCCGATTCATACCTTGAGCTTCATGGCTTGCGGGGGGCAGGAGGACACGCACAGTCCGCAGGCGATGCACTTGCCCTGATCGAACTTGACCTCCCAGGTCTCGCGGTCCATCTCGATGGCGGCGGCCGGGCAGATGGAGACACACATCCCGCAGTTGGTGCACCGCGAGTCGTCCTTCTCCACGTACTCGTTCAGCTCTTTGACGCTAACCCCCACCGACTGCAGGTAGCCGATGCCCTTGCTGATCTGGGACGGCTGCCCCTCGACCTCGATCAGCAGGCGGCCGCCCTTCTCCTCGACATCGGCGCGCAGGATGTTGAACTTGAGATCATATTCCTTCACCAGGTAGTAGGTGATGGCCTCGTTGACCTTCTCGGGACGGAAGTACAGGTTGATCTTCTTCTTTGACATTACAGCACATCCTCCTCGGAGCATACGTCGAGAGCGCGCAGCATTCTTTCTTGCGGAAGCTGGTCCACCGGTTTTGTGAGCGTGAACTCCTCCTCCTCGATCATGGTCTTCAGGCGGCCGGCGATGATCCTGGCCTTGTAGTAGGACGAAAGGGAGGAGGTCTGGACCTTCTTGCCGAACAGCTCCACCGAGCCGCTTCTCAGCTGGGCGTAGGACACCTCGGCGATGGGCTTGCGGCCCCTGGACTGTATCGCATAGTCAAGCACCGGCGCGAAGATCTGATCGTCCCGCAGCACCGCGGTGCGCATGAGGTCCTCGTCCAGGATCGGTATCGGCACGCCTATGCCGACCCCCAGGCTGATGCCGTATCCCGTGAACGACAGCGCCTGCACGAACTCGGGGCTCATGCCGCGGAGGTCGCCGATGAGCGCCAGCGAACGGGCCGAGCCGACCGGCGCGCCGTTCAGCTCGCGGGGCGTGGTCTTGTACTGCGTGCCCTCCCACGCCACGTATCCGACCCCGCCGCCCAGGAAGATGCGCGTCCCGATGCCGATGGTCCTCAGATGAGGGTCCTTGAGCAGCGGGGACAGCTGGCCGGCGCTGCTGTACGTCATGTTGCCATAATGGGGCAGCAGCTTCCCCATGTAGGTGAACAGCGCCCGTTCCGAGGAATTGGTCGCCACTCCGTAGTTCTGGTAGGCGTTGCGCGGATTGTACATGTACGCCTGGTTCACCGTGCGCAGCGAGATGTAGGTGTCAATATCCTTCCTCGGATAGCAGTCGGTGCCCGGGGCCGTGGCCCGCAGGTGGACGGCCTTGCCGGCCACCAGGTCCTCGATGACGTGGGCGCCGCCATACGGATGTCCGTACTCCTCCATCTCCTCGGTGGCGCCGATGTAGGCGTCCACCGCAGCTATGCCAGTGTAGGCCGGAACGTCGTTCAGCCACACGCGCTTCATACGGATCGGCGGTTCCGAATGGCCGAAGTTGATGAACGCCCCGGACGAGCACATGGCGCCGAAGGTGCCAGTGGTGACGACGTCCACTTCTTTGGCCGCCTTCTCGATGCCCTTGCTCTCCGCCAGCTTGATGGCCTCCTCGGCCGTCATCACGACGGCGTCGCCATGCTGGATCTTGGCGTTGATCTCTTCGAACGTGCGCTTCAATGTCTCACCTACAGTAATCTGCGGGACACGGCAAGCTCGGCGTTCAGCACCGAGCCCCCCGCCCCTCCCCTGAGGGTGTTGTGGGACAGTACGAACATCTTGATGTAATTTTCTTTCTTACGTATGCGTCCTGCGACCGCGCTCATCCCCCTTGCCCTTGCAGGCTCCCCGGCGAAGGCATCGAGGGCCGGCTGCGGTCTGTCCGCCTCACGCCTGACGATGATCGGGCGCAGGGGCGCCGACGGCAGCTGCAGCTCCTGCGGCTCGGCGCGGAATTCCTCCAGCGCCTTCACGATCTCCTCGACCGAGGCGTCCTTCCCGGCCCTCAGCACGAGCGACTCCAGGTGCCCGTCCACCACGGGAACGCGGGCGCAGTTCACCATGACCTGCACTCCGGACGGCACGAAGCGGTCCCCTTCGACCGAGCCAAGGATCTTGGCCAGCTCGATCTCCATCTTCTCCTCCTCGTTCCTGATGTAAGGGATCACGTTCCCGAGGATGTCCAGCGACGGAACCCCAGGGTACCCGGCACCCGATATGGCCTGATAGGTGGAGGCGATCGCCATTTCCAGGCCGAAAGCGTCGTCCAGCACCTTGAGGGGCAGGGCGATGCCGGTGGTGGAGCAGTTGGCATTGGTGACGATGAAGCCGCCGTTGGCGAAACTGCCCTGCTCCCTGACCATGTCGAGATGGGCGGCGTTGCACTCGGGTATGAGCAGCGGGACATCGTCCCTCATGCGATGGTTGGCGGCGTTGGAGAACACCGCCACGCCGGCGGCCGCGAGCTCGGACTCGATGCCTCCAGCGATGTCGGACGGCAGGCCGGAGAACGCCACCCGCGAGGTGCGGGCGATCTCCTTGACGTCGATGGCCGAGATCCTGCTCTCCAGACTTTCATCCAGGAACTCATGGTCCCTGATCTTGAGCGTCTCCCCCAGCCTCTTCCCGTCGGAGCGCTCCGATGCATACATTCCCGAAATCTCGAAGTATGGATGGTCCTCCAGCAACTGAACGAACCTCTGGCCTATCATGCCGGTGGCGCCGAGGACCGCTACCTTGATCTTATTCATTGACTGCCTCCGAAATATTCTCTTCCTTCCCCCATCATGCGCTCGAACGCCCCGCGGTCCGCCCTCTCGGCGGCCGAACGGACATCCTCCAGCGCCCTCTGCAGGAACGCCAGCGCCTCGGCGTTGTAGGGGTTCATCTTCTGTATCTCATAGTATAGCGAGGCGTTCTCCGACGCTACGTCCCGGGCGGTCTCCACCTGCCTCTGGAAGGTGGTGGACGCCGCCTGCGACAGCTCCTCGAACGACCTCCCGCTGGCGCGAAGGCTCTCGAAGAACGCGATATTGGTAGCATGGCCGAGGCCGAGCACGTACGCCATGATGGGGTCATGCTCCTCGACGTCCATCTCCATGAGGTTGGCGCCGTCGAAAAGCTCCCGGGCCCGGTCGACCGCATCGGTGGAGCCGCAGTTGCACACCACCACGTTGCGGTCGATGATGCTGTACGTCTCCGGCCCGAACATGGGGTGCAGGGAGCATATGCTCAGGCCGTCCGCCGCCCCCTTTCGCAGCACATCCTGGAACGGGCTCTTGATCGACGCGATGTCGAACACCAGGGCCTCGGGCCTCAGCTCGACCACCTTCTCCAGCATCTCCCGCGTCACCGATATCGGGGTGGCGATGATGACCACCTCGGCGTCCCGGACCCCGCGCTCCAGGTCCCTCTCCATGGGGAACTTGTCGCTGTCGACGATGTCGTGCACCCGTATGCGGTGGCCGCGGGCCTCGAACAGGTCGGAAAGCCATCGCCCCATCTTCCCGGTGCCGCCGATTATCAGCATCCTCTTCGTCAGGGACGGCCTGGGTATATGCCCCTGCTGTTCGATCGACTCGCGAATGAGCAGCCTGGCGATCTGGCTGGCCGAGGAGGCCGACATGCCGAACTCTCTGGCCTGGCTGATGTAGCGCTCCACCACCCGCTCTTCGACGGCCGGGGCCCTCAGGGGGATCGACTCGCTGGCCTTCATCTTGCCCATCTCCACCGCCGCGGCGGTTCGATTGGCCATCATGCGGAGGATCTCGTAGTCTATCTTCTCTATCCTCTTCCGTACGTCATCGATGCTCTCGCGCAATGAAATCACCTCTCAGACACATGTCGGCCAGCACCAGGGCGGTGGCCGCCTCTACCACTATAACGGCACGCGGTACGATGCAGGGATCATGCCTCCCCTCGACCTTGATGGTGGTGTCCTCCATCCGCTCGAGGTCGACGCTCTTCTGCTCACGGGATATGGACGCGGTGGGCTTGATGGCGACCCTGAGGTCGATCGGCATGCCGTTCGACAGCCCTCCCAGGATGCCGCCGGCATGGTTGGTGATGGTTCGAACCTCCCCGTCCTCGACGATGAACTGATCGTTATGCTCGGAGCCGCGCATCTCCGCGCTCCTGAAGCCGGAGCCGAACTCCACCCCCTTGACTCCGGGGATGGAGAACAGCATCTTGGCCAGCTCGCCTTCCAGGGAATCGAAGAACGGCTCTCCCACGCCCATCGGCAGGCCGACCGCCAGGCACCGTATCGCCCCGCCCACGCTGTCGCCCTCCTCCTTGGCGGCCATGATCTCGTTGACCATCTCCAGCGCCAGGCCGGGATCGGCCGCCCGCACGGGGTTCTCCCTCGAGGCCCTTCGGACCTCCTTGAGGTACCGCTCCTCCTCGTCGACCAGGCGGCCCAGCCTCTGGGTGTAGGCGGCGATCTGCACGCCGATGGTCGAAAGCATGACCTTGGCGATGGCCCCCGCGGCCACCACGGGGGCGGTCATTCGGCCGGAGAACTGCCCCCCGCCGCGAAGATCGACCGTTTCGCCGTACCTGTTGAGGGCGGTCAGGTCGGCATGGCCCGGCCTGGGGACGGTGCGGAAACGCTCGTACTTCGAGCTATCGGTGTCCCGGTTCTCGATGAAGACGACGACCGGGGCGCCGGTCGTGAACCCGTCCCGCACCCCAGCCAACACCTTGACCTGGTCGGCCTCCGCCCTCGGCGTCCCTATGGACATGGCCGGACGTCTGAGGTCCACCTCCCGCTGGATGTCGTCCTCGTCGATCTCCAGTCCCGCCGGCACGCCGTCCAGGACGCATCCCACGCCGGGGCCGTGGCTCGAGCCGAACAATGTCAGGCGTAGCAGCGTTCCGATGGTGTTCATCCCTTGCCTCCGATGCTGGCGCCCAGTCGGCGCAGGTCGTTCACGAAGGACGGGTACGATATGGCCGGGCTCGACGATTCGCTGATGGTGGTCATTCCATCGGCCACCAGCGCTGCCACCGCCTCGGCCATCATGATGCGGTGGTCCCCCATGGTGTCCACGCTCCTTCCCTTGAGGGTCGTGGGGCCCCGCACCTCGCAGCCGTCCTCCTTCTCTTCGATATCGGCGCCCATGGACTTCAGGAAGGCCACCGTGGCGCGTATGCGGTCGCTCTCCTTGTGCTTCAGATGGCCGGCGCCGTGCAGCCTGCTCACGCCCTTGGCCTGGGTCGCCACCACCGCTAATATGGGGAACAGGTCTGGGTTGTCTCCCAGGTCGACGTCGTTCGCCGTCAGGTCTCCCGCCTCGGCCGTGACGCGGTCGCCGTCCCGCTTCATCCGGGCGCCGAACGCGGCCAGGATGTCGACCACCCTGCGGTCGCCCTGGCGGTCGTCGGTCCCCAGGCCTTTCACGGTCACCTTGCCGGTCAGGGCGCCGGCCGCTAGCGGATAGGCGGCCGATGAGTAGTCGCCCGGTATCGTCATGGGGCGCGGACGGTACGTCTGGCTGCCCGGCACGTAGAAGCCGTTCTTGGTCTCCCAGGACCGGGCGCCGAAGAGCGCCATCATGTCCATAGTGATGTCCACGTAAGGCCGGGAGCGCAGCGGGGAGGTCAGCATGATCTCGGTGTCCAGCTCCTTCAGCGCGGAGCTGATCAGCAGCGATGAGATGAACTGCGAGCTAATATCGCCCTTGACGTGCGTCCACCGCCCTTTGTTGGGGCCGCGGATGATGAGCGGCGCCGTTCCGTCGTTGCGGGCCGACGCGGCCGAGACGCCCATCTCGCCGAGCGCGTTCAGCAGCGGCCTCATGGGCCTCTGTTGCAACGACGCGTCGCCCGTAAGGGTCACGGTCGACGACAGCAGCGACGCTATGCCGGTCAGCAGCCTGAGCGTGGTGCCGGAGTTCCCGCAGTCGATCTCGCCCGCAGGCGCTCGCAGGCTTCCGCCGCGCACGATGAGGTCCGGGCCGTCGCGTCTCGCCATGGTCCCGAACTGCTCCATGCCCCTCAGCGTGGCCATGGTGTCCTCGCTCAGCAGCGGTCTTCGGATGGCGCTCTCCCCCCTGGCCAGCCCGGCCAGTATGATCGCTCGGTGGGTATAGGACTTGGAGGGCGGCGCCTCCACGACGCCCTTTACGGTGGAACGTGATATCTCGAGCTTCATGCTATCGACCTGCCGTTATGAACGTTCGCCCTCATGAGCGTGTACTCTTCCATCTCGCGCTGGAAACCGGTCGCCAGCGAACGTTCTACCAGCATGACGGTGGCCGGTCCGCTTCCCGTAAGCCCGGCGGCCAGCGCGCCGTTCTGCAACGCTCTGACGGCGATGTCCGCATCGAGGCCCAGCGCGGCCGAGTAGCACATGCCGTTGAGCGTGAGCGCCCTGAGGTAATCGCCCTCCTCCGCCAGCCGGAACGCGACCTCGACGATGCCGCGGACGGCCGCGATGCGCTCAGTGGGCAGGGACGACTTCCGGATCTGGCGTTCCGGCACGTGAATGAAGATCGCGAGATCCTGCATGACGTCGCGGGCAAGGACGCTGTCGTTCGAATTATCCGTCAGAAAGACGCCTCCGAACATGGCGGCGCAGGCGTCGTCGAAAGCGCCGGTGAGCGAGACCCCCGCCCTGATGGCCGCCCTCGCGCCCAAGCGGACCGCCTCCAGTTCATCGTACTCCACGCCCAGCGCGTCGAGCATGGCCGCGATGATGGC
>DAGU01000041.1:38999-41102 GCA_002498285.1 Methanomassiliicoccus sp. UBA386 | reverse complement strand
GCGTACCGCGCCAGGACGGCGCGGGCGCACTCCTCGGCCAGGGCGGGCGATTCGTCAGGGGCGCCGTCGATGGTGACCTCGATCCCTCGGCCCTCCTCGAGAACGACGTCGGCGGTGGTGGCGAGATCTATCCCAAAGGCGGCCCCCTTCCCGGTGGCGAACGCGCTCACTATGGTCGCCGCCCCATGACTGGTACCGTGCCCCTTCATCCTCGCTCCTTCCTCACCGCCTCGGCCATGACCTCGTAGGAAGGACGCTGGCCGGTCCAGGCTTCAAAAGCATCCATGGCTTGATAGATTAACATTTCCCTGCCTAGGATGGTCTTGCAGCCCCGACCTTCAGCTTCCGTAAGGAAAGGCGTCCGTTCCGGATTGTAGATGACGTCCATGACGACCTGCCCCGGACGGAACACCGCCGGATCTATGGGGAGCTGCGAAGGGAACCCCTCCATCCCTAGAGGCGTGCAGTTGACGATGACGTCGAAGTCCAGGCCGGCGGCCTCGTCGAGGCTGACGTCCCGGCCGGAGAATCTGCTCGCGACCTCCTTGGCCTTCGACCGCGTCCGGTTGGCGATGATGATGTCCGCGCCTTCGCGCCGGAGGAAGGCGGCGCAGGCCCGGGCCGCACCTCCCGCGCCGATGATCAGCGAACGCCTTTCCTTGACGTCAGCGCCGGCGGCCTTGAACGCTTGGGCGAGGCCCGATGCGTCGGTGTTCATGCCGATCAGCCGGCCCTTGCGGTTCACTATGACGTTGACCGCCCCAACCTCCTCGGCGCTCGCATCGATCTTGTCGAGATGCTCCATCACGCTCTCCTTGTGCGGGATGGTGACGTTGAGGCCGGCGATGTCAAGCTCGCGCATGAGGTCCATCAGCTGCGGCAGCTCGCTCTCATGGGCAGGGAACTTCAGGTACTCGCCGGCGATGCCCGCGGCCTCGAACGCCGAGCTGTGCAGGGCCGGCGAGAAGGAGTGCCCGAGCGGCATGCCGGTGATCCCGGTGATGATGCCGTTCTCCATCTTCTTCAGGGTGGCGACGTCCACCTGCCCCGGGGCCGTCTCCCTTCCCGGGTCCAGGGACGCATACGTCATCGAGGAGCCCAGCCGGCGGTACCGCATCCTCGTGATGGGTCCGAGGTCGCCGGTGCCGAGCAGCACGAACCTCCTCCCAGTTAGCGAAAGAAGCTTGCCCGCCTGTACCAGGCGATGCAGGCCCCCCACGGTGTTGACGACGAACGCCCCCTTGGCCAGGTCCCCCCGGGCTCCGGCCAGGAGCATGATCTCGATGATGCGGGCCTCGGGGGGCGCCTCGCCGAGCTCGTGATGCGAGACCACCAGTTCCGCCTTTCTCAGCTCACGGTCGCGCGAGCCCAGCAGGGGGGAATCGTCCTCCAGGTCGATGAGCTTGAACCCGGCCCTGACGGCGCGGCGGTACAGGTTGAACTTGGCCTTGTCGCCGCCCGCCCATTGGCCGCCATGGGCCTTGCTGCGCAGGGTGGCCATCTTTGGAAGGGAAACGTTCTTCAGCGGGGTGAGGTCGGAAGGCGGCTCCTTCAGTAGATCGAATCGGACCTCTGCCAGGTCCGCGCCCTTTTTCTGAGCCTCTGAGACGGCTTCCGCCGCCTCCTTGATGGTGGTCGCCCCCACCGACACGCATATGGTCATTAGTTCTCCGTGATCGTCTCGTCGATGCTATGACCAAAGTGACGTCCACCTTCTTCTAGTCTTACCATGACCTTCTGGCCCGGAACGAGCTCCGAGACCGATATCGGACCGTCCGGGGTGACGAGGCGGATGGTCTCGGCGTTCTGCACGATGGTGCTGAACCTCCTCTGGCCGCCGTCCACTTCCACCAGCAGTAGCGGCCGCCTCTCGATCTTGGCGCGTCCCACCACCACCGTGCGCGAACCGCCCTCGGGCGTAACGGCCAGCAGCTCGTCGCCCCCTTTCACTTCCGACAGATACTTCGTCCGCCCGCCCGCCGTGAGCACGTACGCGTGAACGGCCCCGGCGTTCACCCGGAAGGGGCGGCAGGCCACGTACTCGGAGCCGATGCTTTCCGAGCTGATGAGGAAGAGGCAGGACGACTGGGAGCCGACCAGGAG
>DAGU01000041.1:33675-38796 GCA_002498285.1 Methanomassiliicoccus sp. UBA386 | reverse complement strand
CCAGCTCGATGCCTGGCGGTCGGGACCGCAGGGCCGCTATCTCGGCCAGCTGTTCAGGCCCCGCCGTGGCCACGATGCCGTCCGCCCCCACCTCCATCGTCTCGAGGAACAGCCTCGCCTCCTCGGTCCCATGGGACTCGGCCATGAGCTGGGTCCCGGAGCCCTGGAATGCCGCGATGAGGTTCTCCAGAGGGATGACCTTCCAGTCCCGGGAGGAGATGATCACCCGTTCGGCGCCCTTCAGGGCGTACGCCCTGTCCAGGTCCCCTGGGACGGAGACCGTCACCATCTGGGCGACCGCCCGGCCATCGAGGAGGACCTCGTCTCCGCTGACCACGAGGGCGTTGAAGCGCCCCAGTCGCCGCAGCGGCTCGTCCTCCTCCCGTATGATGATGTCCGTCAGACCGGCCTCCAGCGCGGCGGTGACGACGCTCTTCCTCGCCTCGTATGTGTCCTGGAGGTCGGCCCTGACCCAGATGAGCTTTTCCATGTGCATCACTGCAACCGTCGGAGGGCCTCGTCCACCGTGGCGTTCCTCAGAACGATGTCGGCGACCGCCCTCGTCATGGCGGTAACATTGCGGTGCTGGAAGATGTTCCTTCCTATGCTCACGCCGCGGCCGCCCCCCTCGATGGAGTCGGCCACCATCTGCAGCAGGTCCCGCTCCGAGCCCATCTTCGGCCCTCCGGCGATGAGAACGGGTATGATCGCCCCCTTCGTAACCTCGCGGAAGGTATCGATGTCGCCCGTGTAGGAGGTCTTGACAAGGTCGGCCCCCAGCTCCATCCCGACCCGGGCGCACTGCTTGATCAGGTCGACGTCGTAGCCGTCCTTGATGTCCTTGCCGCGCGGGTAGATCATCACCAGGAGCGGCATGCCCCACTCCTCGCACTCTTTGGCCACGCAACCGAAGTCCCTCAGCATGTCCGGCTCGGTGTCGGCGCCGATGTTCACATGGATGGATACGGCGTCGGCGCCCATCTTTAGCGCCTCCTGCACTGTGGTGACCAGCACCTTGGCGTTCGGGTCCCGGGACAGGCTGGTGGAGGCCGACATGTGGACGATGAGGCCGATATCGTGGCCAAAGGAGCGGTGACCATAGGGGACGACGCCCTTGTGCATGACCACCCCGGTGGCGCCGCCCTCCGAGACCTGGGCTATGGTCGTCTTCATGTCCACCAGGCCCGACACCGGCCCCATGGTGATGCCGTGGTCCACGGGCACGATGACCGCCCGCCCCACGTTCCTGTCCATTATCCGCTCGAGGCGGATATCCTTCCCTGACATATCTGGTTCACCGTGCGTGACAATGTCTAGCACGTATATTACTGTTTACTTTTGACGCTGCAGAATAAAGTCCCGGCCGACGGCGATGAGCTATTATGCTCCTCGATGCACATCTCTGCAAGTCTCTAATATCCCGGACGGCGTATCGGGAGGCATGTGGCTCCTACTCTCCGAATATTTCGGCCGCTATCCATCGCAGGGCAAGGTGGCCAGACTATTGCTTTCGCTGGGCCTCAGCGTCAAGAACGGCAAGGTCCACTGCGGCGACGTGGAGATCGCCGACATCGCCCTGGCCAGGGCGGCCGGGGTCGACCGCCGCATCGTCCGCTCGACGGTCGAGACGATCGAGGCGGAGGGGGCGCTGCGTGAAGTGTTCGCCGCTCTGCACCCGACCGCCATGCTGCGCGACGTGGCCCCGGTGATGGGGTGGTCGTGCATAGAGATCGTGCCCACCGACGCCCACTCGTCCGGAATACTGGCAGAGATCATGGGAGTGATCGCCGAGGGAGGGATAAGCGTAAGACAGGCGCTGGTGGACGACCCCCTGCTGATGGAGGAGCCTCGCCTGTACATAATGACGGAGAGCACGGTGCCGCCGGAGATGATCCCCCGCATCAAGAGATGCCGGGGCGTGAAGAGCATCATACTGCACTGAGCGTGGTCGACTGGAAGGATCCGGGGCGCAATACGGCGGAGTGGCAGTGGCCATCGTTGCCATCTCCTTCGCGTCGATCCTCATCCGCTGGAGCGAAGCGCCTCCGGAGGTCATAGCGTTCTACCGCATGCTGCTGGCCACCATGGTGCTGGCGCCGTTCGCGCTGCGGTCCCGGAACCGCTCCGACCTCGCGTCGCTGGACCGCCGCACGACGGCCATCATGCTGGCCGTGGGGGCCGTGCTCGCCATACACTTCTACGCGTTCAACGCCTCGCTGGAGCTGACCTCGGTGGCCTCCGCCACCGTCCTGGTGACCTCCCATCCACTGCTGGTGGGCGTCCTGGGCCTGTTCCTTCTGAACGAGCGGCCGCGCAGCGGCGGCCTCGGCATCGTCATCGGCCTGGGGGGCGTCGTCGTGATCTCCTTCGCCGACCTGGGGAGCGGAAGGGTCGAGGGGGACCTCTTGGCGCTCGTGGGCATGGTGGCGGCAGCCATCTACCTCCTGGCCGGCCGGGTCGTCAGGCAGAGGGTTGGCCTCATCAACTATGTCCTGATCGTATACTCGTCCTGCACCGCCGCGCTTTTCCTGATCGCCCTGGTGAACGGATCGCATCTCTGGCCGTACCCGGTCCAGGAGCTCATGATATTCCTGGCCCTGGCCATCGTCTCCACCCTGATGGGGCACACCATCCTCAACTGGTCCCTTCGCTACCTGCCGGCAGCCTTCGTCAGCGTGTCCATGCTGGGGGAGCCGGTGGGGGCCAGCATACTGGCCGCCCTGCTGCTGGCCGAGGTGCCCGCCCCCGCGGTGGCGCTGGGAGCGATCATGGTCCTGGCGGGGATCGCCCTCACTGCCGGTCCAGAGAAGCGGCCCGGTGATGCGACGCCAGGTCCATGACCTCCAGGCTGCCGCCGGCGGCCCTCCGCATCGCCGCCACGGTGGCCCGGGCCGCCTGGACGGTCGTCAGGAACGGTATCTCCAGCTCCACGGCCAGGCGGCGCATCATGTAGCCGTCCCGCCTCACCCCGGAGGCGTTGGAAGGCGTGTTGATGATCAGGTTGATCTTTCCCCGGCGCATGAGGCCCAGCGCATCGGGGTCCATCTTCTGCGAGATGGTGTACACGGTGGTGGTCTGCAGCCCCTGCTCCCTCAGGTAGGTCGAGGTGCCGCGCGTCGCGTAGATGTGGAACCCCATCTTCGCCAGCCTGCGGGCGGTCTCCAGGATCTCCGGCTTGTCGGCATCGTTGACGGTGATGTATACCCCGCCCTCGCGAGGCAGCTTCATGCCCGCCGAGATCAGCGCCTTGTACATGGCGCTGGCAAGGTCCTTGTCGATCCCCATGACCTCGCCGGTGGAGCGCATCTCCGGACCTAGGATGGAGTCCACCCCGGGCAGCTTCAGGAACGGGAAGACGGAGGCCTTCACCGCCACGTGCCCGAAGGACGCCACGCCCGTCAGCCCCATCTCCCTGAGGCTCTTCCCCAGGATGACCTTGGTGGCGACCTTGGCCAGGGGAACCCCTATGGCCTTGGACACGAACGGCACGGTCCTCGACGCCCGGGGGTTCGCCTCGATCATGAACACCTCGCCGTCCCTGACGGCCAGCTGCAGGTTGAGCAGCCCCTTGATGCGCAGCCCCCTTGCCACCTTGCCAGTGATATCAACGATCTTCTCCAGGATCTCGGTGCCAAGCGTCTGAGGGGGCAGCGTCATGGTGGCGTCCCCGCTATGCACTCCCGCCTCCTCGATGTGGTCCAGGATGCCCCCGATGAACACGTCCTGGCCGTCGGACACCGCGTCCACGTCCACCTCGATGGCGTGGCTGATGTACTTGTCCACCAGGATCGGGTGGGCCCTGGACACCTTCACGGCCGTCTCCACATAGGTCAGGAGCTCCTCCTCGGAGTACACGATCTCCATGGCCCGCCCCCCGATGACGTATGAGGGCCGCACCAGGACCGGGTACCCTATGCGGTTGGCGATCGTCCGCACCTCCTCGAACGAGTGCCCCGTGCCCGATGGCGGCTGCGGGATCCCCAGTCTGTCCATGAGGGCCGAGAACAGCTCGCGGTCCTCGGCCACGTCGACGTCCTCTGGGGAGGTGCCCAGCACCCTGGCGTGCTTTCCTTCCAGCGCCTCCATCAGCGGCATGGCCAGGTTGATGGCCGTCTGCCCGCCGAACTGAAGTATCACGCCGTCGGCCTTCTCGTTCTCTATGACGTTCAGGACGTCCTCGAACGTCAGCGGCTCGAAGTACAGGCGGTCCGAGATATCATAGTCGGTGGAGACCGTCTCCGGATTGTTGTTGACGATGATGGCCTCCACGCCCTCCTCCTGCAGGGCCAGGACGCCGTGGACGCAGGCATAGTCGAACTCGATCCCCTGCCCGATGCGAATGGGGCCGCCGCCCACGATGACCACCTTGCGGCGGTCGGATGGAACGGCGTCGTTCTCCTTCTCGTACGTCGAGTAGAAGTACGGCGTCTCCGCGCTGAACTCCGCCGCGCAGGTGTCCACCATCTTGTAGGTCGGCATGATGCCGGCCTCCCGCCGCCAGCGCCTCACCTCGTCGGAGGTGGCGCCGGTCAGGCGGGCGATGACGTCGTCCGAGAAGCCCATGCGCTTGGCGCGCCGCAGGAGCGCGTCGTCGACCTCGGACGTCCTCAACGTCCTCTCCATGTCGATGATGTTGCGTACCTTGTGAAGGAAGTAGGTGTCCCATTTGGTGATGTCGGCCAGCTCCTCGACGCTCATGCCGCGGCGCAAGGCCTCGGCGATGGCGAAGAGCCGCTGGTCCGTGGCCTTCTTCAGCTCGGCCATTATGCGATCGTCCGGCCAGCTCAGGGGATCGAGGTACTCCTGGTCGATCTCCAGGGAGCGGATCGCCTTCAGAAGCCCCTCCTCCACCGTCCGGCCGATGGCCATGACCTCCCCGGTGCTCTTCATCTGGGTGCCCAGCACCCGGTCCACCGTGCGGAACTTGTCGAACGGCCACCGGGGGATCTTCAGCACCACGTAGTCGATCGACGGCTCAAGGGCGGCATAGGTCTTGCCGGTGATGTTGTTCGGTATCTCGTCCAGCGCGTAGCCCATGGCGATCTTGGCCCCCACCCTGGCGATCGGATAGCCCGTCGCCTTCGAGGCCAGCGCGGAGGACCGCGACACCCTTGGGTTCAC
>DAGU01000041.1:15795-33401 GCA_002498285.1 Methanomassiliicoccus sp. UBA386 | reverse complement strand
GGACTCGCCGGTGTGGATGCCCATGGGGTCAAGGTTCTCCATGCTGCAGATGATGATGCAGTTGTCCCTGCCATCGCGCATGACCTCGTACTCGAACTCCTTCCATCCCAGCACGCTCTCCTCTATGAGCACCTGGTGGATGCGGGAGTACGCCAGACCGCGGCCGGCGATGGTCTCCAGCTCCGCCTCGTCGTAGGCGATGCCGCCGCCCGTTCCGCCGAGGGTGTATGCCGGCCGCACCAGCACGGGATACTTCCCGATCTCCCTGGCCGCCTCTTTCGCCTCCTCCACCGAGCGCACGGTCCTGCTATGCGGTATCGGTTCACCTATGCGCAGCATCATCTCCCTGAACAGCTCCCTGTCCTCGGAGAGGGCGATGGCCTCCGGCTGGGTTCCCAGCAGCTTGATGCCCAAACGGTCAAGCGTACCGTTCTCGGCCAGCTCGGAGCAGATGTTGAGGGCGGTCTGTCCCCCCATTCCGGAGAGGATGCCGTCGACCTTCTCCTTCTCGGCGATGCGGGCCACCGTCTCCACCGTAAGGGGCTCCACGTACACGATGTCGGCCGTATCGACGTCCGTCTGTATGGTGGCCGGGTTGGAGTTCACCAGCACCGTCTGGTAGCCCTCCTCGCGCAGCGAGCGGCACGCCTGGGAGCCGGAGAAGTCGAACTCCGCCGCCTGGCCGATGACGATGGGGCCGGAGCCGATGACCATGATCTTCTTCAGGTCGGTCCGCCTCATCTCCTCTCCTCCAGCATCTTCCCGAACTCGTCGAAGAGATAGGTCGTGTCCTGCGGGCCCGACCTTGCCTCGGGGTGGTACTGCACCGACATGATCGGCAGCTCGGTGTGTCTCATCCCCTCCACGGTGCCGTCGTTGACGTTGACATGGTCGGCGATGAGGCCAGTGCCCTCCAGCGAGCCCGCGTCCACCGCGTAGCCGTGGTTCTGCGATGTGATATAGAGCTGTCCGTTGTGGCGGACGGGCTGGTTCACCCCGCGGTGGCCGAATCTCATCTTGTAGGTCCGCCCCCCGAAGGCCAGGGCCAGCAGCTGGTTTCCCAGGCATATCCCCATGATCGGGAGCTCGTCCTTGATCTCCCTGATCGTGCGAACGGTGGTGTTCATCATCTCCGGATGAGCGGGATCCCCCGGCCCGTTGGAGATGAACACGCCGTCCAGCCCCTCATCTCGGAAGAACGAGGGGTCGATGTCATAGGGCACCTGCACCACGCTGAACCGCCTGCGCAGCTCATTGACGATGCTTGCCTTCACCCCGCAGTCGATGAGCGCCACCTTTCTCTTTCCCTCGTTCTCGTACCTCACGGTCTCCCTCGCGGACACCTCGGCCACCAGGTTCCTCTTCGATGGAAGGTCCATCTCACGGAGCCTGGCCAGCACCTCGTCGGTGTCCTCGTCGAAGGCGATGGCGCCGCGGAGGGCGCCCTCCTCCCGGATGCCTATGACCAGGGAGCGGGTGTCCAGCTCGCTGATGCCTGGCACCCCCTCTTCGAGAAGATACTCGTCAAGGCATCTCCCTCCGTACATGGGGGATGCGTTCCGGCAGAGCTCCCGCACCGCGAGGCCGGTCGTCTGAACCCTGGGGGATTCCTTGAACCGATCGCTGACGCCGTAGTTGCCGATGACCGGGTGGGACATGATAAGAATCTGGCCTCTGTAGGAGGGGTCGGTCAGGCTTTCCTGGTACCCAGCCATGCCCGTGTTGAACACGACCTCGCCGTAAACGGTCTTTTCATAACCAAAGCCAGTGCCCTCTGCTATTGTCCCGTTTTCGAGGATTAGGCGGCACTGTACCATCAGAAAGTTGCAGAATCGGTATTTTTTACTTAACTCTTTCTAGGCCCCCCGGATGTGAGTATGGAAAAATGGCAGGATGCCAACAAAACGACCATGCATATGTTCCTAGCGGGACAAACGGAGGCCAGCGGGGTGGCCGGGCCGCTCTCGAGGAAAAGCGTCTCCTCGGCGCTCGAGAGCGTTCGATCACATCCTCCCGCGTGCTCGCAACAAGGCCGGCGGCGCGTTCCGAGCATATCCCGATCGTGCGGAGTATCCTATCCGAAATAAACGTGATGCCTTTGACGCCGCGGTCCACGTTCATCCTACCTTCGAAACGGCGGGGTTTCTGGCAATTGATTTTATAATGACACGGCATCGTATCCGCAATGCGCGTTCTCCACCAGGATCGTGGCACCGGCGAGATCAAGATGATGATCGAGACGCTGGACGATCTTTGGCACCTGTACAACATCATCGACGAGGGGGACATGATAATCTCGGTCACCTTCCGCCGGGAGGAGGCCAAGTCCGATAAGATAAGGGCCGAGAGGGCCGAGAAGAAGAGGATGGTCCTCGGCGTCCGGGCCGAGAAGATCGAGTTCCACGAGACGGAGTCCCGGCTGCGCATCCTCGGCGTGATCGAGGAAGGGCCGCAGGATGTGGGCTCGTATCACACCCTCAACCTGGCCGAGGGGGACGCGGTCACCGTCCGCAAGGTCGAGTGGACGCCGCTGAAGCTTGAGCGGGTGCGCCGCTCGGTGGAGGACGCTCGCCGGCCCCGGCTGCTGTTCGTCTCCCTTGACAATGATGAGGCCACCATAGCGGTCGCCCGCCAGTTCGGCATGCAGGAGGTGGCGCGCATCTACGCCTCAGGCTCGGGCAAGATGTACGAGCAGAAGGTCTCCGACGACTTCTATCCGGAGATAGTGGACAAGGTGCGCCAGGTGGCCGAGCCCGGCGTCCCCCTGGTCGTGCTGGGCCCCGGTTTCGCCAAGGAGGCCCTGGTCTCGCTGGGCAAGGAGAAGGAGCCGGAACTGTTCGGACGGGCGCACGTCTACCACACCGGCCAGACGGGGATGGCGGGCATCCACGAGCTCATGAAGTCAGGCATAGGCTCCGAAACGGTGCAGGGCTCCCGGGCCGCCCAGGAGACCAAGGCGGTGGAGGATGTGCTGGAGCGCATCGCCAAGGATGGTCCGGTGGCTTACGGCCTCGCCGACGTGCAGCGGGCGGCGATGGCGGGGGCCGTGGACACCCTCCTGGTCCTGGACACCGAGGTGCGCAAGGGCAGCGCCGAGGAGCTGATGGCGGCGGTGGAGAACGGCCGCGGCAACGTCATGGTGGTATCGGAGCGCTTCGAGGCGGGAAAGAAGCTGGAGGCCATAGGCGGGATCGCCGCCCTGCTGAGATACAGGCTCTCCTGAGCCGCCCAGCCAGTCCGCCCTGGGCGCCGCGCCTTCCACATGACAAAAATCTTTAGTATGATACTCATAATAAGGTGATGTTCAAGCCAAATAGCGTACGGTCGTTGGCCTCTTCCACTGGTCGCTAGACGTTTGCTCCAACCCGACCCAGCGTCACATGGCGCCTTTTCCGGGGTGCGCGCATCGACGGGTTGCTCCCGGACCTGAAAAGCCACCGATCGAGCGAATGGCAGGAGATGGACATCATTGAACGCCGAGAGTAAGATGCAGGCCGACGAGGTTTTTGCCAAACTGAGCGAGAACAGGCTGAACATATGCGACACCACCCTCCGGGACGGGGAGCAGGCCGCGGGCATAGTGTTCGCCAATCTCGAGAAGGTGCGGATCGCAAAGCTGCTTGATGAGATCGGGGTGCCGCAGATCGAGGCGGGCATCCCGGCGATGGGAGGGGATGAGAAGGCCTCCATCAAGCGCATCGCCCACATGGGGCTCAACGCCTCCATCCTGGGATGGAACCGCGCCAACGTGGAGGACATCTCCCATAGCATCGACTGCGACGTCGACTCGGTCGCCATCTCCATGTCCGCATCCGACATCCACATCGAGCACAAGCTCAGGAAGAGCCGCCAGTGGGTGCTGGACCGCATCGTCGAGTCGGTCGAGTACGCAAGATCGCACGGGATGTACATCTCCGTCAACGCCGAGGACGCCAGCCGGGCCGACCCGGAGTTCATGATGGAGTTCGCCCGCACCGCCAAGGATGCGGGGGCCCACCGGGTCCGCTTCTGCGACACGCTGGGCATTCTGACGCCGTCGGACACCTACGGCCGCATAAAGCAGCTGATAGACACCGTGGGCCTGCCGGTGGAGATGCACACCCACAACGACTTTGGAATGGCGACGGCCAACGCCATCGCCGGCGTTCAGGCAGGGGCCAGCTTTCTCAGCACCACCGTGATGGGCATCGGGGAGCGCACCGGCAACTCGCCCCTGGAAGAGGTCACCATGGCAGCCAAGCATCTGCTCAAGATAGACATGGGCATCGACACCCCCCGCCTGCGGGAGGTCGCCGAGTATGTGGCCAGGGCCTCAGGGCGCGAGATCCCGGCGTGGAAGCCCATCGTGGGCCAGAACTGCTTCGCCCACGAGGCCGGCATCCACACCGACGGCGTAATGAAATACCTCTCCAACTATGAGCCGTACTCTCCTGAGGAGGTCGGCATGTCTCGCAAGATCATCATCGGCAAGCACTCCGGACGGTCGACGATAAAGCAGTCGCTTAGCGCCAGGGGCATCGACGTCGACGATGAGGCGGCCGCGGCGATCCTGGAGATCGTCCGGGCGACCTCTGTCTCGTTGAAGCGCAGCCTGTCCGAGAACGAGCTTGCTTACATATATCAGGATTATATGGAGGGCGTAAAGGACACCCTCCCGCAGAACAGGTGAGTGAAAATAAATGGGAACAATCTCAGAGAAGATATTGTCGGCTCATGCCGGCAGTGACGTGAAGGCCGGGGACATATGCGTGGTCCCGGTCGATTTCATGATGTCGCAGGACGGCACCACCGGGCTTACTATCAAGGCCTTCCGCCAGATGGAGGCCGCGAAGGTGGCGCATCCCGACAAGTACGCTATCGTGATCGATCACAACTCGCCGTCTCCCATGGAGTCGGTCAGCAACATCCACAAGGAGATGCGCACCTTCGCCGCCCAGCATGGCGCCAAGCTATATGACGTGGGGGAGGGGGTATGCCACCAGTTGGTTCCGGAGAGCGGCAACATCGTCCCGGGCAACATAGTCATCGGCGGGGACTCGCACACATGCACCTACGGCGCGCTGAACGTGTTCTCCACTGGCGTCGGCTCCACCGATCTGGCCGCCGCGCTGGTGACCGGAAAGATGTGGTTCCGCTGCCCCAGCACCATCAAGATCGTGTACGACGGTGCGCTTCAGGCGGGCGTCTACTCCAAGGACGTGGTCCTGCACATGGCCAAGACGCTGTCGTCCCGCGGCGCCACCTACAAGGCGCTGGAGATCTACGGCAGCGTGATCGACGACATGTCGGTCGAAGCCCGCATGACGATCTCCAACATGGTGGTAGAGGTTGGCGCCAAGGTGGGTCTCATGCCCTGCGACCGCAAGACGTCCGATTTCATCAAGTCCCGCACCAACAGGCCGTTCAGGGGAGTGGAGGCGTCCCTGTCGGCCGTGTACGACAAGGTCATCCGCGAGGACCTCTCCGACCTGCCGCCGCAGATCGCCAAGCCTCATGAGGTCGACAACGTGGTGGACGTGGACAAGGTCGCCGGACTGGAGCTCGACCAGGTGTACATCGGCACCTGTACCAACGGCCGCCTGGAAGACCTCCGGGAGGCTGCCAGGGTGCTTGACGGCAATCATGTCGCTCCGGACGTCCGCCTGATCGTGGCGCCCGCGTCCAAGGAGATCCTGCTGGATGCCATGCGCGAGGGCTACATAGACACGCTGGTCAAGGCCGGGGCAACCCTCATCGCCCCGTCCTGCGGTCCGTGCGTCGGCACCTGCAACGGCGTTCCGTCCGACGGCGAGGTCGTGCTTTCGACCGCCAACCGCAACTTCAAGGGGCGCATGGGCAACACCAAGGCCGAGATCTATCTGTCATCCCCGGCCACTGCCGCATACTCGGCCATGCTGGGGCACATCGCCGATGTAAGGGAGGTGTTGGAATGAGCGAGCTCAAGGGAAGGGCCTTCGTGTTCGGTGACAACCTCAACACCGACTATGTCATCTCCGGAAAGTACAAGTTCAAGACCCTGGACATGAACGAACTGGCCAAGCATGTCATGGAAGACATCCGCCCCGGCTTCTACGATGAGATAGAGCCCGGCGACCTGGTGGTGGCCGGCGAGAACCTGGGAGCCGGCTCCTCGAGGGAGCAGGCGCCCCTGGTCCTGAAGGCTGCCGGCATAGGCGCCGTGGTGGCCAAGTCATTCGCCCGCATCTTCTACCGCAACTGCATCAACGTCGGCCTGCCGGTAGTGGAGGTCGACACCTCTGACATCGCCGAGGGCGATGTGCTGGAGATCGATATCAAGAGCGGCGTCGTGAAGAACGTGACCAAGGGCGTCGTGCTGGAGGCCAAGCCTCTTCCGCCGGTGATGATGAAGATCCTCGCCGATGGAGGTCTGGCGGAGCACATAAAGAAGAACGGCGGCTTCGCCCTGGAGGACGAAGAGCCGTCGGAGTGAAACCCCTTCCAATCATCCTTTCTTTTTAAGCTCGAACCGCATGGCGTCGTTGATGGCGATCTCGGCGATGTCCGTCGCATACATCACGGTGCGCGTCAGCGAGTCCATGACCGCGGTGCGGCTCATGGTGCCTTTTCCTCCGCTGCCCTGAAGGCGGGGCAGCAGCTCGGCCAGGGAGTCGACCAACTCCCTGGCGTCGTCTATGATGGCGTTGGCCGACGATACGTTCTGGACAAAGAATGCCTCCACCGCACTCTTCAGCACATCGATGGCCCGGGTGCTTAGATCATGCATCTCCGCGACCGCGGGCGGTCTGGCCTCCCCAGTGATGGAGATGGCCTCCCGGGCGATCTTCTCGGCGTGGTCCCCTACCCTCTCCAGGATCCTGGCGGCCAGGAGCAGGCTCAATGAGCCATGCATGTCCACCCCCAGCCGCTTGGCCAGTCGTCGGTCGTCCATGATCAGGGCGTGCTGCTTGACCGTCATCCAATATAGGCGGTCCACATCCTGGTCCCGCTCCAGGATGTCCTTGGCCAGCCCCACGTCGCCCTCGGCGTAGGCCACCATGGCATCCCGGTGCATCGAGTCAACGATGAGGTGCATCCTGCGCACACACTTCTTCTGGGGCAGCTCCATCGGGTCGGACAGATCGTGCAGCACCACGGTGGTGGCCGTCTCGTCGATGATCTCCGGACCGATGACGAGCCGGGCAAAATCCTTGATGGAGCGTTTGGTGTCCAGATCCATGCGGCCCTTGGACCGCACCTCTATTATGGTGCCGCCGGCCAGATACGCGCCGATCAACTTGCGGGTGACGTGCTCGGTCGGATCATCCTTCCCGATGATGATGACGTGCGTCTTGGACTCCCTGGCGCCGTGCATCTCCGGCTCAATGTTCAGGGTGCCGTCGGGCTGGACCTCCATGTACACTGAGTCGCCTGGCTTTATGCCATTGGCCGTGACCCAGTCCTTGGGCAGCGACACGGTGATCGTGGACGTGCCGGTCTTCTGCACCTTTCTTGCTTCCATATGTTCGCTCCTTTAGTGCGAATGTAACCTTTTCATAGGATATATACGTGCTTTGCTTGAACTATATAGTTTGTATATACAATATATAGATAGTATATACTACTATTTTCAGTGGATACGAAATATAGTCTATTTGCCCAATCTTCTTATTCATTTTCCGTAATCGAGCATGACGGAGCAGGCCGGGGACGGTCCAAGCGGTTCCCTCCATGCGGCCCCGGCCTGCACCAAGAGGATGAAAGCTCATGGAAAAGAAGGCACTGATAGCAATTGGGGTCGTGGCCGCCGTCATTTTGGCGGCGGGGGGCGTTGCCATGCTCTCACAGGGAGAGGAAGACAGGCCGACGACCCTGAAACAGCAGGGCTCTGACACACTTCTCGAGCTAATGACAGCGATGTCCGAGTCCTTCAATTACGCTCAAGATGATGTAAGAGTTGATGTCACCGGAGGCGGCAGTGGTGTAGGCATCGAGTCCCTCATTCGGGGTACCATCGATGTTGCCCAGGCCTCCCGTCAGATGAAGCAGACCGAGATCGATGCCGCCAAGGCCAACAACATCGATCCCTTGGAGTTCTCCGTCGCCATCGACGGCATAGCCATCGTGGTCAACTCTGCCAGCACGGTCGAGTCCCTGACGATGGAACAGCTTCGCGGCATCTACAACGGTAGCATCACCAACTGGAACGAGGTCGGCGGCGCTGACCAGGACATACTTCCATACGGCCGCCAGACCACCTCTGGGACCTATGAGTTCTTCTTTGAGGCCGTGATGAAGAAGGAGGACTTCGCAATTGGAGTGTCTCAGGAGACCGGCAACGCTGCCATCGCCACCAAGGTGGCCAAGAACGCCGGCGGTATTGGCTACATCGGCATCGGGTACGCTCAACAGGCCCAGGGTGTGAAGATTGTTCCGCTGAAGGTCGACGCCGCGTCCGAGGCATTCCTGCCCACTGATGAAGTGGCAGTCTACGCTGGCGACTACTCCCTCTCCAGGCACCTGTACGTTTACACCGATGGCACTCCCGAGGGGGCGGTCAAGACGTGGGTCGAGTACATCCTGAGCGAAGAGGGCCAGGCTGTTGTTGAGGAGGCAGGCTTCTACAAGCTCGACGCCGAAACTCTCGTCGAGATGAAGGCGAAGCTCTAAACCCTTACCGAACGGCGGGGGAGCTTAGCCATGATCCCGCCCTCCAATCCTTTCTGGAGGTTCGATCATGAAATATATCGATAAGATCGGGTGGTTAAATCGAACGCAAGGCCAGAGTAAAGGCCGCTTTTTCGACGGAGCCTCTCATACGGTCCTATTCACCATCACTCTCATCTCGGCCTCGGTGCTGGTCGCCGTGGCCGCCTTCCTCATCCTTGGTTCCCTGCAGGCGTTCAATGTCATAGGGCCCGTGGAGATGCTGTTCGGCGATACTTGGAGGCCCACGTCGTTCCACAATCCCGCCTTCGGGATGCTGCCGTTGATGGCAGGAACGTTCCTGGTCAGCTTCCTGGCGTCGATAATCGCCATCCCCATCGGGCTTGGATGCACGATATACCTGGCGGAGATCGCCCACCCTCGGATAAGGGCATTCCTGAAGCCGGCGATCGAGCTGTTGGCCGGCATACCCTCGGTGGTCTACGGCCTCTTCGCCATGCTCATCCTGCAGGGGTGGGTGGCGCAGCTCTTCGGCCTGCAGCATGGCTATGTGGCCCTCAATGGCGGCTTGATCCTGGCGGTGATGATGGTCCCAATAATGGTCTCGCTGGCCGAGGACGCGATCTCCGCGGTGCCCCTGGAGCTGAGGGAAGCTTCCTACGCGCTCGGGGCCACCAGATGGGAGACGATGCGTTCGGTCGTGCTGCCGGCGGCCATGTCGGGCATCCTGGCGGCCATAATTCTGTCCATAATGAGAGCTGTCGGAGAGACCATGGCCGTGCTGATGGCGTTCAACCAGACTCCCCTGCCGACCCTGGATCCCTTCTCCGGCGTTCAGACCATGACCGCCACCATCGCCATAGAGATGGGCGAGGCAGCAGTGGGCGGCCTGCACTATAGCGCGCTGTTCGCGGTCGGCGTCATGCTGTTCATGATCACCCTGGTCATGAACACCGTCGCAAACCGCATCATGCTCAGGTACTCGGAGGCATACAGATGAATGCCATAAGCAGAAATGCCAAAGAGAAGCTGTATTTCAACATCTTCCGGGCCTGCGGCGCGCTGGTCGTGCTCACGTTGGTCGTCATCATGGCATACATGCTGATGGGCAGCCTCCCCGTGCTCAGCCTGGACTTCCTGACCGAGCCTCCAAGGGGGGCCAACACCCTGGGCGGCATCGTCACCCCGCTGGTCGGCACCATATGCCTGATGGGCATCGTGTTCGCCTTCGCCATTCCGATCGGGGTCCTCAGCGCCGTGTACCTGTCAGAGTATCAGGGCAAAGGATGGGGTGCTCGGTTCTGGCACATCGTGGTGTCGAACCTGGCCGGCGTTCCGTCGATAGTGTACGGCCTGCTGGGCCTGGCGCTGTTCGTGACCTTTGCCGGACTGGGAAGAAGCCTGATCGCGTCCGGCCTCACGCTGGCCATTCTATCGCTGCCGATAGTGATATCCGCCGCCCGCGAGGCCATCCAGGCCATTCCGTCGTCTCTCCGGGAGGCGTCGATGGCCCTCGGGGCCACTAAATGGCAGACGATCTGGCATCATGTGCTGCCCTATGCGCTGCCGGGCATCCTGACAGGGATCATACTGGCGCTCTCCCGCGCGGCGGGAGAGACGGCGCCCATCCTATTGACGGGCGCGGCGTTCTACATGTCCAGCATGCCGGATTCGATCTTCTCGCAGTTCATGGCGCTGCCCTACCACATATACGCAGTGGCGACCCAGACCATGGCTGGCATGAACGGCAGCCCCGTGGTGTACGGCGCCGCGATCGCACTGTTGATGCTGGTCATCGGAATGAACCTGGTCGCGATCATAGTTCGAAAGAGATTTAGAGAAAAATACAGGTGGTGACAAATGTCATCAATAGAAGTCAAGCATCTCAATGTCTGGTTCGATGGCAAGCAGGCATTGAGGGAAGTGAACATGACCATCCCGGAGAAGGGCATCACGGCGATCATCGGCCCCTCGGGATGTGGCAAGAGCACGTTCATACGGTCGATCAACCGCATGAACGACATCATTCCAAGCTGCCGGGTGGAAGGGCGGATCATGGTGGACGGCAAGGACCTCTACGGCCCCGAAGTGGACGTGACGCAGGTGCGCAAGCGCATCGGCATGGTGTTCCAGCGGCCTAATCCGTTCCCCAAGTCGATCTATGAGAACATCGCCTACGCGCCCCGCATCCATGGGACCAAGGACAGGAAGAAGCTGAACGAGATCGTGGAGCGCTCACTCCGTCGCGCCGCCCTGTGGGATGAGGTCAAGGACCGTCTGGACCGCTCGGCGTACGACCTGTCGGGAGGGCAGCAGCAGAGACTGTGTATCGCCCGCGCGCTGGCCATATGTCCTGAGATCGTTCTCTTCGATGAGCCGTGCTCCGCCCTGGACCCCATCGCCACTGCCAAGATCGAGGACCTGCTGGTCGAGCTAAAGGACGAATACACAGTGGTCATCGTGACGCACAACATGCAGCAGGCCGCGAGGGTGGCGGACCAGACCGCCTTCTTCTACCTGGGAGAGCTGATCGAGTTCGGCGACACCGCCCAACTTTTCGAGCGGCCGGAGAACGAGCTGACCGAGAACTACATCACAGGGAGGATGGGATGATGGCGCCGAGAACAACGTACAAGGAGGAGCTGAGAGGGCTGAACCGCGAGGTTGCAGCGATGGGCTCCCTGGCCCAGGAAATGGTGGCCAAGGGCATGCAGGCGTTCCTGCAGGGGGACGCGGCGATCAGGAAGGAGATGGCGGCCCTGGACCGCGAGGTCTACCGCCAGGAGCAGGAGACCGAGCGGCACTGCTTCGAGGTCATCGCCCTCCATCAGCCGGTCGCGTCAGACCTCAGGGCGGTCTCCTCGTGCCTCAAGGTCGTCACTGACCTGAGCCGCATCGGACGGTACGGGAGGAACATCGCCGAGCTGGGAGGGGGCCTCGATCCTTCGGCGAGCCGCCTTTTCCCGCTTCCGTTGATGGCCGAGCAGGTCCTGTCCATGGTGAAGGACGCCGTCGCATCGTTCGTGAATCTGGACCAGGCGGCGGCGCTGGCATTGTTCGGTCGGGACGACGAGGTCGACGCGCTGTGGGAATCCACGTTCCGCGTCTCCCTCTGCTTTATGATCGAGCAGCCCCAGAAAATATCGGACGGCGCGTACGCCATGCTGGCGGCAAGATATCTGGAGCGGATCGCCGATCACGCCTGCAACATCGGCGAGAGGGTGGTGTTCATGGTGTCCGGCACCCGCGTGGACCACTACGCCCGGAAGAGGGCGCCGCGACTGGACTTCACCGAGGGGCCTGCGCAGGAGCCGTCCACCGACGGATATTACGTCACAAGACTGGACGAGAAGTGACGTCCTAGGGCGACCAGCGACCCCAGGCCTCGATGCCGCCCACGGCGCTCTCGAGACGGACGTCGAACGAGGACGCCGCCGGGTGTTCGTTCGAGCTCATGACGCCGCCATGGCACCGGAAGCCGTCCGAGCAGTTCATTCTCGCATCCCTACGGGAGGCCGCGTCCACCGAGGCGCTAACATCCCCGTTCAGCTCCATCCGCAGGGTCATGGGCCCCCCGATGCTCTTTCCCAGCAATGTCACGGTGCCGCCCATGTTGCCGGCCTGGCCGATCATGGCGCACAGTTCTCCCGACGATTCCTCCATCGTCACCCGACGGTCCCCGTCGACGATGACGTTGTTCCAGTAGAGCACGCTGCCCCCGGTGGCGGTGCGCACGCGGACGTCGCCGCTCAGCACCGTCCCGTTGTTAAGCGCGATCACCGAGCCCAGCGAGGTGGCGTCGATGCTCAGCCCCCTGATGTTCGCTCCCTCGACCGTCCTGACGGCCGCGCCCCCGGTCACCACCGTGATGTTAATGTCGGCCGCCAGACCGCGGTCGATCAGGACCTCGCAGCGCACCTCGTCCAGCGAGTGGTAGGGCCAGGGAGCGTAAACGTCCATGAACGCCGTGACGTTGACGACGCCCGTCCGGGCGTCGCTCTCGTACGTCACGTTCATGTTCAGCGGCGCCTCGCCACCAAGCATGCTGACCGAACCGGACAGGCGGGTAGTGATGACCGCTGCCTCGCCATGCAGTTCGGCGAAGTTGACCTCCACCTCTCCCAGGCTGGCGACCACGTTAAGGTCGATCGCCCCTATGCCTTGCTCCAAGGGGACGGAATAGCTATCCGACACCTCCAGGGACCGGACCTGCAGAGCCATGGCCGACGCTAGGCTCAGTATGGCGACCGTCATTATCACGGCCGCGAAGTGAACGGGAACGCCCCGCCGGCCCCTTCTGCTCCTCGAGGACATATGTCCAGATGACCGTATCATTGCGACCCTATTAAACCTGAGCCACCCTTCCGTTGCGCCTATAGCTGCCGCGTGGGACGACGATCTCGAATCGTACCCCCTCGCCCTCCTCTCCCCTCTCCACCATCTGGATGCCGGTGAGCGCCAGTATCTCCCTTGCGAGATACAGGCCATGATGGCCGCACTCCAGTTCGAACACCTTCTCCTTACTATCGGATGGTATGCCCACGCCATTGTCGGTGTAGATGATCCTGAGCCCCCTGGGCTCCTCCTGCGAGACGATCCTGATGGCCGTAATGTTCCCATGTCGCACCGAGTTGTCCAACAGGTTATGGAACACCTTCTCTACCATGCGGTCGGCGAACAGCTCCACATCCATGCCCCTCGTCTCCAGCCTCACATCGTCCAGGTTGACCGTCGCTGCCCCCCTGCGAACCGCCTCGCCCAGCGAGATCCACTCGGGCAACGACCTGCCCACCTCGGCGTAGTCGCGGGCGAACATGAGATGCCTGGCCATGTTCCCGGCCGATGCCAGGGCCTTTTCCAGATAATCCGACGTCCTGCCCTGCGCCTTGGCAAGCTCCAGGTACCCGCTCAGTGTGGACACCTGATTGAGCAGGTCGTGCCTGGTGATCCGTCCGATGAGGTCCAGCTTCCGGTTGACCTGTTCCAGCTTGTCCTCCCTGGTCTTCAGCCGCCGGACCGTCTCGGCATTGTCCAAGGCCGCCATGGCCGAGTCGGCCAGGGACTCCATGAGGCGCAGGTCCCATGGTTGAAAGTCTCCCGCGCTCTTGTCCTGCGCCCACAGGGCGCCGGCCAGGCTGCCGTCCTTGCCGATGAGCGGCACCACTGCCAGGTTCCGATGCTCCCCTCCCTGGCCCTTGTCCGCGGCGTAAGGCTTGAGCTCGGCCATCGCCCGGCCGAGGGCGCCCTCCCCGGGGCCCAAGCTTACATTGACCGGCACTATGGTCCCCCGGCGGTCCATCTCCCGGAACACCAGACGGCTGTCGACGATCCTGCCCACCATGCTGGTCTCGCATTCCAGCAGCTCGCGGGTCGTTCGCATCAGCGTCCATATGGCCTCCTGCCCGTCCAGCGTGGAGCTCAGTTCGCGGGTCAACAGGTTGAGGCGCTGCATCTGTCTTCCCCGATGGGACAGGGTCCGATGGGAGCGCACGCTGTCGGCATGGTCGCGGAAGGAGGTCACGCCCCGGGAGACATCGTTGGCCACTTCGATAAGCAGATCGATCTCCTCGGGAGGGAATGCATGCTCCTTGCTGAACAGCGTCAGGACGCCCACCGTCCGACCATGATGGCTGATGGGCAGTGACGCGGTGCTCCCCGCCTCGCTCATGTCCGCCCGTCCTGGCCTAGGGGGACCGTGGTAAGCTTCGTTCCTCCACGCCGGCCTGCCTGTGCGAAGGACCTCCCAGAACATGTCCGTCGGGTTCGGGCAGGCCGGGGCATTCTCCTCGTTCTCGCCGCACACGGCGACGATCCGGGGCCACTCCCCGTCATCGGCCAGAACGATGCAGGCCAGCTGATGGCCGCTGGCTGAGACCAGTTCGCGGCAGACCAGCTCGTACATCTCCTTCTCGTCGGCGGCCCGGGCCTCGGCGTGGTCTCCCACAGTGAGGATGCGCAGCGAACGGTTCAGCCGCCGGAACTCGTCCTCCGTCCGCTTGAGGTCGGTGATGTCATGCCCCATGAGCATCCCGCCGTACACCGTGCCATCATCCGCCACCAGCGGCATGTTGAACGTCCGATACGTGCGGCCCTCGTAGTCGACCGCGGTCACCGATGTCTCCCCCCGCAGGGCCTCCTCGTACATGCCCCCGTCCCGGCTGAACGGACCGGTCCGGAACACCTCGTCGACCCTTTTCCCTTCCATCCTGGACCTGGACAGCCCCAGCGCGCCCAGCCCCCCTCCGTCCACCAGGGTGTACCTCAGGTCGCGGTCGTAGAGCATCACCATGCTGCTGGGCAGGTTCCTCGCCAGCTCCCGGTACCGCTCCTCGGAGCACCTCAGCCGCTCCAGCATCTCCATTTGGCCGGTGATGTCCTGGAAGAAGCCGACGCCGAACAACAGCCGGCCGGAGCCGTCGCGCACGGCGGAGGCGGTCATCCGCACCCGTGTCTCCGTCCCTCCCTTGGCGATCAACCTCCTTTCCATGGAGTAGGTGTCCCGCCCCTGCTCGACCATCTCCCGATACAGCCCCTCCTCTCTCCCGGCCTCCTCGGGGGGCATGAACTCGGTGAAGCGCCTTCCCCGCACTTCGCCCATAGTGTAGCCGAGCATGCGGAGCAGGGCCCGGTTGCCCTCCACGATGCGCCCCTGCTCGTCGATCATGCCAATACCTATGGCATTGCTGTTGAACACCCCTCGGAACTTGGACTCTCTTTCGGCGATCGCTTCCTGCGCCCTCATGGCATCGGTCTGGTCCACGAAGCTCCATATCCTGCCCACGGGAAGCCCCTTCAGATGATGGGGCCTGGCGAACACGCCCAGCCGGATGCCGTTCTTCAGGGCCAGCGTGAACCGTTCCTCTCCCCCGTCCATCGACCCGCGCCACCTGGAGAGGAGCTCCCTCGGGTCCTCGAGCTGCGAGAACATGGCGCCGATCAGCTCGGAGGGCGGCATGTTCTGATACTTGTCATGGAGGCCCCACATGTCCAGGAACCGATGGTTGTAGGCCTGCACGGCGCCGTCGTGCGAGACCGCCAGCACGGCGCTGGGTATCGAGTCCAGAATGCTCTGGAGGAGGGAGATGGATTCGCCCAGGATCGCTATGGAGAGGTACTGCTCGGTGATATCGACGCCCACGGAAAGCAGCTCCGTTCTACCGTCGCCGATGTCCACCATGCGGTTGGTCCAGGCCACCCATGCCCGTTCGCCGTTCTTTTTCATGTTCTGATTGACGCTGGCCTCGATGCTCCCCGCCCTCTGGATGACCACATCGATCATCTTGCGCAGGTCGCGACCCGTCCCCTCCTCCACTTCGGGAACGATGGTCCCCACCACCGGCCTGCCGACGATCTCCTCATCGCTGTACCCGAAGAACTGCTGGGCGAACTCGTTCAGCCACGTCACCCGCCCCTTCAGGTCCATGCCGAGGATGATCACGTTGCCAAGCCGAACAATGCTCTGGCACCTGCTGTTGCTGAGGCGCAGCTCCTCCTCGAACCGCTTGCGGTCCTCCACGTTGCGGATGCCGAACACCGCCATCAGCATCTTGCCGTTCTCATCATACAGGTACCTGCCCATGGCCTCCGACCAGGTATAGGAGCCGTCCTTGTTCAGCTGGCGGTATTCGAACGCCACCTCCTCCCGGCTGGCTATGGCACGGTCCACCTGCTCGGCGAGGCGCTTGACGTCATCGGGATGCACGAAATCGAAGAGACTGCGCCCCACGACCTCCTCCGGCGTGAAGCCCGTGACCGCCACGGACGGACTGATGTAATCGATGCGGCCCTCGTTGTCGGTCCGGGTGACGATGTCCTGCATGTTATCGGTGATGAGGCTGAGGATCTCCTCCCTCTCGTGCAGCGCCCTCTCGGTCCTGCTGCGCTGGGCCAGCTGAGAGATCACATTCCGCAGCTCCTCGAACTGCACAATGGGGTCCCCGCCCTTCTGAACATAGAAGTCGGCCCCGTTGTTGAGCGCCTCTATTGCCACCTCTTCCCGGCCCTGGCCGGTGAAGATGACGAACGGCGTATCCACTCCCCTCTCGCGGAGCAGCTTGAGGAAGGCGATGCCGTCCATCTCAGGCATCCGGTAGTCGGAGAGGATGACATCATACCGTCCGGAGGCAGCATCCTCCAATACCTTCGAGGCAGAGGTGGAGACGCTGATGGTCATGTCCCCGTCCATCTCCAGGAACTCCCTGGCTATGTCCAGCAGGGCGGGTTCATCGTCGACGTACAGCACTTTCACGGCATCGCCGCCCCATCCCCAATAGGCGTTCATGGACTGACGGCGCTTCATCACTTCAGCTCTTCCCCCAACTATTGGCGGCAGCTCGATTTATATCTAAGCGGCCGGGAATGATTAAAAAATGAGAAGGGGTTTGGCGCGGCCGCATCAGGCGCGCTTGTTCTGATAACCGAGCCATTTCCTCTCCAGGCCGGGGTCGCGCACGGTGTCCAAGACATACTGTGCGAACTCATCGCCGGTGGCGCCGTTGGAGCGGCCGGTCATGACCTTGGCCTTCTCGTACTGGGTGCACACCTCCAGGGCCATCTCCAGCTTCTTGCCCTTGTCCACGAAGCCTATGTGCCCCAGCAGCATGGCGGTCGCCTTGATCATGGACGATGGGTCGGCATACTGGGCGCGGCCCTCGTCCACCATGCGTGGAGCGGAACCATGGATGGCCTCGAACATGGCGTACTTCTTGCCGATGTTGGCGCTGCCTGCCGTCCCGACACCGCCCTGGATCTGGGCCGCCTCGTCGGTCAGGATGTCCCCGTACAGGTTGGGGAGGGCGATGACCCTGAACTCCTTGCGGCGATAGGGGTCAATGAGCTTGGCGGTCATGATGTCGATGAACCAGTCGTCCCACTTGATCTCCGGGTAGTCCTTGGCCACCTCGGCGGCGATGCTGAGGAACTTGCCGTCGGTGGTCTTGATCACGTTGGCCTTGGTCACGATGCTGACCTTGTCGATGCCG
>DAGU01000041.1:0-15581 GCA_002498285.1 Methanomassiliicoccus sp. UBA386 | reverse complement strand
ACCCAGTCCACACCGATCTCCGGCACCCTGACCGGCCGGACGTTGGCGAAGAGGTCCAGCTCCCGCCTCATTGCCACGTTGGCGCTCTCGATGTTGGGCCACGGGTCCCCCTTCTTGGGAGTGGTGGTCGGCCCCTTGAGGATGACATGGCACTTCTTCAGCTCGGCCAGGACGTCGTCGGGAATGGCCTTCATGGCCTTGACACGGTTCTCGATCGTCAGCCCGTCGATCTCCCGGATCTCCACCTTGCCGCTCTTCATCTCGTCGGCCAGTAGCGATTCCAGAACGGTCTGGGCCGAGCGGGAGATGAACGGTCCGATGCCGTCCCCGCCGCAGACGCCTATGATGATGGTGTCCAGTTTGGCGTAGTCGGTCCATCCCTGGTCATCCTTCATCGCCTGTACCCTCTTGAGCTGCTGTTCCAGGATCCTCCCGAAGTGATCCTTGGCCCTCTCTATATCTTTGGCGTCGACCATGTTATTCCCTGGCGGTTATCAGGAACGACCTATTTTACATCTACCCGAGCGAGAAAGCCCACGATCGAGAGCGTAGTATGAAATGCGGCAAAAGCGCCTTTCGGCGACCTTTCCGCAACACGTTTGATATCATGCAGGCGGGGATGCATGCAAAGGGCGCTTGACGCTTCTAAACAGGCTCCGGCGGGAGCGACGTCGATCTCAAGGTCCTGCGACCATCAGTCGTGAGAGCGTCGATCGACCCTGTTCTGGCGCCCCGTTCTCCCCTTCACCTCGCCCCGGGGGTCGACGCCCTCCACGTGGCGGCGGCCCAGCGCCTTCCTGTGCCCATCGGAGCCGATGGGGTCCGGGATGGGCACTTCGTGGTCCTCGGCGTACAGCAGGTACATGACGGCGTTTATGAACCCGATGTGGCTGAACGCCTGGGGATAGTTCCCCAGCTGGTAGCCGGTGCGGGGGTCGAACATCTCGGCGAACAGCCCCAGGGGCGACGCGACCTCGCTGGCGTTCTCCAGAAGGGCCCTCGCCTCCCTCGTCCGTCCTGAGAGAGCGAGGACCTGGACGAGCCAGAAGGTGCACATGATGAACGCCCCCTCTCCCCTCTCCACCCCTTCGGTGTTGCGGGCTAGCATCCCTCCTTCCAGCAGCTCCTCCGAGATGCGGTCAATGGTGCCCTGCACCCTACGGTCGTGGAAGGGCAGCATCTCCATTAGCGGAATGCGCAGATTGGCCGAGTCTAGGGCGTCCCCGCCGAAATACTCGGTGAACGCGCCCCTCTCCTCCGAATACCCCTCACCGAGGACGGCCTTGGCGATGCGCTCCCCCGTTTCCTTCCACCGCTCCACGTCGCCCTCCAGCCCATACCTCTCGGCCATGTGCGCGGCGCGGTCCACCGCCACCCACAGCATGACCTTGGAGTAGGTGTAGTGATACTCTTCCCCCCGCCTCTCCCAGATCCCGCTGTCCGGCTGCTCCCATATCTCGCACACCTTGTTGGCGGCCCGGGACAGGAACCTCATCGTCCTGGCGTCCAGCGGCACGTTCTGCCTCAGGAGTTCGTAGCCGGTCGTCAGCAGTTCGCCGTACACCTCGTGCTGGCGTTGCTCCGCCGCCCCGTTGCCTATCCTCACCGGCCTCGATGAATGATAACCGTCCAGATGCGTAAGCTCGATCTCCTCGAGGTCCTTCTCCCCGTGGAGGCCGTACATGATCCTAGGCTCCCACTCGTTATCGCACGACGCCTCGGAGGCGTCCCTTATCCATTCCAGGAACTCCACCGCCTCTTCGTGATGTCCGAGCGCCAGCAGGGCCTGGGCGACCATTGACGAGTCCCTCAGCCATGAATAGCGGTAGTCCCAGTTGAGGCCCCCTCCCAGCACTTCCGGCAGCGACGTGGTGGGGGCGGCCGCGATGGCCCCCGTGTCATCGTGGATGAGCAGCTTCAACGCCAGCTCGGACCTGGACACCATATGGGTCCACTCCCTCGCCCAATCGGAGTTCTCGCGGTCCACGGGCGTATGGATCCACCCCCTCCAGGTATCGATGGTGCGCTTCAGCAGCGCCTTGCTCGCACCCACGGCGCACGAGGCGTCGTCGGAGCAGTAGCGCGTGACCAGGGCCCTCTCCTCATTCCTCTTCAGACGGAAAACGCCTCGAACGGCCGGACCATGCTCGTCCTCTTCCAGCCTGCCCTCCGGCAGCCCGCACAGCGAAAGGCGGCCGCCGTTCCACGTGGCGGTCCAGGCATCCCCGCGCCGCTCCACGTGAGCGCGCTGGCGAGCGTAGTCGGGGCGGGGGCGCCACTCGACGTGTACGTCCACGTCCTTTCCGCGGCAGCTTACCAGCCGCTGCACCTCGTCCAGGGCGGTCGAACGCCCCTTCCCCCTGATGGAGCCCCACAGGGGCATGAAGTCGGTGACGCCGACGAGGGAGCCCTTGGGGAGGAACGCGGTCCTCAGCACGTTCGTCCCCTCCACGTACCTTTGCCGGCTGGACGCGCCCTCCACCCACACCCGGAACCGGCCTCCCTTCTCCGCATCGAGCATGGCCCCGAACACGCTCCCGCCGCTCATGTTGGGAAAGCACAACCAGTCCAGGGAGCCGTTCGCGCAGATCAGGCCCACCGTGCGAAGGTTGCCGATGGCCCCGTAGCTCTCTATCGGGTTGTACTGCCTATCGGCCATCGAGGAATAAGGGTGGTATCTTCCTGCCGAGGTCATCGATGAACTCCTCTCGATCCACGTTGCGATGATGGACGTCCCTGACGCCCATCCCCATGCACCGATGGATCATTTCCGCGTGCTGGTCCTAGTCCGAGGATATGAGCACCCCCTCCCGGACGTCCCCCCGCGGACCGTCTTGGACGGCGCGTCGAACTGCTTGGGATGCTCGATCCCGGTGGTGATGGACGACGGGGGGACGAGAGAACGCCACCGCTCCCGGCCCCCGCGGTCGGCGCCCCCCGTCGCGGGAACAGGGGGGCCGGCATTTCGGCCCGCCCCGATCGTGCCGCCCAGCCGCGCCGGGGGCAGGGACGTGGCGCGCATCGCAGCCCTCTAGGAACGCTTGCGCGTACCCGCTCTTCCTCCGTCGTTCGCCCCAGGGCTTGAAGTGACCGGGGCCGATGCGCCCCTCGGCCCCCGCCTCCTTCACTCTCCTGACCGGCCCAGGGGGCCGACTGGAAGGGAACCGCTCGTTGGAGCAGCGATAGTCGATCCTCACGCCCCCCTTCGGCCCCCTGGACGTTCGGACCGCCTGACATGCTATTTCCTTGAAGCCATGCATATAAATTCGTTGGCTTGGGGCATGAGCGCGAGGCGGGAAGACGGCACAGTATGGGTCCTGGCCGTCACGGACCTCCGCCCGGCCGATCGTCGGGCGGGCAACGGCCTGAAATACCGCACTATCTCATACACCCTCACAGAGGCGGGTCATCGCAGGGTTGCCGGAGCGAGCAGTGGCGGAACGATGGAGCCGGCCGCGATGGGCCGGCGGTCATTCCCTGCCAACGCAGGTCTGACCGGTCCAGCGAAGATATGGAGGGTCAAATGTTCCGTAAGGCGGTCTTTCCTGGGAGATACATACAAGGGGCCGGGGCGATAAAGGAACTGCCCGCGTTGATCGAGCAGCTGGGCGGTAGGGGGATGGTGCTCGCCTCCCCCACCGTGATCGGGAAGGTGCTGCCTCGCTGCCCCCTCGACCTGGATGCCCGGGGCGTCCGCGTCGAAGAGTTCCGGGGGGAATGCTGCGAGGGGGAGCTGTCCAGGTTGTCCAATGCGATCTCGGAGCACCAGGCCGCGGTGATGGTGGGCATGGGCGGAGGGAAGACCATTGATGCGGCGAAGATCGCCGCTGATCGGGCCAGCATCCCTATCATCGTGGTGCCCACCATCGCATCGACCGATGCGCCGTGCAGCGGATGCGCGGTGCGGTACTCGAAGGATGGGGTCTTCGATGCGGTGCTCTACCAGAGGGCAAACCCCCAGGCGGTGCTGGTCGACCTAGAGATCATCGCCGCGGCGCCGGTGCGGTTCCTGGTGGCGGGGATGGGCGACGCCCTGTCCACATGGTTCGAGGCCAGGTCCTGCCATCGGACCCAGTCGCCGAACGAATGCGGCGGTATCAGCACCGCGGCCGCCCTTGGCATTGCCGACCTGTGCTACCAGACGCTCCTGGCCGACGGCGTGGCGGCCAAGATGGCCAACGAAGCGAACGTCGTCACTCGGGCCTTGGACAGGATCGTCGAGGCCAACACCCTGCTGAGCGGGCTGGGCTTCGAGAGCGCCGGGCTGGCCTCGGCCCATTCCATCCATAATGGACTGACCGCCCTGCCCGAGACCCACCGGTCCTATCATGGCGAGAAGGTGGCCTTCGGTGTTCTGGCCGGGCTCTGTCTGACCGATGCCCCCACACAGGAGCTGAGAACAGTGTTCGCGTTCTGCAAGAGGGTAGGTCTGCCCACCACGCTGTCGGACATCGGCCTGGGGGAGGCAGGCCGCGAGAGGCTCATGATGGCGGCAGAGCGGGCCTGTGCTCCCGGCCAGCCCATACATCATGAGGCGGGGGAGGTCATGCCGGAAAATGTCCTCGACGCCATGCTCGCAGCCGATGCCCTGGGCCGGCATATGTCGCGGCCGCGCCGTTCTCGAGCCGGCCGCCGCTCCCGGGGCGTCCGAACGGTCCCCATCTAGCCCATCTCGCCCCATCCTGGTGCGAGGGCGTTGACGCCGCCTACGAGGGCGAACCGTACGTCCGGAACGACGAGGGAGCCCCATGAGCGGCGGGGACGGCCTCCGAGGGAGCCCTGGCCCCTCAGGCCGCGAGAAGGCGGCCGGACGGAACGACCGTGGCAGCATCAGGCCATCGCGGCGTTGCCACAGCGCACACGTTCCCTGGCGGCCATTGCGTCCTGGCAAAGCTGCAAGTAAAAAATAAATGGTCGTGATAATAATACTCTCCCATGGATGCCGAGGGCAACTACTCGCTGGTGGACGGAACGGGGGCCGAGCTGGGGAAGGGCGAGGCCAAGGTGGTCCTGGCCGGGGACGCGCTGGAGCTGAGGCCGCGGGCGGGGCAGTACCGCCTGCTGCCCCTGAGGGACATCGTCACGATCGCCAACGCCAACTTCCAGGTGGACATGCTCATGAGGGACGGCCGGAGGCTTCGCCTGTCGGCGCTGGGCCGCCGCTACGAGGACCTGGTGAGGGAGCTGCACCGCTCTCGCAACGAGCTCATCATGCGCGATCTGCTGATGAACGAGAGGCTGCGCAAGCCCGGGGTGAAGGCGGAGCTGCGCCCCTTCCGCGGGGCCGAGGGGCCATGCGAGATACGCCTGTACGAGACGGCCATGGTCCTCATGCCCCTGCGACACGGCCTCATGCGCGTTCGTTACAGCGACATCGAAGGCATCGAATCGCGCGATCATGTCCTGCGCATCGCCCTCTCGTCCGGCGAGCTGATCGCCCTCACCATGCTGGGCAGGGAGATGGAGCCGCTGTGGAACGCCATCTCGGACGCCATGGCCGAACTGTCCCGGGAGACGCAGGAGGTCATCCGCTCGGCATATCCGCAGGCCGACGGCCGGACGCTGGAGGCGGCCGCCGCGCTGCTGGGCGAGGGACGGGCCGCCAGCCGCTGGGAGGTCGAGGACGTCTCGGAGGAGCTGTGGAAGGGGCTGGAGGAGGAGGTCAAGGCGAGGGGCCTGGCCTTCGAGCACTCGCACCTGATGTCTCGCGGCCGGAAGGACATGGTGCGCATAGGGATGAAGCGCTCCCTGACCGGCGACGTGTACATCTGGTTCGCCGTCCCCATCCTCGGCCCCAAGGGCAACGCGGTGGCCGTCGAGGCCACGTCATCCAGCGGCTCGGGCCGGGCCACCTACTTCTTCCGCATCACCCCCCGCGCCTCGTACCACTCAATGGACGAGGAGAGCCTGGAAGCCATGGCGGAAGGGTGCATGGACATCATCACCGCCGGCCTGCGGGAGATCAATTTCCGCCGCCAGCCGATCTACCTCACGGAGGAGCAGCTGCGCGTGGAGCCATGGTCCAAATACCGCTTCTCGGCCATGCTCATGCCGGAGCTGCGGGAGCTCCGGGCCCGCTTCATCGGACGGGTCCCGCACAACGGGGAAGAGGAATGGAAGGCCAAGGTGGAGGAACTGCTCGCCTTCAACACGTCGGCCAAGAGCGACTCCGCCCGATGGAAGGACCCCGACGATGACATGGGCGAGGAGGAGGACGAGCAGGGATAGAAGGGTATAAAATAAAGTAGAATAGATACTAGATCGAGCTGTGAGGCCATGCCCGGATACATGCAGCCCTGCCGTTACTGCGACCAGCTGGTGCCGCCCGACTCTGAGGCCTGCCCGATATGTGGAAAATGGAACCCGCTGGGCGACTTCAGGTGCCCCAAGTGCCGCTCTCCCGTGAAGGAGGGCTGGATGGCCTGCGCCAACTGCGGGCAGAGCCTGGCCACCAGGTGCGGCGCCTGTGGTAGGGACACCTTTTTCGGAGACCATTGCCAGCATTGCGGAGCCCGGCTCATCGTCAAGTGCCAGCAGAGAAGATGCGGGTTCGAGCAGCCTCCCCTCGGCCCGCTGTGCGCCAAGTGTGGGAAGCCCATTTCCGGAGGGAAAAGATGAGCAAGAACCTGATCGCGTTCAACGACAACTATGCGGACAACAGCACCGAGGCCGGCTTCGAGTTCACCTTCTTCTGCGACCAGTGCCAGGAAGGCTACAAGACCCGCTTCATAGCGTCCAAGACCTACAAGAAGAAAGGCTTCTTCGACAACCTCGGCAAGGTGGCCAGCATAGCCGGCAGCCTTACCGGCAAGTATGATATCGGCTACGCCGGGGAGCGGGGAGGGGACGTATTGTCATCGAGGTTCGATGGCATGTCCCCGGCCTGGCACAAGGAGCACGAGGCCGCGTTCGAGCAGGCCCAGAACGAGGCCCGGGGCCACTTCCACCGCTGCCCCCGCTGCGGCAAGTGGGTCTGCGACAACGACTGGAACGAGGAGGCGTCGCTGTGCGTTGAAGACGCTCCACGCGAATCGGTGGAGGTGGCGGCTGCCCGCGCCGAGAAGATGAAGGAGGACATCCGCGAGAAGGCCCGGAACACCCAGGTGTTCACCGGCGAGATCGATCAGCGGCAGGCCATGTGCCCCAAGTGCGGCAAGCCGGCCGGCCAGGGCAAGTTCTGCAACAACTGCGGAGCGCCGACCTCATCGCCCAAGTGCCAGCAGTGCGGAGCCGAGAACCCGCCGGGAGCGAGGTTCTGCTCCGAGTGCGGCGGGAAGGTCTGAGCTTCCCTCGATCAGGAACGGAACGGCCTCCGCCGCCGGAAGCGCGGCGGATGGTCCTAAAAAACTAATTCTAATCGCTTCCTTTATAATGCTCGTTGCCGAATCAAGGGCGCTCCCGAGGATGACGCTCAGGGGCGGGGAAGGTCCTTAGGTGAACGATGTTCATGGGAAGCGCTGGATGCGGCAGTTCTTCACCGTATGGGGAGGGCAGGCCGTCTCTCTGATAGGCTCCGCCCTCGTGCAGTTCTCCCTGGTGTGGTGGCTGACCGTCGAGACGCGGGACCCTCTGGTCCTCTTGACATCGGCCATCGTTGGCGTTCTTCCGCAGATAGTCGTCGTCCCCTTCGCCGGCGCCATGGCGGACCGGCTGAACCGTAGGCGCGTGATGATCATCGCCGACGGCCTCACCGCGGCCGCGACCGCGGTCCTCATGCTCATCTTCCTGATGGGGGCGGTGGAGATCTGGCACGTGTTCGCCGTGCTGGCCGTCCGCTCGGCCCTGCAGGGCTTCCACTGGCCGGCCATGCAGGCGTCGACCTCCCTCATGGTGCCCGAGGAGCACCTCGCCCGCATCGGAGGCCTGAACCAAAGCGTCCAGGGGCTGTCGGGCATCATCGCCCCGCCCCTGGGGGCGGTGCTCATCGCCGCGCTGCCCATGGGCGCCATCCTGTCGATAGATATCATCACCGCGGCGGTGGCCATATCGGCCCTCGTTGCCGTCCGCATACCGGAGGTGAGGAGGGCAAAGGACGCTCCGAGGACCTCGGTCCTTGGCGATATGGGGGAGGCGATGAGCTACCTGTGGTCGTGGAAGGGGGCGCTGGCAGTGGTGCTGATCTTCATGACCGCCAACCTCCTCATCACCCCGGCCTTCACCCTTCTTCCCTTGCACACCCTGGAGTACTTCGGCAAGGGCGCCCTGGAGTACGCGGCCATGGAGTCGATGGCCGGGGCCGGCATGATCGCCGGCGGCGTCCTTCTGGGTGTGTGGGGCGGCACCAGGAGGAAGATAGTCACCGGGATGGCCGCGCTGGCGCTCCTGGGCGTCGGCGTCGGCGTCATCGGTCTGCTGCCCCCCGGGGGCTACATGATCGCCGTCGTCGCGTGCCTGTTCATCGGCATCATGCTGGCGCTGGTCAACGGCACGGTGGTGGCCATACTGCAGCGCGGCATAAGGGCGGACCTGCAGGGCCGGGTGTTCGCCCTGCTCGGCGCGATCTCCAACGCCATGATCCCCGTGGGCCTGCTGGCCGCCGCCCCCATATCGGTCGCGTTCGGCATACAGCCCTGGTTCCTGGCGGCGGGGGCCATCCTCATCGTGATCGGGGCCGCCTCGTTCTTCGCCCCGCCCATCATGCTGCTGGAGGACCACGTGGCCGATAAGGTGCCGGTGGACCGAGCGAACCTCTAATAGCTCTCGTCGCTTACGTCGCCGGGATGCGATGCGCCCACTGCCGGAGATGCTGCCGCGAGACGGAGATGGAGCTGTCCGAAGGGGACATGGCCCGTCTGGAGCGAAGAGGCCATCGCCGCCAGGACTTCGCCGTCATGGGCGAGGACGGAATACCGCGACTTCGCAACGCCGACGGCTGGTGCGTCTTCTACGATGCTGGGGCGGGCAGATGCCGCGAGTACCGCTCCCGGCCGCTGGGCTGCGTGCTGTACCCGGTGAACATGGCCGAGGACGGGGTCATCATCGTCGACGAGCTGTGCCCCCAGGGCGGGACGCTCTCGTCCAGGGAGCTGGCCGAGCGGGGAAGACGCCTGAGGTCGCTGCTGGACACGATCGACCGGGAGGCGGAGAAGCGCTAGAGGGGGTCCAGCGCCATTGATGCCGCGCCGATCGCCCCGGACAGGTCGCCGAGGGAGGAACGGACGATGGCCACGCTCCGATGGCTTGGCAGGCAGCTATCCAGCGCGCCTCTCGCGCATCGCTCATACAGCCCTGGCATGTCCATGACGACGCCGCCGAGGACCACCAGGCGGGGCTCCAGGCAGTTGATGACGCTCCCCAGGGCCGACGACAGCGCCGCGGCCGCCTCGTCCCGCAGCCGGAGGGCCAGCGCGTCGTTCTCCTCCACTGCCTGGGACACCGCCGCGCCGTCGATCCCGGCGCGCGATAGCGACGAGGACGGAAGCGCCGGATCGCTCCTCGCCCTGGTCGCCAGCCCTAGGCCGGAGGCGTACGCCTCCACGCATCCCTTCCGGCCGCATCCGCACCGCGGGCCGTCCAGCTGCACCGATATGTGGCCGAAGTGGCCGCCGCAGCCGCTCGCTCCCTCCAGCAGCCTTCCGTCGACGATCGCCCCCCCGCCGATGCCGGTGCCGACGAACACCGCGACCATGTTCTGGCATCCCCGCCCCGCGCCCAGGCGCCACTCGCCCACGGTGGCCATCACCACGTCGTTGCGCAGCGTGACCGGCATGTTCAAGCGGCCGGCGAGACGATCGCGGAACGGCACGTCCGGCCAGAAGAGGTTCGGGCCGCGAAGCACCACGCCGCGGGTCACGTCGCACTGTCCGGCGATGCCCACTCCGATCGCGCAGGCATCGCGGCCGCCAACGCGCTCGAAGGCCGCGGCCGCCTGTTCCTCCACCGCCCGGGGGCCGCCGGACACGTCGGTGCGCTCCCTGACGGAGGCGAGCACCTCGCCCTCGGCGCTCACCAGGGCGGCGCGCAAATTGGTCCGCCCGATGTCGATGCCCACGGCGCAGCGTTCCACGTGGTGAAGATGCCGCTCGCTCGTTATAAGCGCGTCTGTGCGGTCGAGGGCGCCCCGTTCGACGTCGCCCGGCCGATGTGAGCTCAGTACCCGTTCTTCTTGCCGGTTATGGACTCGATGTCCACGCGGATGATGGCCATGTCTTTTAGGCCCTCTTCGGAGTACTTGAAGTCGGCCTTCCCGAACACCTGGCCCATGATGACGTTCATGGCCTTGCGCTTCTCTTCCGCGTCCTCAACGAATATGGCGCGTCCGGTGCCGACCACGCTCTTGAACTTGATGGTGGACTTGCACGACGTTTCGAGCGGGCCCTGCACCAGCTCGTGGCCGGTGTCCACGGTGAAGCACACGCGGTTGTTCCCCTTCAGCACCTCGATCTTGCGCCCCTTCTTCGAGGAGTGTATGTACAAATGGCCGTCCGCGTAGCCATAGGTCGTCGGCAGCACGTACGGGAAAGCACCGTCGCACATGGCGAAGTGGCATACGTTCTTGCTCTTCAATAGCTCCTCGATCTCGCCCCTGTCGGTGATCTCCTTCTCCCTGAGCCTCATGAGTAAAAAATTGAAAACCATTCCATATAAAGGGATTGGCCGCTTGTAGCGTCCTAGCGATTGAGGGCGAGGCATCATCTCGGATCGAAAAAGTGCATCTCCTTTAGGTCAAAATACGATGTGATAAACAACGGAAAAGGAGAAATGGTGGGGCCGTCCGGATTTGAACCGGGGTCTAGGCGTCCCGAACGCCCAAGGATTCCAAGCTACCCCACGGCCCCATGGGGTTAGGATGGGCTAATACGGAGGTGGGTTAAAAAAGCTATCGACCCCCCAGTCCTCTCCGCTCATCATGGTATGAGTGCGCCCAAGGGCCAACTGCTCTTGTGCGGGCGAGGTCTGTAACTCCGCATCTGAAGAAGCTTGCAACTGGACTCGGAACACTCTTGGCCGCCCGAATGGCCCTCCTCATCGTCCGTCGCATTCGGCTGGTTGGCATGCAGCCTGCCCATTTCGATCTTGCCAAAACGGGCAATGTTCCTCGAGGCGTTCAGGTCGGCGCCCATCTGACAGCCGCACTTCAAACACCTGAACCATCCGCCGACGCGGTTCTCCCTGTCGATATGGCCACATCGTGAGCATTGCTGAGAGGTGCAGGTCGGGTCGATGAACACGACCTGCTTGCCCCGCTCCTCCGCTTTGTATCTGAGGAACTCCTCGAACTGACGGTATGGCCACTGATGGAGTTTGACCTTGAGCCCCTTCGTGACCCACCGTTGGCGGTTTATGCGGCTCAAGTCCTCGAGCGCGAAAACGGAGCAGTTCATGTTCGCAATGTTCTTGGTCATTCTATGGGTCTCGCAGGTCACACTTCAATCTGTCCACGTCATTCAAACATGGTAATCGGGATCACGCTTTGGCCTCCTCCCACAGATGTCGCACGGCCGCATATGTGCGCTACCAGGGGATCGTTTTTGAACTTGACCACTTTCAGCGCCTCGCACGCCTGGTCCTTGGCCGTCAGTACCAGCGCCGCGGGGAGGCCAGGGACTTCTTGCCTGATGGTGCAGTACACTCCTCGGTGCACCTCGAACTTGTTCGCGCACCTGTTCTGGTAGCCCCACCGGGCGGCGATCTCGAACGCTCTTGTGTATGCCTCCATGGTTCGCAGCAGCGAGGCCTTCTGCTCGTCGGTCAGCATCAATTTTAGCTTGAGCGTCCGTATCACGCGAATGCATTGACCGATGATCTCTTACTTGTGCCTGCTACAATCAGTCTGGCGCTCATGGCCGGGGGGACATCGATCTAAACAGCAGTGCTCTTGTCAAACACCGGGTAACGAGGAAGGCCCGACAGGTCGGAACGGCACTCTACGGCTCCCTCATCCATGCATTTCATAATATGGCCCGGTTATAGGGCCGACTCGCGGCGATGCCTTTCGCCCGGCAAGTGATCGCAAGACTGGCATCTTCCTGCTACGGGATTTGTCGATTGCTCCTCTCGACATTTATATATACGCACTTGACGTGACGCCGCTCGATGAGGGACCAGCTGCGCGAGAAGATCGCTGGAGAGATCACCCTGTCGGCGGATGCGGGCAAGACCATCCGCAAGTGGAGAGAGGAGTTCGGCATATCCCAGCAGGAGCTGGCCAGGCACCTTGGCTTCTCGCCGTCGGTCATCAGCGACTATGAGTCGGGAAGAAGGAAATCGCCCGGCATAACCATCGTTCGCCGCATCGTCGACGGCCTCATCGAACTGGACGAGCGCACCGGGGGAGAGGTGCTAAAGCGGTACGACATGGGGGAGAAGCACGACTGCATCATAAGCATCAACGAGTTCTGCACCAGCCTGTCCGGCGAAGAGTTCGTGGACATGATGGAGGGCGAGAACCTGACCCCCCGCGTCCCGTTGGACTGCCATATCCACGGGTACACGATCATCGATTCCATCAAGGCAATCACCGCCCTCAGCTCGTTCGATTACCTGAAGATATATGGCTGGTCCAGTGAGCGCGCGCTCATCTTCACGGGCGTGAAGTTCGGCCGCTCCCCGATGATCGCCATACGCGCGCATCCCCTCAAGCCTAGCATGGTCTGCTACCACCGTCCGGAGCACGTGGACGACCTGGCCCTCAAGCTGGCCACGCTGGAGAAAATCCCTTTGATCAAGATCGGACTCCCGGTCGGCACCATCGTCGACCGGCTCAAGAAACTAATCTAGAGTGGATACCATGGACGTAGGAATCGTAAGCTACGGCGCGTACATTCCGCGCTATCGCATCGTTCCGGGGGAGATCGGAAAGGTGTGGGGGGCTGACGGCGAGGCAATGAGCCGCGGCCTCTACATCCTTTCCAAGTCCGTGCCGGGACCGGACGAGGACGTAATAACGATCTCCGTGGAAGCGGCCCGGAGCATGTTGCGCCGGTGCGACGTGGACCCGAAGCGCATCGGGGCCATCTACGTCGGCTCGGAATCGCACCCCTATGCGGTCAAGCCGACCTCCACCATCGTGGCCGAGGCCATCGAAGCGTCGCCCGACATGACGGCGGCCGACTTCGAGTTCGCCTGCAAGGCCGGAACGGCAGCCATGCAGTGCTGCCTCGGCCTGGTCGGCTCGGGCATGATCGAGTACGGCATGGCGATCGGCGCCGACACCTCGCAGGGGGCGCCGGGCGACGCGCTGGAATACTCCGCTTCGGCGGGCGGCGCGGCCTTCCTGATCGGTTCGAAGGACATCGTCGCCAAGATCAACCGCACCGTGTCGTACACGACGGACACGCCGGACTTCTGGAGGCGCGAAGGCCAGGACTACCCGTCCCACGGCGGACGGTTCACCGGTGAGCCGGCCTACTTCAAGCACATCACCTCGGCGGCCAAGAGGCTCTTCGAGGTCATGGGCACCACTCCGGCTGACTACGATTACGCGGTGTTCCACCAGCCTAACGGGAAGTTCCCGATGAGGGTGTCGAAGCAGCTGGGCTTCGATGACAAGCAGATCGAGACCGGCCTGCTGACGCCGTTCATCGGCAACACCTACTCTGGCGCGGTCCCGCTCGGCCTGGCCTCCGTATTGGACATCGCCAAGCCGGGCCAGCGCATATTCGCCGTCGCGTACGGCTCAGGCGCCGGTTCGGACGCCTTCGACATAACGGTCACCGACGCCATCGAGGGGCTGCGCCGCGATGCCGCGCCGACCGTACGGGAACTGGTGGAGCGTAAGAAGTTCATCGACTACGCCACCTATGCGAAGTACAAGCACAAGATCAAGTTGAAGGAGGCAATAGAATGAGAGAGGTCGCGATCATCGGGGTGGGAGACACCAAGTTCGGGGAGCTATGGGACATGTCCCTGCGCGACCTGGGCATACAGGCGGGCCTGGCGGCCGTGTACGACGCCAATCTGTCGGGCGACGAGATCGACGCGCTGTACCTGGGCAACATGTCGGCCGGCAAGTTCACTGAACAGGAGCACATCGGGGCGCTCATCGCCGACTACTCCGGGCTGGCCAGGGACCACATCCCCGCCACCAGGGTAGAGGCGGCTGGGGCGTCCGGCGGCCTGGCCTTCAGGCAGGGCGTCATGGCCGTGGCCTCGGGCATGCAGGACATCGTCGTGGTGGGCGGCGCGGAGAAGATGACCGACGTGGGCGACACGCTCTCGACCGAGATCCAGGCCATGGCCGCGGACCAGCAGTGGGAGACCTCCTTCGGCGCGACCTTTCCGGCGCTGCATGCCATGATCGCGCGCCGGCACATGTATGAGTATGGGACGACGAGGGAGCAGATCGCGTCGGTGGCGGTGAAGAACCACAAGCACGGCGCGCTGAACCCCAAGGCGCAGTTCCAGAAGGAGATCAAGCTCGACACGGTGCTGAAGTCCGCCCCGGTGGCCGATCCGCTGGGAATGTTCGACTGCGCCCCCGTGTCCGACGGCGGCGCGGCGGTCGTCCTGTGCCCGATGGACAAGGCCCGCAAGTACACCGACACCCCGGTCAAGGTCCTGGCGACGTCGCAGGCCTCGGACACCCTGTCCCTGGCCAACCGCGACTCGCCCTGCCGCTTCGACGCCACCATGGTGGCGGCCCGGCGGGCCTTCGAGAGGGCCGGGCTGGGACCGAAGGACGTGCAACTGGCCGAGGTGCACGACTCCTATACGATCTCAGAGATACTGGCCATCGAGGACCTGGGCTTCTTCCCCAAGGGGAAGGGCGGGGCGGCCACGGCCGACGGGCAGACCACGCTCGGCGCCAAGCTGGCCGTGAACACCTCCGGCGGCCTCAAGGCCAGGGGCGACCCCATAGGAGCGACCGGCGTGGCCCAGGTGGTGGAGCTGGTCCATCAGCTCCGCGGCGAGGCCGGCAAGCGGCAGGTGGCCGGGGCCGAGGTCGGGCTGGCCCAGAACGTGGGCGGCACTGGCGCGACCGTGGTCGTCCAGATCCTGGGGAGGGTGAACTGATGGCAGTGGCGCGTTTCTGGAGGGAGAACGCCTCCAGGTACAATCTCATCGGAACGAAGTGCGGCGTGTGCGAGCGGGTATACTTCCCGCCTCGGTCCGTGTGTCCCACATGCCACCGCCAGTCGATCGGCAAGATGGAGCCCTTCAAGCTGAACGGCGAGGGGGAGGTGCTGACCTTCTCGATCGTCCACGACGCCCCGTCCCAGCTGGAGATGCAGAAGCCCTACGTCATCGCCATCGTGCAGATGGAAGAGGGCGTGCGCATCACCGGCCAGATCATCGACGTGGAGCTGGACGAGGTAAAGGTCGGCATGAAGGTCCGCACCACGCTGCGCAAGGTCAGCGACGACGGCGCGGCCGGCGTGATCCACTACGGCTACAAGTTCATGCCGCTGTGAGCGCAAACCATTTCCCCCCTCTTCCCGTCTGCCGGGGAGGGGGGCTTTCTGTTTTCGAAGGATCGCTATCCCGGCGATAATGATGCTGCGATCGGATCATCTCGGCGAGACTTGGCCGATATCTTGTAGAAAATGGATTATATTTTAACGTACGTCTTTATTTAGAATCACTGCAATCCTCCCCTCGACCGGCGCCATGGTTTTGCCGGTAGGGGTGAGAGTTTGCAT